>JAGKTT010000010.1 GCA_021153285.1 Bacteroidia bacterium
ACGTTCATATAGTTGATAAACGCCTCATATGGAGTATCATACGGGTTGAAATATTTATGCACAGCTCCGTCTGAGAAGAACTTTGTACACATATAATAGAAGTGGTCGCTCTCCTGAAGATGACCGAAGTCAGACCAGAGAGCCTCATCATTGAGAAGAGCGAGCTTCTCTGCCTGATCGTTGAGCTTGTTGAACGCATCATTCTGAAGTTCATTACCAAGCCAAGCTGTCACATCACGCTCTTCATCCGCCCAAGAGATCGGATCCATAACATCGAGATCTCCGACAGGACGATGCTTCTTGGCAGCCTGAGTAGGTGTCACGAATTCAAATTCTCCATCCTTGATTACGATCTCAGGAAGAGCTCTCATAAAGTCGAAGATTCCGCTTGCAGCCTTCTGGTGCTCTCCGAATGTCTCGTAATCCATAAAAAGGTTCACGATCTCATCGTTCTGAGCAGCAGACTTGATCCAGCCGAGATATTTCTCACCGGTAAGAGGCCAGTCAGACCATCCTCTGTCTGAGAAACGGAATGCGATATCATCGCTAAGCGAAGAGTTCTTGAGAAGAAGCTTGAGGCTTGGAGCCTGAGCGCAGCTATAGATGAAGTTAGGGCTCTTCCATCCGAGGACGTGTCTTGCACCTTCTGTAAGCATTGTCTTGAAGCCCATATCATAAACCATCTCACCGATTGCATCCGAATATATGAGCTCAGTGTTGCGGAAAGCCTTAGGAGTTACACCGAAATAATGTTCGATGGCTGCCTTGTGCTTGAGCACCTGGTTCTTGAACTCGATCGGAGATGCAAGAGATGCGAGTGAGTGATAATAAGTCTCTGAAAGGAACTCCACGCTGCCGGTCTGAGCGAGCTTGCGAAAGCTCTCGATTACCTCCGGTGCATATCTGTCGAACTGCTCGAGGACTGAACCTGAGATAGAGAATGCCACCTTGAATGCACCCTTGTTGGCCTCAATGAGCTCGAGAAGCAGGGCGTTCATTGGGAGATAGCACTTCTGGGCTACCCTGCGGAGGATAGTCCTGTTTGCGAAATCGTCATAGTAATGCGAATCCTTTCCGATGTCAAAGAATCTGTATAATCTCAATCTGTTTGGCTGATGAACCTGAAAATACAGACATATACTCTTTTTCATAATATGGTTAATTTAGTTTTTGTCAATTACTTCCTGATAAATACCCTTGATCTTTCCCAGAAGTCCACCTTGAGTGCATACTTGAGAATCTCGGCACATCCGGACTGCTTTGATATGATCGAAGGCACATTAGTCTGCATAGCCTCGAGCGGCGATATACCGAAAGGCTCTGAGATCGAAGGCATTACATAGACATCCGAAAGGGCGAACATCTTATGTACCTCCTTACCGCGGAGGAAGCCTGTAAAATGGAATCTGTCTGAAATTCCGAGTCTTGCGACGTGACGGATACATCTGTTGAGCATATCGCCGCTACCTGCCATCACGAAACGTACATTATTGCATCTCTTGAGAACCTTTGCAGCAGCCTCAATGAAATACTCAGGTCCCTTCTGGTAAGTCACACGACCAAGGAAGGTAACCACCTTCTCCTTGACGTTTCTCTCGACCTCAAGTTTCTCACGGCCGCTGAAATCCACTGCATTGTGAACTGCCACGACCTTCTCAGGCTCGATACCATAACGATTGATGCAGATGTTTCTTGTAAGCTCACTTACAGCCATCACCTTGTCGGCTGCCATCATACCCTTTGTCTCGAGATCTACCACGCGTGTATCCACCTGATCATCACTCGCACGGTCATACGATGTAGCGTGCATATGAACTACAAGAGGCTTTCCTGTAAGCTGCTTTGCTGCGATACCTGCAAGATATGTAAGCCAGTCGTGAGCGTGGATCACATCGAACTGATCCTTATACTGCATTGCGATTGTAGCTCCGACCATTGCATAGCGCGCAACCTCTTCCATAAGGTTCGCACCGTATTTTCCAGAAAACTTATATTTCTGGCCGTACTGCACACGGAAGCCCTTGATCTGCCTCTTGCGCTCTTCCTCAACGATTGTCTTGAAGTCGCTCGGGTCTACATAAGGGACCATATTGGTGCCGATGTGCACGAACTGAACCTTTCCGAGGAACTCATCCACAGTGGCGCTTACAGTATCGACTGCAACGTCACTGGCATTGATGATCTTCACTGCGCTCTCATCCTCATCACCAGAGGCTGAAGGCATTACGAAAAGCACCTCTACATCGTTGTAGGCCAGACCTTTGGTCATACCGTAGCAAGCTGTTCCGAGACCTCCTGCAATATGAGGAGGAAACTCCCATCCGAACATTAGAACTCTCATTATCTGTCCTCCTTCTAATTATATTGTTCCATAATATGTAAAATCCTCAGCAAAGCGGCTGTACTCATAGCAGATGCGATGGCTCCGTGCGGCTCGTGCGGTGGGTCACCGTCATAAAGCTCTGAGAATGCACCTACTCCGTGCTTGCTGATGTCCTCGAAGAATCCTTCAACGAGATATTTGGCTCTTCCATAGAAAGCCTCGCCCATCATTCTGAAGCAAAGGTCAATATATGGTGCGAGAAGTGCAGGGAATGCGCAGCCCTGGTGATATGCGAGGTCACGGTCGATCTGCGATCCTTCATATACACCTCTGTAGGCTTCGTTTCTTGGAGAAAGCGATCTGAGACCTCTCTTTGTAACGAGCTCATCGTTGATGGTCATCACTACCTCCGAAATCACTTCGTCATCCACCGGGCAATACTCGAGATAGATCGGGAAGAGGATATTTGGTCTTACAGCCTGATCCTGAGGACCGTTGCCTACATAATCCACAAGATAGCCCCACTCAGGCTTCCAGAATGTAGGCTGGAAGTTTTCCTTCACGAGGTCACGTACAGGAGTCCAACGCTCTACGAATTCACTCTTGCGAGGACCGTACTTGTTCTCCATATCGATGGCGAAACAAAGGGCATTGTACCAGAATGCATTTGTCTCAATCTGGTATCCTGCACGCTCTGTAACAGGACGTCCGTAGACATAGGCATTCATCCAGGACAATGCTACACCGTCCATCTGGGCCCAGAGGAGTCCGTTAGGATGCATTGCTATTTCTTTTCTTCTGCCTGGAGCATAGCTTTCAATGATACCCTTGAGGGTCTCACCATACTTCTTCCAAACGTGCTTTTCCTTACCGCTGAAACGTATGTACTGCTGCAGGGTCTCGGTAAGTCTGAGAGGAGCCTCGCACTGAGTGGTCCTATGGAAAAGACGTTCCTGTTCATCTGCGATGAGGGTGTCCAGAATCTTCTCGAATTCATCACAGTCTCCGTTGGCAAAGAGTGTAAGTCCAGGAAGTGAAACGATGGTTTCGCGGAGAAGACCGGTCTCAAGCCAAGAGAATCCGGCATTGATCTGAGCCCTGTCGCCATTGTGACACTTGAACATTTCTGCATTACGTACGAGAAGGTCGTGGTAGTCCTCGATCACATCCATTTTCTTCAGAGTGTCTGTGAACTTTCTCTTAAGGCCACGAGGATTGATCTCATTTACTGAAGCAGAGAACACAACAGTCTCACCAGGCTTCATCTCGAGTGAGATTGTACCAGGAACAAAAAGATCCTCACGACAGTCGAATCCACGACGATACTCGTCAGAATAAGTCACTCCATTGTACCAGTAAGGCTGATACTTGAATGCAGCCTTTGCTGAAGTCTGGAGATTAAGAGCCGGGAAGCCGTTGTAAAGACAGAAGGAAACTCCTCCGTCCACCTCCTCGAATGCAGTATATGCCTCCGAGTTCTGGCTTGTCAGGCTGTGCACGCTTCTGAACGCAAGGAAAGGCTTGAGCTGGAGCGAAATCTTTCCTGGAGCTGAATGAAGCTCATACTTGATGAGTACCTGATCATTGTCCGGAACCATCATAATGGTCTTGGTGAAAATGATTCCACCGATCTTGTAGGTCACTACCGGTACCGGATTGTCATCGAAGTCGATGATGTACTTATGACCTCTTGGTTCGTAAGTATCACCGTAACAGTGGATACCGAGGTTGAACTGCTTTCCACCCATAACAAGGCTTTCATCCAGAGAAGAAAGAAGCATATACTTTCCGCCACCCAGTTCAGCCACAGGTACAGCCAGCAGTCCGTGATAACGTCTCGTATTGCAGGTCACGATGGACGTGTTGCAGTACGCACCTGTCTCGTTCGCCGCGATGATCTCACGCTTGAGCGAGTATTCCAGGTTAACAAGCTTCATCCGAGCTGAGCACCACCTCATATTTTCCAGCCGGAACAGCGAAGCCGTAATCGGCAAAAGATGAGACAGGGTGGAAATTGAGCGCAAAGATACAATTATTTCTTTGGAATATAAGAATCTTTTTTTCTTCATCCTGCACAAAAAGTTCAGGCTTTTCATCAAGAATGGCTTCCTGACGCGCCAGAGCTATCATTGCCTTGTCGAAATTTCTCAAATATCTGTATCTGAGATAGTCCGGTTCGGCCAATGACCACTGCCTTCTTGCGTGCTTGTATGACCAGTTGTTTCCTTCTCGAGGGAAATCGATCCACTCAGGGTGACCGAACTCGTTACCCATAAATGTAAGGTATCCGTTGCCGCAGGTTGCCATTGTCACCAGACGTATCATCTTATGAAGAGCCATTCCTCTGTCCACTACAGGAGACTGTGATTCCTTGTTCATAGAGGTATACATCTCGGCGTCCATAAGGCGGAAAGCGATGGTCTTGTCTCCCACCATTGCCTGGTCGTGGCACTCAGCATAACTTATGGTCTTCTCGTCCTCACGCTTGTTGGTGAGCTGCCACCAGATCTCTCCCACACTCCAGTGATCGTCAGAGAGTTCCTTGATCCATTTGATCCAATTGTCAGCCACGCCCATACTCATACGGAAGTCGAAGCCGACGCCTCCCATCTCGAACGGAGCTGCGAGACCTGCCATACCGCTGACATCCTCGGCAATCGTGAACGCATCGGGATTCACTTCGCGGATAAGCATATTGGCCAATGCAAGATATGTCACTGCATTTTCATCAACGCCCTGATTGAAATAATTCTCATAGCCCACGAACGCCTTCTCCAAGCCGTGATCCCAGTAAAGCATACTGGTCACTCCATCGAAGCGGAATCCGTCTATATGATACTCCTCCATCCAATACTTGCAGTTCGAAAGAAGGAAATATTTTGTCTCGTCCTTGCCGTAGTCGAAGCATCGCGAGCCCCAGGCAGGATGATGCCCCTGCCATCCGTCATAGAAATATAGGGTTTCAGTTCCATCGAACAGTCCCAGTCCCTCCGCCTCGTTGTCCACAGAATGAGAATGGACGATATCCATAACCACAGCTATTCCCAGTCCGTGAGCATCGTCCACCAGCGCCTTGAACTCCTCTGGTGTTCCGAAACGGGAACTGAGGGCATAGAAATTGGCCACCTGATAGCCGAACGACCCATAGTACGGATGCTCCTGAAGTGCCATTATCTGAAGGGTGTCATATCCCAGTTCTGCGATCTTCGGAAGCACATTCAGACGGAACTCTTCGAAAGTGCCGACCTTCTCCTCCTCAGCCGCCATTCCGATATGGCATTCATAGATAAGAGGATGAGATCTCCTGCCCGGAGACGGGTTCTGCCACTCGTACTTCACGAAAGGATCCCATACCTGAGCACAGAAGGTCTTGGTTATCGGATCCTGTACGGCGCGGGTCAGATAAGCCGGAAGTCTCTCTGCACCACCTCCCTTCCACTCTATATAAAGTTTGTAAAGGGTACCGTGCTCGAGAAACATTGACGGGAGAACGATCTCCCAGTTTCCGCCCCCTAAAGGCTTCAACGAATATGCTTCCGTGCGCTTCCAGTTATTGAACTCTCCTATCAGATATATCTTTGTCGCATTGGGAGCCCACTCGCGGAATACCCAATTTCCTTTACCGTCACGATGGAGACCATAATACATATGATTGTTCATAGCCTTGGAGAGAGAACCGTCCACAGACAGCCTTTCCTTGGTACGTGCGATCATATCGTGTCTCTTGTCAATGGCCTCCTTGTATGGAACAAGCCATTCGTCGTGATCATAGATCATTGTCTTTTTAACACTCATATTATCAGTATATCAGTTATTCATCGAATCCAGTTTTTCCCTTGCGCCTCGCAGATAAGCACGGCAGGCAGAGATCAGTTCCTCCGATCTCTTTATATATCTGTCAATATCATCAATCCCCGTCTGAGGATCCTCGACCTTCGAAGCGATTGCCTCCAGTTCCTCTACGGCCTTCGCATAATCAAATTCCCCTTTCATCTCACATTCTCTATTAAACAATCCAATGTTCCGTCATTGAACATCACAGACACCTTGTCGCCCGCTCTCCGTCCTGAAGCTCCTGAAATCACACGACCGCTGCCATCCAATGCCAGAGCATATCCCTTTTCAAGTATCCTCCTCGGATCCGAAGCATAAATTCTGGTCTGCAGCACCGTCAATGCAGATTCCATTGCCGCCACCTTCAGAGCAAAACCTCCTCTGACACGGGAACGCAGTACATCCAGAGCAGATTCCATAGCTGAAATCCTTCCCCCGAAAGCCAGTCTCATACGTGTCTGGAAAGAAGAAAGCCTTGCATCTTCATCCTCATAGATAGAAAGGATAAAGTCCGCAAGGGCAGTCGGGGTCTTGAGATATTCATAAGCCACCATATCACACACGTGGAAGTCCTGATCGTGACCGACGGCAGTCAGCACAGGCAGCGGATACTGGGCAATGACGGCAGCAAGTCCGTAATCATCATAACAGGCCAGGTCAAGCTTCGCTCCGCCTCCTCTCAGAATCAGGACTGCATCATAATCACCCGCACTCTCCAGCACTGCATCCATTGCCGATATTATCGACTGCGGACAATCTGCGCCCTGCATCAAGGCCGGAAACAGGTCCAGACACACCTCGAAGCCATACGGATTTTCAGCAATATGGCGTATGAAATCACGGTATCCGGCCGCATCCTCAGCTGAAATCACCGCCAGACGATATGGCAGGAGCGGAAGAGAAAGCCCTTTCTGCATTTCCATAAGCCCTTCCTTGCCGAGACGCTCTATGGTCTTCTGCCTTTCAAGTTCCTTGACTCCAAGCGAATACTCCGGATCGATATCATTGACAATCAGAGAAAAGCCATAGAGCTGGCTGTAATTAGCCTGAACCTCCACGAGAATCATCATACCCTCGGAGATAGGCGAACCTGTGACAGACTCGAAATAAGGGGCGATGAAACGATATCTTGAAGCCCAGATTATGGCATTGGCCTTGGCAACAAGGCCCTTTTCATCGCTTTGGGACAGCTCTATATAACAATGGCCTCCGTTTCGCGCCTTTACTGCGCTAACTTCGGCCTTCACCCACAAACGGGTCGGAAAAAGACATTCTATCCCCTGTTTAAGACGTGTCTGAAACTCAAATAGGTCAATAAATTCCTTTTCCATTACATTTTTGTTCAACCGCAACAAATTTAGTAAAAAATCCGATATATGCACCATCTGAAGCCATTTAATTTTTTTCATAGAAAAATAATATGGATTCAACCTGCTGATTCCGCAATTTTTCATATCTTTGCCGACTGATTCAGTTACCGGAAAGAAGTATGAAGATCAACGAAGCACTTTTCTCAGGCAGCAGCACGAGGATATCCGAGAAGCCTAAGCAGAAATTTCCTGAATTTGCCTTTATCGGAAGATCCAATGTCGGCAAGTCATCCCTGATCAATATGCTTTGTCGCAACAAGAAGCTTGCGATGACATCCAGCAAACCAGGAAAGACAAGACTGGTGAACCATTTCCTCATCAACAGGGAGTGGTATCTTGTCGATCTCCCGGGATACGGATATGCCAAGATGTCAGCCACAGCCAAGCAGAAGCTCGAGCAGGTCATCCGTAACTATATCAATCTTTCCCAGGAAATGGTTATGCTCTTTGTCCTGATAGATTCGCGTCACGACATCGGACAGGTGGATATGGACTTCCTCACAGAACTGGGACAGAGCAACATTCCGTTCGCCATTATTTTCACAAAAGGCGACAAGAGCGGTCCTAAGGCACTGGAAGCACAGATCGAGAAGATGAAGGCTCAGATACTTGAATTCTGGGAAGAGCTTCCTCCGACATTCATCAGTTCGTCGGAAACAGGTATGGGACGCGAAGAAATCCTGAACTACATAGGTTCGGTACTGGAAACATTGAAGTAAACCAAAACCCTCAAATACGATGATTAAGGAACATAAAATGAAGCTGTTCGCCTGCAGGGCGTCAAAGGATTTTGCATTGAAGGTAGCCAAGCACCTGAATCTTGAGCTCGGCGCATCCGACGTACTCACTTTCAGTGACGGAGAATTCCAGCCGTCATTCAATGAAAGCGTCAGAGGTGCGACCGTATTCATCGTTCAGTCGACCTTCCCACCTACAGACAACATTTTCGAGCTTCTCCTGATGGCTGATGCAGCCAAGAGAGCATCTGCACACAGGGTCATTGCCGTAATGCCGTACTACGGATGGGCAAGACAGGACCGCAAGGACAAACCAAGAGTGTCGATCGGTGCAAAGCTCGTAGCCAATATGCTTCACGCTGCTGGATGCGACAGAGTAATGACTTGTGACCTTCACGCAGATCAGATTCAGGGATTCTTTGATTTCCCTGTAGATCACATCTATGCCAGCGCAGTATTCCTTCCTTACCTGAAGTCTCTTAACATCGAGAACCTCGCTATAGCTGCTCCTGATATGGGTGGTGCAAAGAGAGCCAATGCATATGCAAGATACCTCGAGTGTCCTGTGGTCATCTGTCACAAATCACGCGAAAAGGCAAATGTCGTGGCATCGATCACAGCCATCGGAGATGTAGCAGGAAAGAATATCGTCATCGTGGATGATATGATCGACACTGCGGGAACACTTGCCAAAGCGGCCAATGTCCTTAAGGATATGGGAGCGCTCAGCGTACGTGCCTGCGCGACACACCCTGTATTCTCAGGCCCGGCATATGAAAGAATCGCAGAGTCTGCTCTCGAGGAAGTGATTGTCACTGACACAATTCCATTGAGCACTGATCCTGAGAAGAACAAGAGCAAGATCACAGTCCTCTCTATGACTGAAATGTTTGCAGACATTATCAGCAAGGTATACAATTACGAAGAAATCAGTTCAAGCTTCATCAACTAGGATATTATTGATGAAATAATGGAGATACTGATCGCATCTGTAATACTCATAGCTCTTTGCGTCTTCGGTCTTTGCTTCAACATCATCTTCAGGAAGGACGGAAAGTTTCCTGAGACAGAAATCGAGAACAACAAGGAGATGCGCAAGAGAGGCATCAAGTGTGCCAAGGAGGAAGAAATAAAACTTTGGGGCAAGAAAGACGAGAACGGCAACCCGGTCGCCTGCGACGAAGGCGGCTGTGGAAGCTGTGGCTCGCGGAATACTTGTCATTAGAAACGTTCCCGGATAGGGATTAGCAATTATCGCCGAGAGGCGGGATTTTAACAATTAAACCGATTCATTATGAGCTTATTAGCAATCGTCGGACGTCCTAACGTAGGAAAGTCCACACTTTTTAACCGCCTAGTCGGAATGAGGCAGGCAATCGTTGATGAAACAGCCGGAGTGACCAGAGACAGGCACTACGGAAGATGCGAATGGTGCGGAACAGAGTTTTCTGTAGTCGACACCGGCGGATACACATCGAACTCTGACGACATCTTCGAAGAGGAAATCCGCAAGCAGGTGGTTCTTGCCATTGAAGAAGCACACGTAGTGCTTTTTATGGTAGAGGCCGGCACAGGCATCACAGACTACGATGAGGAGATTGCAGACATTCTGCGCAGATGCGGAAAACCTGTAATTCTCGCTGTAAACAAGATCGACTCAGGAGAGAAGATGTATGATGCGTTCCAGTTCTATTCACTCGGACTTGGAGAGGTCTACAGTATCTCGGCAGCTAACGGAGGTGGCACAGGAGATCTGCTTGACGCCATCGTAAAGGTTCTTCCTGAAGAAGATCCCGATACTGACGAACATCCTGAACTGCCGCATTTCACCATAGTCGGAAAACCGAATGTCGGAAAGTCATCCCTCACCAACGCCCTTCTGGGCAAGGAAAGGAATATCGTGACACCGATCGCCGGAACGACAAGAGATTCTATCGCTACACTTTATAATAAATTCGGTCACGAGTTTATGCTCGTCGACACAGCCGGTATGCGAAAGAAGGCAAAGGTTCACGAAGATCTTGAGTTCTACTCGGTTATGAGATCCATCAGAGCCATCGAGCACTCTGACGTATGTATCCTTATGGTAGATGCACAGACAGGAATCGAGTCACAGGATATGGCTATCTTCAACCTCATCCAGCGTAACAAGAAGGGATGCGTAGTGGTGGTCAACAAGTGGGATACCATCGAGAAGGACAGCAACACGATGAAGGAATATACCCTTGCTATCAAGGAGCGTCTCGCTCCGTTCACTGACCTTCCGATCATCTTCACCTCAGTAATCAACAAACAGAGGATTATGGATGTACTGGATGCTGCGGCGCACGTATACGAGAATTACTCGCGCAAGATATCCACATCGAAGCTCAACGAGGAGATGCTTCCTGAGATCGAGAACTATCCTCCACCAGCCTGGAAGGGAAAGTACATCAAGATCAAATATATCACACAGCTTCCTACAAGATCTCCTTCGTTCGCGTTCTTCTGCAATCTTCCGCAGTATATCCGCGAGCCTTACAGAAGATTCCTCGAGAACAAGCTCCGCACCAAGTTCGACTTCCTGGGATGTCCGGTGCAGATCTTCCTCAGACAGAAATAAGAAGAAAAGCGAGCCTGAGTGCTCGCTTTTTTAATCTACACGTTCTATCTTCAAATGCTGGATCTTGTAAGATGATTCATTGTATCCGACAAAAATTGTGACTATGAACCTCTCTCCACCGGCATTCAAGGTGCCCAAGGCGTATTTCATATTGGAACGTCCGGCCTTATGTGTAATTTCGAAGGAACGTGGAGTATATGAACGGAAAAAGGACTTCATTATCTGACGGGCCTGATTGCGGCTTGAGTCGTTGGAATCCGAAAATATCGTCACCTCGAGATTGTCGGAAAACCAGGCCGAAAGCTTTTCCGCATCACCTTGAGCAAGATATTTTGAAATAGGATTGAATACATCATACCCGCTTTCCTGAGCAGAAGCATCTGCACCGAAAAAGCACAATAACGCAGAAATCAGCGTACCGATCATATATCTTTTCATCCGCAATACCTTGAAATTGACCGTGCAAAGATACTACAAAATCAATGCCCTGCAAGTTTTTAGCTAATTTATCTATTGGTCGGATTTTTGCATAGAAATTCCTAACTTTGCCAGATATAGCTGAGTGCCTATGAAAATCACACTTCTGACCGTCGGAAAGACAGACAAAGACTGGGTAAGACAAGGACTGGACATATATGTGTCCCGTCTTAAACATTATATACTGTTCGGTATAGTGGAAATCCCTGAACTTAAAAATGTGTCGGCTCTGAGCAAAGAGCAGATAAAGAACAAGGAAGGAGAACTGATACTCAAGAACATACGCCAGACTGACGATGTAATATTATTGGACGAAAGAGGAAAGGAGTACACATCTGTGGAACTGGCTAAGATCATTCAGGACAAGATTTCATACGCAGGCAAGGATATCGTATTCGTAATCGGAGGAGCATACGGATTCTCAGATGCAGTATATCAGAGATCCAATTCCAAGCTCTCCCTGTCCAAAATGACATTCTCCCACCAGATGGTAAGAGCGATCTTCGCAGAACAGATATATCGGGCTTTTACCATAATGCGAGGCGAGCCTTACCACCACGAATAAAGATCATCGGATGAACACCAAGGAATGGCTGCATAAGAGACTGCCTTTCACGGCATTGATTCTCGCTCTGATTCTGTTCGTATTGTCTTTGGCAAACAATAATGCCGTAAGCAATACGGACAAGGTGGCAGTGGAGACGGCATCAAGGATCGAGAAGCGTCTGACCGCACTGGAAGGCCATATCCAGACTGCTCTGGATACTGACCGGAAGGAACTGATTCTTCCTGAAGGTATGCCGGAAGATATGGTGATATACCGCTACATCAATGATTCACTCCAGTCCTGGAGCAACCAGTTCTCGATAATAAACGACAATATATCATCCCTGCTGGTCTTCCAAAGACTTACTGACAGGCGTAGCCAGATAGTCTCCCCTCTGACAGATGTCACAGACGAAATTTCCTACCTGAACCTCGGTCCAAAATGGTATCTGGTGAAGTCTGTGAGCGGGGCCGGAGGTCAGAAAGTGATCGCTGGACTGGAGATCAAGAATACTCTCATAGACGATGCCAGAAGAAATGAAAACGGAGTAAACCCTCACCTGAAACTTCCGGGAAAATACTCGGTCCTGCCACTTACCCACAGTGGAGGATCGGCAGTAGAAATCGACGGCAAGCCTCTTTTCAAGATTCTGTACGACGGTAGTCAGGCTACGCCGTTCTTCGACAATTCTATGCTCAGATGGGTGGCTGTGATATTGTTCGCTTTCGCTATCGTAATGTTCCTTGCGGGACATCGTACATTGAAAGTCTTTGCAGCCGCAACAATCATCCTCACCCTGCTTTTCCTGATGTCATATGTGTGGGGAATCCAGATGAACGGATCGGTAGAGCTTTTTTCTCCGATAATATATGCTGACGGTCCGGTACTATTCTCTCTCGGCTCTCTGCTGCTGATCAATACATATATAACTATGATGGTCACCTGTCTGTTCCTCATCAGGAACAGAATCACTGCAATGGCCCGCAGCAGCAGAATCCATTACCGAAGGAATCTTCTCATATTCGGTGTATGCGTCATAATACTGTCCATCCTGACAATTTCCTACACACAGCTCACACTCAAGAGTCTGCTGCTGAACTCCAACATATCCATAGAACTTTATCGTTGGAACACCAACATCCTGTACACTGTCATCGTGTATATGTCATATACGGGACTGCTCTTCTGCATTCTTCTTATGCTGCAATGTCTCAGACCGGTTGTAAAGGAGTTCATCGGATACAGGTATGATATGCTTTCTACCAGAACTCTGATTCTTTTTGCAGTGATCTGCTCAGCTTATTTCACCATCATATCCAGTCAGCTGGGATTCAGAAAGGAAACTGACAGAGTGACCGTATGGGCCAACAGACTTTCTGTAGACAGGGACCTCAGCCTGGAGATACAGCTCAGATCTGTAGAAGAAAGCATCGCTTACGACCAGCTCATATCAGCCCTCTCATATCTTGAAAGCACCGAGGGAATGATCCAGAACAGGATAAGTGAATATTATCTTCATCGTGCCAGACAATCATACAACCTTCAGGTACGCATCGTCAGGGACAATGACATTGCCGGACTGAGCTATTTCAACAGCCTGCTCAGAACCGGCACTCCGATCGCATACGGTTCCAGATTCATTTTCCTTACCGACTCTAACGGACGTAACAGCTATGCGGGTCTGTTCCGTTTCTATACCCCTGACAAGGGAGTTTCCAGAATAATACTCAGCATAGAATCGAATTCTAACCGTGAAGACCGTGGATACGAAAGTATTCTGGGAAGATTCTCGAAACCTGGAGACATAAACATACCATCCTACTATTCTTACGCCAAGTACAAGGACAGTCGCCTTATGTCTTATAAAGGCAATTTTCCTTATCCTACCCATTACGACCATAATGAGAAAGGCTATCTCACTGACAGAAACAGGGAAGTCGCAAGAAGTCAAGGATATGTACACTTTATGAACCTGGTGAACGAAGATGAATTCATCATCATATCCAGGCCGCAGAGAGGAGGATTGGTATATTTCATATCCTTCTCATACCTCTGTCTCGCACTCAGCGGCATTCTGAGCATATTCGCAAGCTCGCGCAACAAGAAAAAAGTATTCAAGAGCAATTATTTCAGGAAAAGGATCAACACGATACTTCTCATATCATCCATCCTCATCCTTATAAGTATGACTGCCATAAGCATTCTCTTCGTATATAAGAGAAACGAAGAGAATATGCACAATCTTATGACCTCCCGCATCACGACAATACAGGCATTCGTGGAAAGGCAGGCAAGGACAGCCAAATCGTGGCAGGACCTCAACACTCCTGAATTCACAGCTCAGCTGGAAAATATAGGCAATACGACAAAGTCCGACATAACCATATACACACCGGGAGGAAAAGTATTCAAATCCACTACTCCTGAAGTATTCGAAAGGATGATTATGGGCAGCAGACTGGATGAAGAGGCATATCGCAATATCCGGGACCTGCACCAGAGATTCTTCATCCATAGGGAAACAGTTACCGACTACAGCTATTGGGCCCTGTACGCACCAGTATTCAACGATAACGGCCAGATGATAGCCATCATCAGCGTGCCATACACCGACAGTGATTTCGACTTCCGCAGGGAGGCATTCTTCCACGGAGCATTGATCTTCAACATCTTCCTGCTTCTGCTGATCGGTTCCCTCCTATTCAGTACAAGGGAAGTAAGCGCTCTCTTCTCCCCATTGATAGAGATGGGTAAGAAAATGAATGCGGCCGACATCAATAATCTTCAATACATCATCTACAAGCGTGAGGATGAAATATCTTCTCTCGTAGATGCATACAACCGAATGGTAAAGGACCTGTCAGAATCGACAGTAAAGCTTGCACAGGCAGAACGAGACAATGCCTGGAGCCAGATGGCCCGTCAGGTGGCACACGAAATCAAGAATCCTCTCACACCTATAAAGCTTCAGATACAGAGACTGATAAGGCTCAAGGAAAAGAACAATCCTGCCTGGGAGGAGCGTTTCGACGAAGTTTCTGCAGTGGTCCTGGAGCATATTGACATTCTTACCGAGACTGCCAATGAATTCTCCACATTCGCAAAGCTGTACAGCGAGGACCCTGTGCTGATCGACCTGGACAAGACTCTTAAGGACCAGCTTCTGATATTTGACAACAGAGAGAATATCCGTATAGAATACATCGGTCTTGAAGAAGCATTCGTTATGGCTCCTAAACCTCAGCTCATACGTGTATTTGTAAATCTTATCACCAATGCCATCCAGGCGGTGGAAATCCAGCAGAAGGAAGGAGCTGTTCAGGCTGAAGGAAGAGTATTCATAGGCCTTCGTAACAGTACACGTGAAGGATATTATGACATTACGTTCGAAGACAACGGCCCAGGAGTAAGCGAGGAAAACCTCGGTAAGCTCTTCACTCCGAACTTTACGACAAAGAGTTCTGGTACCGGTCTGGGTCTTGCCATCTGTCGCAACATCATACAAAAATGCGAGGGCGAGATCCGTTATCAGAGATCATTCGCCCTCGGTGGTGCTGCATTTATCGTAACAATTCCCAAGCACAAGGCTTAGAGAACATAAGCTTTTACATCAGAGGCTGTTATTCTGTCACCAGAAAGAATAAGAAGCCTTTCCACGACATTTCTCAGCTCGCGTATATTTCCTGTCCAGGTCTTGTCCACAAGCATCTGAAGAGCATCGTCATCGATTTTTCGAGGAGCCATTCCTGTCTCTGAGCAGATCTGTCCGGTGAAATAATCCACAAGCAGAGGAATATCTGATTTACGGTCATCAAGTGAAGGCATATTTATGACAATCACACTGAGACGATGATAAAGGTCCTCCCTGAAATTGCCCTTTTCAATCTCTGCCTTGAGATTCTTGTTGGTAGCGGCAAGCACTCTGACATCCACTGTGATATCCTTATCACTTCCCACTCGTGAGAGTTTCTTTTCCTGGAGCACTCTGAGTACCTTTGCCTGAGCGGCAAGTGACATATCCCCGATTTCATCCAGAAACAGGGTTCCTCCGTCTGCCTGTTCGAATTTTCCCTTATGCTGCTTGATCGCAGAAGTAAAGGCTCCTTTCTCGTGACCAAACAACTCACTTTCAATAAGTTCCGAAGGAATGGCCGCACAATTCACCTCTATATACGGGGCTGCAGAGCGTGAGCTCTTCTGATGAAGATTTCTTGCCACAAGTTCCTTTCCTGTACCGTTCGAGCCCACTATAAGCACTCTGGCATCTGTAGGAGCCACCTTTTCAATCATATCCTTGACCTGAAGCAGCGCAGGCGATTCTCCTATCATTTCCTGACCATAAACCTTCTTTTTGAGAATCTTGGTTTCCTTCACAAGAGACACCTTTTCCGTAGCGTTCTTTATCGTAATGAGTATACGGTTCAGATCCAACGGTTTAGGGATGAAATCAAAAGCGCCTTTCTTTATGCACTCCACAGCCACATTGATATCACCGTGACCGGAAATCATCACTACGGCAGCATCTACCCCCATCTGATGAAGCTTTTCAAGTACCTCCAGACCATCCATCTCCGGCATCTTTATGTCGCAGAATATCACGCTGTACTTTTCCTTGTCTGCCATTGCGCATCCCTGTGCGCCGTTTTCCGCGAGATCCACGTCATAACCTTCATCCACCAGGATTTCTTTCAGAGAATTACGGATAGATCTTTCGTCGTCAATAATCAAGATTTTCATATTTTGTACGTTTTACCTTTATTCAATATTTATAATTTGACAGTTCTTTTTTCTGCGACTGGGCAGAAATATGAAAATATATCTACGCTACCCTCCTCCTAAATCCTCCTCCCCGGGAGGAGGACTTGCTATCGCTTCGCTCAAAATTTGTACGTCTTATCTTAATTTTGTACGTTTTACCTTTATTCAACATTTATAATTTGACAGTTCTTTTTTCTGCGACTGGGCAGAAATATGCGAATGTTTACAAATATCGTCATTTTTGGGAGTTTACACAATATTTTATATTTTTGCTTGATTTTAAAGATTACTATGCAAATTCCAGATATCATAATAGCCATCGACGGCTATTCTTCAACCGGCAAAAGCTCCTTTGCAAAAATCGTAGCAAACGAGTTTTCTTTCACATATCTTGATTCCGGAGCCCTCTACAGAGCGGTTACGTTCTTCGCTATGGAGAACGGATTCATCGACGAGGAATGCACAATTGATGTGCCAGAACTGGATAAAGCCCTTGCCGGATTAGATGTTCATTTCGGCAAAGGAGGTACATATATCGGAGACAGATGTATTGAAACAGAAATCAGGTCACTGGCTGTTGCCGGCAAGGTAAGTCCTATTGCCACAGTTCCCGAAGTAAGAAACTTCGTGGACAAGAAGCTCAGAGAGTTCGGGCAGAAGAGACGCATAGTGATGGATGGACGCGACATCGGTACTACCGTATTTCCGGATGCTGAACTTAAGATCTTTATGACGGCCTCAGCTGAAATCAGAGCAGAAAGAAGAGCTGCGGAAATGAGGGCAAAGGGAGAAGATGTCAATATCGAAGATGTAAAGCAGAATCTCCTTGAAAGGGACTATATCGATTCGCACAGAGAGACATCGCCCCTCAGCAAGGCCGAAGATGCCATCACACTTGACAATTCAGATATGACAATAGAAGACCAGATGGTCTGGCTTAAAGAAATAATGGCCGAACGTTTCGGCTGCTAAACGATATTGGTATGCTTACAGTTGATATCGACAGCAATTCAGGATTCTGCGCCGGAGTAATCAGGGCAATCGGCAAGGCCGAAGAATTTCTGAAGGATTCAAAAGGCGAAAAACGCCTGTACTCTCTCGGTGCTATAGTTCATAACGATGCAGAACTCAGCAGACTCGTTAATCAGGGACTGGTGACAATCGACAAGGAAGACCTTGACGAAATGGTAGCAGCAGATGGTGAAGTGCTGCTTATCAGAGCACACGGCGAACCCCCACAGACATACAGGACTGCAGAAAGTCTGGGATTCAGCATAATAGACTGCACCTGTCCTGTGGTTCTGAAGCTTCAGGAGAGAATCAGAAACGCATACAGCAGAATACAGGAAGAAGGCAAGGGACAGATAATCATATTCGGAAAGATCGGACACGCGGAAGTACTGGGGCTTATAGGCCAGACTGACGGAACCGCAATTGTCGTGGAAAACACATTTATGCTGGATGAATTCATTTCAGACGGCACAATAGAACTCGGAGTATATACTGAAGTGTTCAGCCAGACGACCAAGAGTCCTGCAGAATATTCAAGGCTCTGCTCACGCCTTGAGGAGAAGATGGCGGCATACAACGAACTTTCCATTGAAAGATTCAAAGGACGCGAATTGCTGAAAGTCCACAACACAATATGTCTTCAGGTAGCGGCAAGACACGAAAGACTGTCCAGATTCGCTCTTGAGCACGACGTCATCATCTTTGTCTCAGGCAAGGCAAGTTCCAATGGAAAAGTCTTGTGCGACCTATGCAAATCATTGAATATCAGAACTTACCATATCGACTCCACAGAGGAGATCAAGAGGGAATGGTTCAGGGCAGATGACCGCGTAGGAGTTTGTGGAGCGACTTCCACTCCCAAATGGCTTCTGGAAGATGTAGCTGAGCATATTCTTGACCTGAACAAGTACGTTCCTGCCTGGGAAGAGAAATTCGCAAGTGGTGAAAACACTGATAATCAGTAAAAATTTGGTAGGTAGCAGACTATTTTATATTTTTGCACCCGCTTTTGGAAAATAACAATAAAAACACTTAATATTTTATGGCAACAACAGCTGATTTCAAGAACGGACTTTATCTTAGCTATAACGGAAAACCTTGCCAGATCGTATGGTTCCAGCACGTTAAGCCAGGAAAGGGTCCTGCATTCGTAAAGACAAAACTCAGAAACCTCGAGAACGGACGTATCCTCGAGAACACATTCACAGCAGGTGCAAAGATTGACACCATCAACGTAGAGAGAAGACCTTATCAGTTCCTTTACAAGGATGAGGACGGATTCAACTTTATGCACGAGGAGACTTACGAGCAGATCCACCTTGATACTGACCTCGTTGACAACGCTGACCTTATGAAGGAAGGACAGCACGTCGAGATGATGTTCCTTGCTGACGAGGAGCGCTGCCTCACTTGCGAACTTCCTACATATGTGGAACTTGAGGTTACTTATACAGAGCCTGCAGTAAAGGGAGATACAGCTTCAACTAACGCTCAGAAAGAGATCACTCTCGAGACTGGAGCCATCATTATGGCACCTCTCTTCATCAACATCGGAGAGAAGATCCGTGTAAACACTACTGACCGTTCATACGGTGAGCGCGTGAAGTAATTCACCCACACATAGCAAACAAAAAAAACGGATGATGACATCCGTTTTTTTTGTTTGCTATACGATATATTTATTACTGCAGAGACTGTTCTGCTGCAGCATCGTGCTCAGCCTTGGTATTGATTCGCTGAGGACCGCCCTGTTCTGCACGCAGGAAGGCTGCCGAGCGCTTGAGAACGAAGTTCGAACCGAGATATTTGGTTCTCACCTCATCGTCTCCGGCAAGCGCCTCCGGAGTACCGCTCTGAAGGATCGAGCCTTCATAAAGAAGGTAGGCACGGTCAATGATAGCAAGGGTTTCACCCACATTGTGGTCCGTGATGATCACGCCGATATTCTTGTATTTAAGCTTTGCAATGATGTACTGGATATCCTCCACTGCGATAGGGTCGACTCCGGCAAACGGCTCATCCAGAAGTATGAATTTAGGGTCGATAGCCAGCGCTCTGGCGATCTCACAACGTCGACGCTCTCCTCCGGACAGCTGGATACCCTTGCTTTTACGTACCTTATGGAGATTGAATTCATCCAGAAGATCCTCCAGACGCTGCTTTCTTTCAGCCTTTGTGAACTGCTTGGACATCTCCATCACAGACATAATGTTATCCTCTACCGTCATATGTCTGAACACTGACGCTTCCTGAGCAAGATATCCTACTCCCATCTGCGAGCGCTTATACATCGGAAGCTTCGTAATATCCTCATCATCAAGGTATATCTTACCGGCATTAGGGACGATAAGGCCTGTGATCATATAGAAGCTGGTTGTCTTTCCGGCACCGTTAGGACCAAGAAATCCCACGATCTCCCCCTGATTGACCTCCATAGACACACCCTTCACCACCGTTCTGGGGCCATATTTCTTTACAAGATTTTCGCAACGTAATTTCATAAATTTACAGTTTTGCTGCCTTCATAGGCTATTTTATATCAAGCTCGAGATCTTTCACCAGGCTTTTGACTTCCTCGTTCTGTGCCATTAGCTCCTTTGCCTGTTCGCTCGGCATATATATCTTCTTCTGTTCAGGTGAATTATCCGGTGTTACAGCCACTCTCAGATATACCTTCAATGATCCCACTATCCTGCGGTAGTTGCCTTCAAGCTCGTGCAGAAGCTTTGACTCCACCCAGTCCTTCTGTGCATCATTCACCACTCGGAATGTAACTGTCTTGGCACCTTCTGTTTCTTCAATCTCCAGGGAAGTGCTCTTGAGCATACTTGCCAGACGCGGCTTGTCATTATAGCATTCCGCGAGTTCCGGCCATTTAGACTTCAGGACTTCATCTGCAGGTACCGGGGTCTCCTTTCCGGATGAAGATACTTCTGCAGCAGGAGTATCTTCCATCATTGCCTTCATCGAAAGCGAACCACCAGCACGTGAGGCACGGGTACGGCGTTCGCGCGGCTGAGGTTCTTCTGCCGGTGCAGGCTGCACCTGAACTGAAGGCTGCTGCACCGGAGCTGGCGCTGGAGCAGAAGGCTGTGCCGCCTGCTGAGGAGCCGGTGCCGGCTGAGGGTGAACTGTCTGCTGAGGGGCCTGTGGCTGGCTGAGCTTGCCGCTAAGGAAGCTCAGACGCATAAGTGCGAACTCGATATGCAGACGAGGGTTGACGCTCGCTCTGTACCCTGACTCACATTGAGTAGTTATACCCAATGCATCGTAAAGAAACTGAAGATGGCATCTTTCTGCCTGTTCCTTGTATCTTTGCTTCAGAGAATCAGGAAGTTCCAGAAGGGCTTCCAATCCCCCGCTCTTGCTGACCACAAGGTCTCGCAGATGTGATGACAATGCCGCAACGAAATGAAGCGCATTGAATCCCTTGGTCAATATTTCGTCAAAAGTCATCAGAGCCGTAGGATAGTCTCCGTTCAGAAAGGCATCTACAAGAGAGAAACTGTATTCGTAGTCCAGGACATTGAGATTGCGCAGAACGTCCTGATATTTCACATCTGTGCCGCAGAAGGCCACAGTCTGGTCAAATATTGTAAGAGCGTCACGCATTGCTCCGTCAGCCTTGTGAGCCACCACGTGCAGAGACTCATCATCGATAGTGATTCCCTCGCTGGAAGCCACCATACGAAGGTTCCTCACGATATTGTCTACTGTGATTCTATTGAAATCATATGTCTGACAGCGTGAAAGGATTGTCGGAAGAATCTTATGCTTCTCAGTGGTCGCGAGGATGAATATCGCGTGTGCAGGCGGTTCCTCCAAGGTCTTGAGAAAGGCATTGAATGCAGCCTGTGAAAGCATATGTACCTCATCGATGATATAGACGCTGTAACGTCCTACCTGCGGAGGTATGCGGACCTGGTCCATCAGGGCCTTGATATCCTCGACACCATTGTTTGATGCGGCATCAAGCTCGTGGATGCAGTATGATCTGCCCTCTGCAAAAGAAAGGCAGGACTCGCAGGTTCCGCAAGGTTCCATATCCTCTGAAGGATTGGAACAATTGATCATCTTGGCAAAGATGCGGGCTGTGGTAGTCTTGCCGACTCCACGCGGTCCGCAGAAAAGATATGCGTGCGCGAGCTGTCCTCTCAGAATGGAGTTCTTGAGGGTCTGGGCTATATTGTCCTGGCCTATAAGGGTTCCGAAGGAATCCGGCCTGTACTTTCTGGCTGAAACTATATACTGTGACATATTCGTTCTTTGGTCAACTTACAAATATAGCATTAATTTTGATAGAAACTGTTTTCTTGCCTTTTAAAAATGTATCTTTGCAGAGGATTTCACAGAGAATCAGTTTAAGTCAATATGAGAAAAGCTATAATATTCATCATTTCCATCATCCTGCCGATTGCAGCATCCGCTCAGGCTCAGATAAACACAAAGAAGGTGAAAATAAGCGACTTCACCCAGAAGATTACAAAAGTAGTGCTTAACGGCAATGATTTCTTCGACATCACCTTCCAGGAAGAAATAACTGCAGGATGGAGGATCTCGCCATATGAATTCTGCACGCTTGAAGAATTCGAGCAGTTGAAAAACAATGAGAATTACTATTTCCTTATGGCCACATACGGTCAGTTCAGAAAGGAGACCGCACCGGGACTTCAGTTCCTGACATTGGTCAAGGGAGGCAAAGGAGCAGACAAAGGCATCGGCCATATGCTGGAAATCGTATCATTGCCATTTGCTTCAGCAGAATATCCATCCGGCAGGGAACTGGTGTTCCTTCCGGCATTTCTGAACATTATCCAGAACCACACACTGGCTTCAATGGAGAACGACTATAACGGTTACGGAGGCCTGGCAAGCAACAACATCAATCTTGGTAAGGCCGACGACCTGGAGATCATCATATCTGAAGATGATTTGAGCGAAGACGTTACTCAGGAGCAGCTGGATAAGATGAAAGATAACGGAATCATCCTGACTGATGAGGACGATGCCGATCAGTATATGACTGACGGCGTCCCGGGCACACTGGTAAGTTATGTAGCAATACCGTCTGAACCGGTAGCCGGTTCTTTCTGCTACAAGATGCTTATCGACACTCAGACACACAAGCTTTATTATTTCAAGAGACATCGCATCGGAAAGAAAGCTGGAGAAGGATTTCTCCCTGAAGACATTGACCGTATCATAGCAAGCAGGAGGTAAGGGATGAAAAGCGGAAAGGCAGGATGCGGACTGCAATATGCAGTAAAAAAGAGCGGGTCTGCTGTCGGATACTGTGCTCTGAGCATAAAATGCGGAACAAGGGATGAAGCAGGATATCACAGCGGTATAGCACATTTTACAGAACACACTCTATTCAAGGGCACCTCCAATAAAAGTGCCTATGTAATAAACAGTTACCTCGACCGCTTGGGTGGAGAGCTCAATGCATTCACGACAAAGGAGGAGATTGTATTCCACGCAACGGTACTGAAAGAGGATCTTAACAAGGCTGCTTCATTACTTTTTGAACTGGCCACCGGAGCTACATTCCCCGAGCAGGAGATCCAGACTGAAAAAGGTGTGGTCATAGACGAAATCCAATCCTATAAGGACAGCCCCTCAGAGGACATCTACGACAAGTTCGAGGAAATGATTTTTCAGGGACATCCCCTCAGCGGAAACATTCTCGGAACTACAGCCTCTGTGAAGAAAATCACCAGAGATGAGCTTCTGGCCTTTGTCAAGGAAAAGTTCATCCCTTGCAAGATGGCTTTTACCGTAGTGGCTGATATGGATGAGGCAAAGATGGAAAAGGCGGTACTGAAGCTGGCTGACAGATTTTTCGGAGGTTCGGCCGTGGCTTGTAATAATATACAAGAATGCGGAATGAGTGAACGGCAGGGATTTCCTTGCAGCAGCAGAGTAATACCATCTGCTGAACCGTTCGACAAACGGATCAGCAAAAGGAATCATCAGGCCAATTGCGTCATCGGAGCACTTGCTCCATCACTTTATCAGGAACGTGAAAGACTAGCCACCGTACTTCTTTGCAATATTCTCGGTGGACCGGCGAGCAATTCGATATTGAATTCAGTACTGCGTGAGAAGAACGGATGGGTCTACGGAGTGGAGTGCGGATATACCCAGTTCACCGACACAGGACTTGTGGCTATTACGCTCGGATGCGATAAGGCCAATCTGGATCAATGTCTCACGTCCATCGATAAGGAGATTGCAAAGCTTCAGAGCGAACCGTTATCGGAAAGGAAGCTGAAGGCTGCAAAGAAGCAGCTGCTGGGACAGATCGCCATCAGCGGAGACAATGGTGAGACCCAATGTCTTTCAATGGGAAAGAGTCTGCTGGCTTACGGAAAGGTGTCAGGCGGGAAGGAGAACAAGGCGCTGGTAGATGCCATTACTGCAGAGGATGTACAGGAAATGGCAATAAAGATATTTGACAAAGACCGTATATCGAAACTTATCTATATTTAGTCTGAATGGCAAGAACAGAATATGGAGCACATCTATAAATATATTGAAGAACACGCGACCCCTCAGAGTGAGGCTCTGAACTGGGTGGTGAGACAGACGCATATCAGGACCAATCACGCGAGGATGCTTTCCGGAGCTCTGCAAGGACAGCTTATGAGGATGCTCGTGCAGATGACCGGGGCCAGAAGGATTCTGGAACTGGGTACCTTTACAGGATATTCTGCAATCTGCCTTGCATCCGGACTTCCAGAAGAGGGACATCTGGACACATTGGAACTTAATGATGAGCTGGAAGATCTGATTCTTGAGGGTTTCGAACGAGCCGGACTGGCAGACAAGATTGCCCTTCACATCGGTGACTGCAAGCAGACGCTTGGCAGATTCCGCGAAGAAATGGGTCTGGCAGAAGGTTCGGAAGCTGATCCGGAGAAACTTTACGACATCGTATATATGGATGCCAACAAACGCGAATACTGCGAGTATTATGATCTGGTATTCGATATGGTACGCCCGGGAGGACTCATCCTTGCGGACAATGTGCTCTGGGACGGCAAGGTATGCCAGGATCCGCTGCCTCAGGACAAGCAGACCCTGGGAATAGCCCGTTTCAATGATCTTGTAAGGGATGACCCCCGTGTAGAGTCAGTGATTCTCCCTCTGCGCGACGGTCTGAATGTAATCCACAAAAGATTATAAATCAGCTTAAAGCATCAGCTATCAAATACTACGGGCGCGCATAGCCGGGATTCTGAACGAGACGATCATTGACTGCAAGCTCTGTCGGAGGAATAGAGAAGATACATTTGTATTCAGGGAATGCCTGACCGGCGTACGAGTCGCCGCCTTTATATGGCCACAGATAGGTATCTGTATGATAGAGTCCGTATCTGATCAGGTCAGTCCTGCGGTGTGCCTCCCACATAAGTTCGCGAGCTCTTTCTGCCATCAGAAAATCCTGTGTGATCTCAGACGGAGGTTCCACCCCGGCTCTGGCTGAGAGTTCCTGAATCTTCGGAAGAGCCATTGGATCTGCTCCCAGATGCATACAGGCTTCAGCATAAATAAGATATATCTCCGCCAGTCTGATCATCGGGAAATCCACATCCGAGAATCCTTTCTGGGCCGATGTAGCAAGATAGGATTCATCGGTCTGTCCGTACGGAATGTTAGTGAACTTCAGGCAGGACCATCCGTTCATAAAGGAATATAGAGCTCCTTCCATCGATTCCTTGCGTCCTTTGATATAGAATATCTCTCCCCTTTTGTCAATGACATCATAAGTTCCTGTCTCATAATTCTGTCCACTGACATTGAAATATCGGGAAACATATTCATACGGCACTCTGAGACCAGCCCAGCCGTTCACCTGTCCGTTAGGACGCGATTGGTCCGTGATGTCGGTCGAGGCAAGAGATGCACTGAGGATGTAGGTCGTGCCACCGTATGAGTCGGTGTAGTCGGAATCATAATCCACAGCCCACAGCATTTCAGTCTGTACCAGAGCATTGGTGCCATTGTCTCCTCTGAAAAGCGCTGTATAATCCGGACATAGGGAGTA
The DNA here is from genome assembly GCA_021153285.1 of Bacteroidia bacterium. Classification (GTDB taxonomy): domain Bacteria; phylum Bacteroidota; class Bacteroidia; order Bacteroidales; family UBA932; genus Cryptobacteroides. The sequence goes on from JAGKTT010000010.1 coordinate 25,710, forward strand.
GCCCATATTGAAGATGGACTCACATATTGTCTTGGCTTCCTGCCAGCGTTCCACACCTGTATACACCTTGGAGTTCAAGTACATACGAGCCAGAAGACCGGCTGCGGAGCCTTTGTCGGCGCGTGGATAAGCGAAATGAGGCTGAGGCATATTGCTCTGATCCGAGATGAGATAGGTCAATTCGCTGACACAATAGTCAAATATTTCCGTACGGGAGGCCTGTTCAGGGAAATATGTTCCGCCGAACGGAGATTTTTCGGTAGTGAAAGGTACACTTCCGAAGCAGTCAAGGGCCATCCAATACAAGTAAGCCCTGATGAAGCGGGCCTCGTCCCTGAAGCCGTCGATCTTTGCTGCCAATTCCGGCTGCACACCTCTGGAAGCAAGCTTATCGGGAGATGTCTGACGGAGATATTCATTTACGTATGCAATACCTTGAAGCGTACGGACATATACCGCATATACCGCATCATTCTGGACTTCAGACCAGGTATTGGTATTCAATGCCCTTACCCAGGCATCGTTCTCCCAGGAACATTTGGCCGCGTCTGCAGTGGTCTCCTGGACCGACCAGAAGGCACGGATGATTTCTGAAGCACCACCGTCCATCTGCTGAAGGTCGGTCAGATCGTTCGAGACAAACTGGAAGTACAGACGGCTCAGACCGGCAAGGTAGGCACTTTCGTCAGTACCGTAGACATATTCGGAGACAGGCTCGGTATTGTTAAGAGGGAGTGTATCGAGATCGTTCACGCAGGCTGTCATTGCCGCTGCGATGAGAATGTATATTATTCGTTTCATATTTTTAAAAGTTAACGTTCACACGGAGTGAGAAGGTGCGTGGACGAGGCCAGATTATGTTGTCGATTCCGGTTTCGGATGTGACTTCAGGATCCATTCCGCTGTAAGCGGTAAGTACAAATACATTCTGAATTCCAAGTCCCAGACGCACATCGCTCTCCCATCGTCCGATTGATCTGAAAGTATAACCCAGGCTTATGTCGTCAAGTCTGAAGAAGGATGCATTCTCCAGAAAATAGTCAGAATACCATTGCCGGGCGCTATTGGGAGCAGTAAATCCCGTCTTTTTGACAAGTTTCGCTTGATTTGGAAGAGCACCTGAGTTCAGGTCGAGACTCGCAGTGGAATTAGCCGATGCGAAATCATTGAAAACCCAGGTTCCGGCTGCACCGTGACCGTTCAGCCCGAAGTCCCAGTCCTTGTATGAAGCTTTCAGACTCAATCCGTAGAAGAATTTCGGAGACGGGCTCTTACCTGTCATATATCGGTCGTTTTCGGTTATGTGACCGTCACCGTCCCTGTCAACGAACTCATTCTGGACCGGATGGCCGGTGGAGTCATATTTCTGCTGATAAAGATAGTATGTATATGGAGCGTAACCTGTCATCTGACGACTGAGATACCCTCCGGTTCCTTTGGATATATTGCCCACTTCTATATAATAACTGTCATCTTCGGTAGGATTGAGCTTTGTGAAGACTGTATTCTGAAAAGCACCGTTGAGGCTGATCTGGATGCTCCAGTCAGGCATCTGGACTGGTATGGCATTGATCGAAAATTCCAGACCCTTGTTCCTGATCGAGCCGACATTGGTCGTCAGCTTGTTGCCGAAGCTGGCTCCCATAGGCACCTGCACCGAATTCAGAAGATCCTTTGTATCACTTATATATGCATCAACACTTCCACTGAGACGGTCATCGAAGAATCCATAGTCGATTCCTGCATTATATGTAACTGTGGTTTCCCAACGGATGGTAGGATCGTAGGCCTGAGGAGTAATCGGATATACATAGTTGGAATTACCCATATTATAGAGATAAGATGGATTGCTGGTGATATTGTAGCGGGCCAGATGCACATAGTCTCCGATGCCGTCCTGCTGACCTGTCATACCGGCTGAGAGTCTCAACTTCAAGGTAGAGATGGCCTTGTATGGCTTCATAAAAGGTTCCTGTACTACATTCCAGGCAAAGGCACCCGAAGGGAAGAAGCCCCATCTGTAATCCTTGGCGAATTTGCTGGATCCGTCTGCACGGGCTGTAAATGTGAATACATATCTGGAGTCAATGGAATAATTGATTCGTCCGTAGAATGAGACCAGATAGTTTTCATTCCTGAAGGTCAGGTAACGGGAATCGACTGTCTCTCCGGGATTCAGATTCGGCTGGTTCGTCTCATTGAAATATGTTATGCTGCGGTTTGAGAAGAAATTGTTCTGCCACGAATATCCGGCAAGGGCATTGAGGCTGTGAATTCCCCAGGTTTCCTTAAAATCTGCATATGCTTCGAAAAGCTGGCTTCGGCTGATATTCCAGCTTTTGGTATGCTCGCCGATGCGGAGATTATCAGTGTCAGCATAGGCTTGGAACGAGCCCGGACGCACGCCATTGTATGAATGAGTGGATGTAATATCGACTCCTGCACTGACATTGAAACTGAGGGCTTCAAAGCCGTGCACCTTGTAATCGACGGCCGCACGGGAAATGAAACGGGCGGAGCGGGCATTGCTTATGTTGTCGTAAAGCTGTGACAAAGGACTTGGACCGACAAGCACATTGGGAGTGAATGCCTCTCCCCGTCCGTTTCCGTAATTCCAATATCCATTGGTGGTAGTATAATCGACCGAGCCGTCAGGATTCCTCCAGTAAGGATCTTGAGTAGGGTTGAAAAAGGCCGCATTTCTGACAGTTCCGCCATCAGAATAATCAGAGTATGAGTACATTCCCTTGGCGTTAAGATCGATCTTCAGATGTTTGTCAAGGAATTCCGGAGCAAGGGAGATATCCATTGTACCTCTATCGTAGCGTGATTCTTTCAAGGTTCCCTGCTGACCGCTGTAGGACGCAGAAGCGCGGTACGGCATCATTGAGTCATAATTGCCATAGAGGCTTACATTGTGTTCGGTAGCAAAGGCCGTGCGGAAGATCTGATCCTGCCAATCGGTGTCGTGATTGCCGCTCAGCTGGACTATCCGGTCACCGGTCGGCGTACCAGGAGGAAAAATCTGCCAATAGAATTGCCTTAGTTCTGCAGGTGTCATCACCGGCACTTTACCCGAAATACGCTGGACACTCGCCGAGCCATTGTAGCTTAGCTGAGGCTTGCTGCCCTTTCCCTTCCTGGTAGTGATGATAATGACTCCGTTCGAAGCGCGGGAACCGTATATTGCTGCGGAAGAAGCATCTTTCAGAACTGTAAAAGATTCAATATCATTAGGATTCAGAAGATCCAAAGGATTGGCCATTGCGCCACCTGCACCTTGGGCGACAGGTACTCCGTCGATTACGACAAGAGGATCATTGGAAGCGTTCAGAGAAGATGATCCTCTGATCCTGATTCGGGAACCCGATCCCGGGCCGCCATCACCGGGAGTCACCAGCAGACCTGATACCTTTCCTTTGAGCATCTCCTGCGTGTTGACCACCGCTCCTCTGTTTATATCTTCGGCCTTGACTGCCGAAATGGAACCGGTCATATCTTCTTTTTTCACGGTTCCGTAGCCGATCACAACAACTTCTTTGAGATACTCGTTATCTTCCTTCAATGTCACGGTCGAAGGGACTGCGGCAGCTTCAAACGTCTGCGAAGCATAACCGATACAACTGATCTCTACCATTGCGGAAGGACCGGTAACCGTAAGGAAAAAGCCTCCGTCCGGGCCGGTGGAGGTTCCGTTGGATGTGGATAGCTCCACGACTGCCGCTCCTATTACCGGTCCATATTGATCCTGGACTGTTCCCTGCACAGTATAGCCTCCCTGTGCTGAAGCAAAAACGCAATCCAAGCACAGCAGTGCCAGGATTGCGCATATATGATTCTTTCTGTCCATAGTCTGTAAATTTTAAATTTTCCAATTTACAATTTACAGACCAAGCGAAGGATTTATTTTACGAGAAGCTTGAACTCGCCTTCCTTGAGGGTTACAGAGCCTGATATGAACGAAGTGTTGTCATTCATATAGTCCTTCCACTGGCCGTCAGGAAGAGTTACAGTCGTACTGTTCTTTCCGAAGTTTCCAACAACGTGGAATGTCTTGCCATCCACCGAGCAGGTGATCTTCTTGACTGCTCCGGAAGGAGTCCATTCAAACTTGGCATCCTTGTCAAAGAAACGAGGGTTCTCACGACGGAACTTCAGAAGTGAAGCGTATGTGTCATAAAGAGCCTTGCGGGCCGGTACTGCCATATACTGATCTGTTACGACCGGTTTCTCACCTGTACGGTCATTGTAGTCGATAGAGTAATCGTATCCTATTTCACCGAACTGCCAGATCATCTTAGGGCCCGGAACTGTGAGGAAGAATGCCGCAGAAGCTCCTGCACGACGCATTGCAACAGAGAACGGATCATCAGCAGCTGCAGAGCCACCACCTGTACCTGGGCCTACCGCCGGATCAGAAGGACGCTGACCAGGAGTCATGAGCCATACCTTCTCAGCTGCAAGACTGAAGTATATGTCATATGTACCAGCAGCAGGGACAGCCATATCCTGAGAGCCCGCTCCAAGAGTAAGTTTGTACTCCTTGTTGAGAGGAAGCTTGTATCCCTTAGTGGAAGCACCGTAGTTGAATGCATCGTTCCACATGCTGTTTCCACGGATCTTGAACATGTCATCAGCCTTGAAGGTCACGCCCTTAGCAACGAAGAAAGCACCATCAGCCTTCATGCTGATATCCGGAGAAGAACCCCATGAAGTCAGGGTACCGCAGATTCCCCATGTAACCGTAGAGGCATCAGCACCAGCACCATAGCAGAGACGCTCTTCGTCGTGGCTTTCCATATAGCTCACCCATCCTCCATAGTTGGAAGCCTCGTATGAGCCTGAGAAATTTCCATTACCGCCGCCTACAGCAGAACGATACGAACCGTTCATGTTTCTCCAGAGCTGGATTCCGTGATCGGCAAGAACCTTCTCCTCAGACCAGTCGGCAAGATGCTCAAAGATAACCACAGCATCCTTGTTCACTGACCAGATATGGTCTGCATAACCCTTGAGGATATCCACGCGTGACTGGTCATAATTACCCCATGCACCGGTATTTCCGAGAGTGTTCTTCTGAGTGAATCCCTTTGAAAGGTCAAAACGGAAACCATCCACATCATATTCGGTGAGCAGATACTCGAGGCTCTGCTTCACATGATCCTTGATCATCTGGTTCTCGTGGTTGATGTCATGGTATACGTTGAAATCATGCCTTGCGACAACGTTGAACCAAGGATTGTTTGCTGCAGTACAATTGCTGGCCGCATCCCAATAAAGCTTAGCCCATGGATGTGAACCTGTAGCGTGATTATACACGACATCAACAATCACAGCGATACCGCGGGCATGGCACTCGTCGATGAATGCCTTATACTCGTCGCGTGTACCATAGTATTTGTCCAGGGCGAAATAATGGTTAGGATTATATCCCCAGCTCTTGTTTCCGTCGAACTCCTGGATAGGCATAAGCTCAATTGCATTCACACCGAGATTCTCGATATAATCAAGCTGAGCCATAGCACCTGCGATGTTCTGAGATGCAGTGAAGTCACGGAAATGGATCTCATAGATCACAAGGTCGTTCTTGTCCTCGACCTTAAAGTCCTTATGCTTCCATGCGTACTCCGGCCTGTTGATCTGGAAAGCAGAAACAAGCTGCCTTGCTCCCTCAGGGAAAGCAGGAACTCCAGCAATATACTGATCATTCCACTGATCGTAAACGATCTCTGTATATGGGTCGCTGAGGAAGGTATCAGCACCTGTCTCGTTGCCCAGACGATACTGGAAGCGGTATTCCTTGTCAGCCTCGAATCCGCTGAGTCTTATCCACCAGCAGCCTGAGGTGTTGTCCCTGAACATCGAGCCTTCCTTGATACGCTCCCAATTGTTCCAGTCTCCTACGATATAGCAGTACTTGTGAGATGCACCATTGGTATCCTTGTCATAAAGAACGAATGTCACAGACTGGTCATCATTATAGTTGATTCCATAAGATGCCCCGTTTTCAAGCGGTCTGGTCACAACCGGATCCGGTTCAAATGGAACAGCTACGTTCTTGTCATCGATGATACCCTCAAAGAACTCATCATTATCCTGCAGTTTCTTTGTACCGTCCTCGCTTCTGATGACGACACCGATCTTGTTTACCGGGATATCGCCTGATTCAAACCACTCACGGATGGTAGGTTCCAGAGAAAGAGACCATACATTGTCAGCCTCCTTGGTAAGCTTGTTCTTTTCGAAGTTACATTTCTCCCACTGCGTCTTGTCTTCCGGATTAGGCCACTCAGACATTACACAATGCCACTCATTATAGTCGTCTACAACACCGATGTGCGCATAAATGTCGCCTGTATGGTTATAGAGCGCGGAAGAAGATCCCGCCTTCACATAAATCTTGGCAGCATAATCAGCATTCAGGATTTCAGGGGCTATAGATATTCCGACAGGAACATCCGACAGTTCCACATCTGTGCTTCCGCCACCCACATTGGTACCTGCAAGCTGCTTCACGGTCACGACAACAGGTGCAGATCCGGATGCATTGAATACGAGTTCAGTCGTACGTTCCTGAGGAGTATTGGCCTTAACCGATACTTTGATGGTGGCCGATCCCTTTCCTACGCTGCGTGAAGGTGTACACCACGCGGTATTCTCAGTCTGAGTGAGGGTCCATGCACCTGAAGATGTGATGGTGAGTGTCTGGGTACCTGCCTCACCTGTGAATTCGAGTGAAGTCGGACTCACAGATAGTTGAGACTCCAGTTTCGGAGTACAGCCGACAGCCATCAAGGCAACGGCAATGATTACATAAAGGATTCTTTTCATTACGGGTTGAATTTTATCATATGGAAGCCAGCGGTCCGGTCAGGGGCCGCTGGCCTGATTGAATTACTTAGAAAAGACAAGCTTAACATCCGAGAAGTTGCTGCCGTCCCATGCGAATGTGATCTTCACACTGTATGTTCCGGACTCACCCGCGATGAAGTTATCTGTACCTGAAACGGTAAGTCCCTCTACTGCAGCACCGCCGACACCGACCCACTGTCCATCGATACGAAGCTTGAATTCGTCATTTGCAGCTACTGCGAAACTTGCAAGCTTGAACTCATATGTACCGGCGAATGTCTTTGAATCTGTTACATTCTTGCTTACGAATGATGCTCTGTCATTGGTTGCGAATGATGGATCATCCCAACCTACAACACTACCTGAGAATCCGACCACAAAACTTTCTGAAGAAGGATCTGAATATACCTTCTCAGCCACACCGGCCTGATCAGGAGTCTTGCCAGGAGTCATTACATAGAAGCAAGAAAGGTCCTTTGCAAGATATACATCGAAAGTTCCGGAAGTTCCGATAGAAGAGTTCTTCTTTCCACCTGCTCCATCTATAAGGTCAAGTTTTGCATCAATTGAAATCTGGCCCTCATAAGTGAGCTCTGTACCCCATGATGAACCCTTTCTGAACTTGAACTGGTCACCAGCCACGAACTGAACTCCCAATGCGATGATATAGTCACCCTTTTCCAACATCGGGATATTATTTGCCCAGTTTGAACATGCTGCCATAGAACCGATAAGTCCCCAATCAGACTGAACTGGAGCGCTTCCGCCGCCAGGATATGAGCCATCATTGATGAACCACACCTTTGCCGCTGTCGGATCAAGGTAGATATCGAATGTACCTGCAGGGACTACGATATTACCTCCCCCAGAAGTAAGAGCAAGCTCCTTGTTAGCCTCGAATGTCGCGCCGCCAAGGTTTGTTTCCCAAGCGCCATCAAGACGGAACTTAAGTTCACCTGCTGTCAGGGCAACCTGCTTAGCCAAATGCCATGTGCCGTCAGAAGTCATCGGAGTATCTACATCCCATGAACCTACCGCACTACCTACGATACCCCAGCCCTTATATGCAGGCTGCTCTGGCTGTTCCGGTTCCTGAGGCTGCTCCGGCTCTGGAGTTGATGCGCCATAATCGCCCTTGTTGAGCTCGTAAGTAATCTCACCAAGGTTGTTCATGTTGAGGTAAACACGGTAGTTACCAGCCTTCGCAGCGATATTGCCACCATTATCTGATGTAAGGAATCCGTCTGCGCCAGTACCATAAGAGATTGTCCATGCGCCGTCAAGACGGAACTTGAATTCAGCATCTGCTGCAAACTCAACGTCAGCGTAGAACTTCTGCTTGACATTGTCAAAGTTCATCACGACATCTGCTCCCCAATCATTGAATGAGCCGATAACACCGATCTGGTCGAATGAAAGGTTCATCTTGAGTTTAAGAGTTGACTTATCGAATGTCATGTTGTAGAAGTTCTTCGAATAGATCTTGATATCCGATGAACCGCCAGAACTGATGAGAGTCAGTTCGCCAGCTTCAGGTGCCGGAGCTTCTGCAGCTCCATCCAGACCCCAGTTGCAGGTATCATCCCAACCTGATGCGGTTCCCCTGATTTTCCAACCGTTAGCAGCCTTGCCGCCGAAGCCGATCATACCGCTGAAGATGCCTGACTCAGGAGTGAACTCAAAGAGTTCCTGAGTAGTTCCATCAGCCCATCCGTTGAAATCTCCGATCACATAAATCATAGGATATACCTTCTCAGCTGCAGTAACAGTCACAGTGAGTGTAAGAGGCTGAGAATAGACCTTAGGATAAGAAGCGATTGAAGAACCGGCATATATCACTGATCCGATAAAGAACTTGACAGGAGTTGCCTGTCCTTCTGCAACCTCAAGGTCATTGAAGAGGATTCTGTTGAGTTCCTCATAAGTAAGGACAGCTGTTGTATCCTTGAGACCTGAAAGAACGCTCACTTTCTTGCCGTCCTCAGTGAGGGCAGCCTCAAGTGAGTAGCGCACCTCTGTAGAAGCATCATAGTCTGCACGCTCCCAAGAGAACTCGATTTCCTCCTGCTGGTTGGTTGCTGTAATCGCGATCTCACTTACCTCGAGCTCATGCAATGAAGCAGGAACCACGTCCTCAGGAGATGCGATCTGCACCATCTCAGGAGTCTGGCATGCAGCAAGAAGACCTGCTGCAGCCGCAAATGAAAGAATGTATCTTGTAATTTTCATATTCTTCATGAGATTTAATTATTACCTGCCGGTATAACCAGGATTCTGTACCAGAGCAAGGTTGGTTGTAAGCTCTGATATAGGAATAGGGAAAATGTTCATATGATCGCCGAGATCGACATTACCCTGGAATGAACCGCCCTTGAAAGGCCAAGGAAAATCCTTGCTTGTGAACTTGCCGAAGCGTACAAGGTCTGTACGACGGTGTCCCTCCCACATGAGCTCGCGTGCGCGCTCTGCGATAAGGAAGTTCTCATCAATCTTAGATGGAGCTGCCACCTTGGCACGGTCTGCAAGAGCCTTTACCTGAGCAGAAGCGTCACCACCTGCGTGCATACAAGCCTCAGCGTAGATAAGGTGGATCTCACCAAGACGGATAAGAGGGAAATCGACATCACTATATTCAGTCACACCTGCAATTGCAGCATACTCCTCTGCTGTCTTGTCATGAGGGATGTTGCTGTACTTGTAGCAAGACCATCCTGAAGTGAAGACAAGAAGCGCCTCCTCCATAGACTCGGTACGTCCCTTGATGTAGAACTTCTTTCCACGCTCGTCGGCAACATCATATGTGCCTGCAGTGTAGTCAGCATTGCTTACATTGAAATAAGTCTTTACATACTCGAAAGGAAGGCGGTTTCCTGACCATCCTGACTTACAGCCTGTAAGATATACAGGGCCGTCGTCGCCATTGAGCGAACCACAGGTAAGATAAGTGGTACCACCCCATGACTGTGTATGCATCGAATGATATGAAGCAGCGAACAAGAACTCGCCTCTTGCATCAGGATTCTCACCATTGTCACCACGGAAGAGTTCGTCATGAGTAGGAGCCAGCTTGTATCCGAGCTGATAGATCTTCTCACAGGTGCTCTTAGCCTCACTCCACATAGCCTTTCCTGTGTACACCTCAGCATTGAGATACATACGTGCAAGGAGACCAAGGCATGAACCCTTGTCTGCACGTGGATAGTTTGACTGGGCAGCAGGCATTGCACTGTCTTCAGCGATAAGAGCATTAAGCTCATTTATCACCTCTCCGAAGATGTATGCACGATCTTTCTGAGGAGGATTATATCCGCCACCGAATGGAGAGTTCTCTGTTGAATAAGGCACATTTCCGAAAGCATCGATAAGAGCCCAGTAGAAATATGCACGAAGGAAACGAGCCTCGGCACGGAATCCCTGGATCTTAGCTCTTACGTCAGCGTTCACACCTCTGGAATCGAGTTTGTCGTCAGCAGTCTGACGGAGATACTCGTTGATATATGCGATACCCTGGAGTGAGCGTACATATACTGCGTATACGGCATCATTGAGGACGTCACCCTTCCAGGTATTGTTGTTGAGGTCGTTGACCCATCCGTCTGGCCAAGCGTTCTTGGCTGCGTCGGTAGTAACCTCCTGAGTACTCCAGAGACCACGGATAAACTCCGAGGCACCACCGTCAGTCACCTTGAGGTCCTGGGTATCGTTAGAGACCAGCTGGAAGTAAAGTTTGGTCAATCCCTGGAGATAACCAGCCTCATCAGCACCATAAGCAGTCTCTGAAGTCACATCGGTCGGATTCAACGGAATGGTGTTGAGATCACCGATGCAGGCAGTGAGCATGAGAGATGCTGCAACTGCTGAAATAATATTCTTGATGTTCATTTTCATGTTGATTCCGATTAGAAGTTAACGTTCAGACGGAGTGAGAAGGTGCGTGGTCTTGGCCAGAAAGAGTTGTTGATACCTGAAGTATTGTTTGTCTCAGGATCCACACCCTTGAATCCGGTAAGTACGAATACGTTCTGGCAAGAAGCTGCAACGCGGATGTTTCCGCCCCATGAACCGATCTCCTTGAATGTATATCCGAGGTTGATGTCGTCCATACGGAAGAATGATGCATCCTCGATGAAGAGGTCAGTCATGTACTGGTAAGTATCGTTCACAGCGGTGAAGCCTGTCTGCTTTACTACCTGAGCGAAGTTAGGGAGATGACCCTGGTTTGCATCGAAGTAAGTGGTAGAGTTCATTGCTCCGAATGCGTTATATACTGTATAACCCACATTTCCGTGACCATTGAATCCGAAGTCCCAGTTCTTGTATGAGAGTTTCACATTGAGACCATAGTAGAAGTCAGGGTTAGGATCGCCGGCACAGTAACGGTCTGCATCATTGATAGATCCGTCACCATTGCGGTCTACAAATGCATTCTGGATAGGCATACCCTCTGCATCATAGAGCTGCTGATATACATAGTAGCTGTATGGAGCGTTGCCCACCTGATGACGTCCGAGTACACGACCTGTTCCAGGGAGTGAAGATGCGTCCATATAGAAGTCAGCGTCGTCAGTAGCATTCAGCTTAGTGAACTTGGTGTTCTGGAATGTTCCGTTAACGCCGATAGAGAGATGCCAGTCATTGGTCTGGACAGGAATGAAGTTCACAGCGAACTCAACACCCTTGTTCTGCATAGAACCGATATTGGTAAGGATTGTGTTACCGAAGTTCGATCCCATCGGAGTCTGTACAGAGTTGAGGAGGTCGTTGGTGTTACGCAGGTAAGCGTCGATGTTACCTGTGATGCGGTCACCGAGGAATCCGAAGTCAACTCCGACATTGTAAGTGGTTGTAGTCTCCCACTTGATACCTGGGTCATAAGCGGCTGGAGTATACACGAACTGATAGTTCTGCTCGCCGTTGATCATTCCCATAGGATATCTGTGATATGAGTCGGTAGAGAGGCTGTAACGTGCAAGGTGTGCATATTCAGCGATACCGTCCTGCTGACCGGTCACACCGGCAGAGAGACGGAACTTCAACTGAGAAACCGCCTTGACTCCCTTAAGGAAGCCCTCCTCCTTGATGTTCCATGCGAATGCTCCTGAAGGGAAGATACCCCAACGGTTTGCAGGCGCAAAGCGTGATGAACCGTCTGTACGGAGAGATGCAGTAAAGAGATACTTTGAAGCGATGGAGTAGTTTACACGGCCGTAGAATGACACGAGGTAGCTCTCCCACTTCCACCATGGATAACCGCTTTCAAGAGGCTTGAGTTCGTCTGTCACATTGAAGTATGACTTGCTGTTCGACATACCGAAGAAGTGCTGCCAAGAGTAACCGGCCATTACATCGAGATTGTGGATTCCCCAAGTCTCGTTATAGTTTGCATAAGCCTCAAGAGCAGAACTCTTGCGCTGTTCATAACCCTTTGAATACTGTCCAACGCCTGGGTTTTCGCTATCACCCCAAGCCTGGAATGAACCAGGGTTGACACCTGACATAGAGTTCGACTCAGACCAGTCGATAGAAGCATTTACATTGAACTTGAGGGCCTCAAGGCCATGCACCTTGTACTCAAGACCTGCGCTACCGATGAAACGGCCTGTCTTTGCATTGCTCCAATTGTCATAAAGGAGTGACATAGGGCCCACACCAAGCACTGAATTACCGGCGAACACACCATTTTCCTCATTGTAAGAACCATAGTTGAAGTAACCGTTACATATGTCTTTGTTTACGGTACCGTCAGCATTTCTGAAGTATGGGTCCTGGGTAGGGTTATAGAAAGCCGCATTACCGACAACGCCACCGTCAGTATAATTTGAATAAGAATACACACCCTTTGCATTGAGGTTGAGGGTGAGGTGCTTGTCAAGGAAATTAGGGTTCAGGCTGAGGTCTGCAGTTCCCCTGTCATATGTAGAACCTATAAGCGTACCTGCCTGGTCTGTATAGCCGATGGAAGCACGGTAAGGCATGCGGTCCTTTACGTTTCCGTTCACGCTCACGCTATGATCATGGCTGATTGCAGTCTTGAACACGAGATCCTGATAGTCTACATCCTTCTCACCGAGACGCTTCTGGACCACTGCATAGTGAAGAGGATAAGCCTCCTGGGTAAATGTCTCTGTAACGAACTCGCGGAATTCAGCAGGTCTCATCACCGGAAGCCTCTTCGAGTTCTGCTGAACACTCATACTGCCGCTGTAAGACACCTGAGGCTTGTTACCCTTACCCTTCTTGGTGGTGATGAGGATGACACCGTTGGATGCACGCGAACCGTAGATTGCAGCTGAAGAAGCATCCTTGAGGATAGTGAACGACTCGATGTCGTTAGGATTGATCATATCGAGAGGATTGGCCATACCCTTACCTGCATCACTTGCGATAGGAACTCCGTCGATGATGATGAGAGGATCGTTGGATGCGTTGAGGGAAGCGGCACCACGGATACGGATTGTAGATCCTGAACCCGGGCCACCGTCACCAGGAGTGATGAGAAGTCCCGGAACCTTACCCTTGAGCATGTCCTGGGTATTTACCATAGCACCGCGGTTGAGCTCCTCGCTCTTGATTGCAGTGATGGAACCTGTCATGTCTTCCTTCTTCACTGTACCGTAACCGATTACGACTACCTCATCGAGGAAAGTTGTATCCTCAGAGAGTGTCACGGTCTTAGGAAGCTGAGAAGCCACGAAAGTCTGTGTTGCATAGCCGATGCAGCTTACTTCCACAACAGCATTTGCACTAGAAACAGTAAGGACGTAGTCGCCGTCGAGACCGGTCGAAGTACCGTTGGAGGTACCCTGCTCGATGACTGTAGCACCGATTACAGGACCGATAGCGTCAACAACCACTCCCTTCACTTCGTATCCGCCCTGGGCGAATACAGACACACCCATAATGCAAGAAAGCACGAAGGATGCGCATAGTGTCTTGATTCTATTCATAAAGAATTTTGTTTGGTTAGTAGATTGTTTTTATTTATTGATAGTCAATAATTTGTCCATATTATGCCTTTGTCCTGATACCGGCCACGGCAACCGATCCGAGAAGAAGGCAGACACCTGATACGACAAGCATCATCACCTGTGTACCACCGACAAGTCCCATTATCACACCACCAAGGAGAGCTGCAACGATCTGCGGAAGACAGATTGTACAGTTGAAAAGTCCCAGGTATGCTCCCATTGAAGAAGAGCCTGAAAGTGCATTGGTAAGGAGTGCGAAAGGCATTGCAAGCATTGCAGCCCAAGCACAACCGATAAGAAGGAACGGCACAAACATCATATACTGGTCGTGCACGAAGAAGCAGAGTACGAATCCGATCGCTCCGATGATGAGGCTGACCGAATATCCTACCTTAACTCGCTTGAACATAGGAAGGACCATTGCCCAAAGGATGGATCCTATAGACTGGACAGCGAAAAGAACTCCGCACCAGTCACCGGCAGCCTGATACTCCGGAGTAGCGGTAGAGCTCTTGAGAGCTGTATCCACTCCCCATACATTCTCAGCTATACCTCCTGTGGTGTAGTTCCACATATAGAGGAATGCGAACCAGCAGAAGAACTGTACGAGACCGATCTGCCAGAATGCCTTAGGAGCATTTGCAAGAAGTTTCAAAAGGCCGACCTTCTGCTGATTGTCAGCAGGCTGGATGTTATTGTACTTGGCATATTCCTGCGGCGGCATCTCCTTGACTGTGAATCCGGTGTAGAGCACGCAGAGGATAAGGATGGCTGCACCTACATAGAACGAGTAGATTACAGAATCCGGAATAACACCCTCAGGTGCGATGTTGGAAACACCGATCCAGGTGAAGAAGTAAGGGAAAAGGAAGCCGACAAGTGATCCGGCGTTGCAGAGGAGGCTCTGGATCGAATAAGCCTTTGCCTTCTGCTGTTCGTTCACAATGTCGCCGACCATCATCTTGAACGGCTGCATAGCCATATTGATCGAAGTGTCAAGAAGCATAAGCATCACACATCCGAAGGCCATTGCTGCCTTGAGGGTGAGGTTGAAGCTTCCGGCGTTAGGAAGGAGAGCCATCACGATGATCGCCACAAGCGCTCCGATGTAGAGATATGGCTTGCGACGGCCCCATTTGCACCAGGTCTTGTCGCTCCACGTACCGACAAGAGGCTGGACGATCATACCCATAAGGGGAGGAAGTACCCAGAAGAAACTGAGCGTGTGAGGGTCAGCGCCAAGAGTGGCGAATATACGGCTGATATTAGCGCTCTGAAGCGAATAGGCGATCTGAACTCCGAAGAATCCGAAGCTGAGATTCACCATCTGACCAAGTGAAAGATTAGGTTTTTGCATTTTATCGCGTTTTTTGGTTATAATTTCACAGTGTTATAAAAGTTTGCTAAAATAATCATAATATATAACACGCGCGAAATCCCATTGACGAACGGTCGGAAGTTTCTGACGAACTGTATGTTTTTCGGGACGAATAAACAGCTAAAATTGGATATTCGGGGCAAATTTCCTACCTTCGGAGCCGATTTGAAGTTATATGAGTCCGATAAAGAACACCAAGACATCCTGGGTCATCCATATTTTTGCACTTCTTCACGCAGCAGTAGCTCTCTGCTGCAGGCTGGCGGGCATTGAAGACGAACTGCTTCTGACCATCCTCACTATGACAATGGCACTGATAGTATGCCTCAAGCGGGGACTCAACATCGAGCTTACCGCGGCTACCATCATTGTCGTGAATATCCTCGGATATTTCATAGGAAATCTGGGCGCAAGGATATTCCAGACCTTCATAACACAGGCTTTTGCAGTTCACGCGACATCCACCTTCATCACCACTGAGATACTCGGATGGAGCATCGTTACACTGACCGGTATATTCAACATAAGGAAGAACCAGAATCTTCCGGATACGTCTTATCTCTCGTGGCTGGTACTTGCAATGTCCGGAGTTTTCGTACTCCGTCTGAGCATCGTAGTATTGTTTTCAGGCAACCACTTCATTGAAGGCGACGTCTGGACAACCGCAGCAAAAGTATTTTCGAACTCCTTCTCCCTCATCACCCTTATCTGCCTGAATGTTCTGTACATACGTTATGCCAGACGCTTTTCCAGAAATTGGAGCAAGGGGGTCAAGATATTGACATTCATCACTTTTATGCTCCTGGCGACCCTGCTTGAGAGCATACTTGCAGGTCTGGACCTTTCGTTCAGGATGAATGAGGTCTTCAACAAAGACTTCCCTATCCTTTACGCAACTTCCCTGCTTGCGCAGATTACCGTTTACTGCATTGTCTTTATGATAAATTATGCCCTCAGCGCAAAAAGTCAGATGCAGGAGGAAAGAGAAAAGGCCAATATGGCACAATATCGGTATGTGAAGCTTAAGCATCAGGTGAACCCGCATTTTCTCTTCAATTCGCTGAACATACTTGATTGTCTGATTTGCGAAGAAACACCGGAGAGAGCCAGTGCCTACACTCACAAGCTGGCCGGTATTTACCGTTATATGCTCAAAAGTGAGGATGAGATGATAGTGTCATTGAGAGACGAGCTGGTATTTGTAGGACTTTACGTGGATCTTCTGAAGGAGAGGTTCCCGGTCGGATTCGAAGTGGAGACCGATGTACCGGAAAGCCTGATGTCACGGATGGTGCTGCCTTGCTCGATCCAGCTGCTGATCGAAAACGCCACCAAGCACAATGCGGTAAGCGCCGATAATCCATTGAGAATAAATGTGGAAGCAGCAGGAGAGAGTATACGTGTAAGCAACAACATTGTCCCTAAGATGACAAAGAGCCCATCCACCGGACTGGGCCAGAAATATATCAGACAGATGTATCTCGACCTTACAGGAAAACAGATCGAGATAACAGAAAATGAAGAGAAATATAGCGTAGAATTACCTTTAATATAAGAAGATATGAATGTCTTGATTGTTGAGGATGAGATAATGGCTCAAAAGAGCCTGATGCGCCTGCTGACACAGAATTTTCCTGATATGAAGATTGTCGGATGCACTTCGTCGATCAAAGGCACTGTAGCCTGGCTGAACGACCCGACGAACAGAGCAGATGTGATTTTTATGGATGTAGAACTCGCTGATGGTGAATGTTTTGAAATATTCCGTCAGACCGATGTCAAGGCAAAGGTCATAATGACGACAGCTTATGACAGCTATGCACTGAAGGCATTCGAAGCAGGAAGCATAGACTATATTCTGAAACCGGTGGACCCGTCTGCATTGAAGAGAGCTGTCGCTCGTGTAAGGATGAGCGGAGGCCTGCTGGATACCGAAGCCCTGCTGAAAGCCATCGGAGACGGATCAGGAACGAAAAAGGAATATAAGGAAAGGTATATCGTTAGATTCAATGACAGAATCATCCCCCTGCTCACCTCCAATGTAGCCTACATCTATTCGGAGGAGAAGAACAATTATCTTGTCACCTTCGACGAAGAACGCTATATCATTGATTCCTCTCTGGATGTAATAAGCGAAGAATTCAATCCTGCTGATTTCTTCCGTATTTCCCGAGGATGCATCGTATCGATGAAAGCCATCAAAAGCATCATCAAGCAGGTGGGAGGCCGACTGCGTATAGTGGCAGAGCCTGCATCATCCTTTGAAATGACAGTCAGCCGTTCACGAGTAGAGGATTTTCTCAAATGGCTGGAGAAATAAGTCTTTTAAAATAGAAAAAATCCGACCGACGGAATATGTAGGTGACATGCCACCCCCGGCTAGGGGGTGCCTCCCAAAAGGGAGGCGGGGGTCACCGGAATATCCGTCGGTCGGATTTTTTATGTTACAGCAGTTCCTATCTACGGCCGCTCACGGCAATCATTTCGGAAAGGGTCTTATTGAACTCATCAGCCTCAGCAAGCTGCTCGAGAGTCAGGTGCATACGGTAACGCCAGTAGTGACGTGAATTTGCAGGCACATTGATGCGCTCGGTATTCGGGTCCTCACGACGGAGCTGCGGATCCATTGAGAGCCAGTCCTGAAGAGGAAGGATTGTCAGCATAGCAGGAGACCATACGTGCTGCTCTAGAATCTGACGGCATATCCAAGGCTCGCAGAAGAAAGGTGCTTCACCCTGATTGCCCAGGATCATATGCCAGAAATCATTTGTCACTTCACGATCCTCTTCCCACCACGCACGGATAGGGTTCATATCGTGTGTAGAAGTCGTACATACTGACAGATATGGATAATTTCCAGGATGTGCGAATGTCTCTTCCACTGACTTAGGCATACGCTGTATCTCGAGAGAAAGGATTCTGAGATCATCCATTACCTGAGGCACTGTAGCTGGAATCATACCGAGGTCCTCACCGCAGGCGAGCATTCCGGTCGAGTCGAGAAGTGCAGGAAGCTTCTGCATTGCCTTGTCCTTCCAGAACTCATTGTTGCGACGGTAGAAGAAGTCATCATAAAGGCGGTCATATGCTCCACGGCGGTATGCGTCAAGCACATAGTACGAATGTGTCTGCTTTGCACCGATCTTAGGATGATAATGTCCCTCCTGACGAGGATCCTGAAGGAAGAGATCGAAGTCGTTCACGTCGAATCCCTGAGCCTGAAGCTCGTGTGCAGGATACGGAAGTGCAGGATTGAAATATCCGTTCAAGCCGCTCTTTGTCCATAGAGGAATCTCCCAGATACGGAAGAATCCGAGGATATGGTCGATACGGAAGGCATCGAAGTATTCCGACATCTTTGCAAGACGAGACTTCCACCAAGCGAAATCATCCTCAGCCATCTTCTCCCAGTTATATGTAGGGAAGCCCCAGTTCTGACCGTCTGCTGAGAATGCATCAGGTGGTGCTCCAGCCTGAGAATCCATATGGAAGAGTTCAGGATAAAGCCAGGCATCCACGCTGGTACGGCTGATACCGATAGGAAGGTCACCCTTGAACACGACACCCTTTGAATGAGCATAGGCGCACACCTCAGAGAGCTGAGCATCAAGATGATACTGAACAAAGCACCAGAAATCGATTTCCTCCTTGTGTTCCTCGCAGAAAGCCGCCACCTTCTTCTTATTGTACTTTGCATATCCCTTCCACTGAGTGAAATCAGGAGTATGGTTAAGGTCGCGCAGAACACAGAATGCCGCATAAGGAAGAAGCCAATGAGCATTATTGCCCACAAAAGACTTATATGCTTTTGTCGCTGAAAGCTTCTTGAAAGTCTTCGCAAAAGCCTTCTTAAGAAGGAGAAGTTTCTCAGCATTCACACGCTCGTAATCGATCTGGTCGAGAGCATTGAGCTCAGCCTGTGCAGCCTTGTATTCCTCGTCTACAGGAACTCCCACTGCAGGAAGATTCAGGAACTGTGGGTGAAGAGCGAAGGTCGAGTTAGGATTGTAAGGATACGAATCCTCCCAAGTATGGAGCATTGTAGTGTCATTGATCGGAAGAAGCTGGAGGAAGCTCTGACCTGTAGAAGCCGCCCAATCTACCATTTTCTTAAGATCATAGAACTCACCTACACCGAAATCGTCAGCGCTGCGGAGAGCGAATACCGGAATAGCAGTACCCGCACCCTTCCAGTTACGGCCGCTGAAGCGGACCTGGAAATCGGCTTTCACCACGAAAGCTCCTTCTGCCGGAATTTCTGTGAACCATCTGTTATCGCTATCCTCCCAAGCTACAGGAGCCAATGTATCCTTATCTGCCACAAGAAGCTTATATTCAAACGCATCCGTAACATTGAGCGCAAGTGTCCATATAGGGAAATTGACAGCCTCGAAAGGAACAATCTTAGTCCAGTTCTTGAATGCCTTGCCACTTCCGGTGATTGCAAGCACTTCATTAGGACGAAGTGCAGGAGCCGCTACCTGAAGAAGGACATTGGCACCCTTCGGAGCTTTCTTCGCCTTTTCAGCCTTACGGCCGAAGATTGCGTTCGTAAATGCTGATGAATAGAAAGGAGAATCGTATGGACGGTCAATCCACCTGTCCACGATTGTGAGTTCGTCCGGTTCGACGCCTGCAGGAAGAGCAAGGATGTGCTTCTTCCATTCCTTACGGACTGTAATGCCGTCACGCACCACCTCGTAGCTGTACTCTGAAACCTTCTCCGGAGCAAAACGGGCAATCTCACCCTGCCAGAGTCCGTCAGCCACATATGCGAGCGGATAGTTCTTGCCACCAAGACAAAGAACAAGTTCCTCGCCCCAGGCAGTCCTGTATTCGATGCTGATGTGTAATGTCATAATTATTTGTTTAGTTATCAGTTGATTATTTTATGTCATCCAATTGCCGGGAACATTTTCCCTTCTTATCCCTTCATCTTCTTCCAGTTCAACACCGGCAGAACAAAAGAAACCACCGATGCAATGATCCAGAACCACGACACCGGCCCGAAGTCATATATATCTCCGGTCACAGACTCCACCGTAAAGCCCTGTATCAGATAACCGCTGACTATATCCTGAAATCCAGCCGCCACATAACTCGAAATACCCACCACTCCAAGAGCCGCACCGGTAGCCTTCCTCGGCACAATATCCACAGCCATAAGGCCAGCAACGATACAATACAATACGCCTGTGGACAAACTGAACAAAGATACATAAAAGATATTAAGTACAAAGCCCCCTCCGACGAACAGAAAGAGAATAAGTGATGAAGTGCTGATAATTCCGGACAAAACGGCCGGTCTCGCCCTGTCACCCTTGAACATTCTGTCTGACATCCATCCGGCAAGCACTGTTCCAAGGATTCCGAAAACAGCTGAAAATGCAATGACCTGAGAAGCCTGGGCCAGATCGAATCCTCTGGCTTTCTGCAGGAAAAGCACTCCCCACCCAGCCACGGCATATTTCGTTATATATATGAACGCACTCGATATCGCAATGACCCAGATACCGGGATGCTTCAGAATCATCTTCTGCAGTTCGCGGGTCGGCATCTTGTCCTCCTTTGTAAGGGTCTCTCCAGAGAGTTCCTGAACAGAAGGAAGTCCCTTGCTTTCAGGAGTATCAGATACAAAAAGCAGAATGACCGTTGCACCTGCCAGGCCTGCAGATGCCGCAGCTATGAATCCAGCCTGCCAGCCAAGCCATCCCACAACCAGCGCAAGGAGATTATATGATATGAATTCACCAATATATGGACTGGTGCTGAAAAGACTGTAATAGGACCCTCTCTTGGACTGAGGGAACCATCGCGAAAGACTGATCACTCCGGGAGCCGAACCCATAGACTGCATCCATCCGTTTATTCCCCACAATATAGCAAAGGATATGAATATCAGCATTGTAGGAAGCATATTTCCGAAAAGACCGAAAACTCCCATCAGCAGATTGACTACAGCGGAAATGAAGAGTCCTGTAGCCATAAAACGACGGATATTGCAATAATCTGCAATAAATCCGTTCAGAAATTTACCGACTGCATATACGAAAAGCAGGGAGGAACCGATCAGTCCGAGCTGTCCTGCGGATAGAATACCTTCATCTATCAGCGGCTGCTTGACGACATTGATACTCATTCTGCAGACATAATACAGACTATATGCGACAGTTACGCCCCAGAAAGTACTGTTGCGTAACGACTTATATGTACGTGCCACATTCTCTGGAGAAACTTTTTCCTTCGACGGTTTGCTTATTCTATAGAATGAGTATAGACCCATATTTATTTTTTTTACAGGCAAAACAGAGACAAAGTTAAAAAAGAATGATAAAAATCACTAAATTCGCTCGATAATTTGGAAAACATACAGTTCTAAATATGAAAAGACTTTTTATCCTCCTCGTTCTTGCGGGCGTTTCATTCATCCTGTCCGCGCAGACACCAAAGAATGTAACTTACACATTCACAGAGGCTTCCGAGCTGAATCTCATCGGAAAGATCATCAAGGACACACCTAATCCATACCACAGGGTAGACACTGTAAGATACAAAGGCTTCACCAAGAGCGAGAACAATCAGGTCCGTTGCTCAGCCGGCCTTGCAGTACTTTTCAAGACCAATTCCAGCGTCATCACAGTTCTGGCCGACTACGGCTATATGAACAGGGGTGCCAATACAATGGGAGTATCCCTCCGAGGTTACGACCTCTACATCAAGAAGGACGGAGAATGGCTCTACGCCGCATCCAAGGCCAATGCTGACGGAAAGGAAGAGCAGAATCTTGTCCTGATCAAGGATATGGACGACTCGATGAAGGAATGTATGCTGTACCTTCCTATCTACAGTGAAGCTTATTCCGTAAAGATCGGAGTACAGGAAGGAGCAGTAATCGAATCGATCGAGTCGCCGTTCCGTCACCGTATCGGAATATTCGGTTCCAGCTACACGCAGGGTATCAGCACAAGCCGTCCTGGAATGAGTTATCCTATGCAGCTTATGCGTATGACAGGCCTCCAGTTCCTCAGTCTGGGATGCAGTGGAAACTGCAAGATGCAGCCATACTTCGCAGATGTCCTCTGCGATGCAGAAGTGGATGCCTTCGTATTTGACTGTTTCTCGAACCCGGACGCCAAGATGATCGAGGAAAGACTATTCCCGTTCATTGAAAAGATTCAGGCAGCGCACCCTGGAAAGCCTCTCATTTTCCAGCAGACCATCTATCGTGAAGGCCGTAACTTCTCTCTGAGCGTAGAGACTAAAGAAAGTGCAAAACAGGCTATGGCAGAGAAACTTATGAAGGAGGCTATGAAGAAGTACGATGATGTATACTTTATTCAGACCAATGCCACCGACCAGATGCATTCGACTTCAGTCGATGGAATTCATCCGTCAGACTACGGCTATACTCTCTGGGCTCAGTCCATAAGCAAGCCGATTCTGAAAATCCTGAAGAAATACGGTATCAGATAACGCCGTGTATATCAATAAATTGCAAGAAATGCCTGCTGTATCGCGACAGCAGGCATTTTGCATATATATCTATCAGTCAGCGACTTACACGCCACCTATAGATGTACTATCTTGCGATATCGGGCAGAGAGATAGAGAGTGCGGGCCAGAAGGTGGGCGAAATATGCTCCCATCAGGATGTGCATAGCTATATAGCCATAGCGGGCTGAAGTTTCCGAGCCGAAGTGTCCCAGGAGAGCAATTCCCACGAACCATACGCCGGCGAATCCCACGACTGCCCAAAGCATCGAATTACGGATGGCTTTGGATGCTGTGGCACCGATATATATTCCATCCCAGGTAAATGCCGCACAGCCGATTACAGGCATCAGCAACAGCCAGGGAAGATACTCCCGGGAAGCTTCCACCACAGCCACGTCCGAAGTCATCATCCTCAACAGCGGCACCCCGGCAAAGTGATATATTCCTATGAATATCAGCGCAATACCCATACTCCAGACAAAGGTCCACCTGACTGTCTGACGGAGCATCGTCTCATCCTTTGCACCGATATATTTTCCGGTCATTGCCTCTCCCGCGTAAGCAAAACCATCAGTAAAATATGAAAATATCATCAGAAGCTTCATCATAATGGAGCTGACTGCAAGAAGCAGGTCACCATACCGTGCAGAAATCACTGTGAAGCCTATGTAAATAGCTATGAAGCAAAGAGACCGCACGAAAAGATCTGCATTCATCACAAAGAAACGGCGGGTCTCCCCTCCCTTGAAAACTTCCCTTATGTCCGCCATCGGCAAAACAGAAACGGTATTCTTCCAATATCTGCCGATCAGCAGAGCCAATGCCACGAGCAGTCCGGAATATTGCGCCACCACAGTTCCGGCTGCAATACCGGCGAATCCCATTCCCTCATAAGCCCCGACACCAAGAGCCAGAACAAAGCTCATCAGGACATTCATTCCATTGACAGTCAGATCCACAGCCATCGGGCTCACACTGTCCTGCATTCCGATGAACCAGCCCTTGAACGCCATCAGTCCCAATGTAGCCGGAGCCGCCCAGATACGTATAAAGAAATATCGGGAAGCCAGCTCTCTCACCTGAGGGGTACAATCCACGACAAGAAAGGCCGCTCTCACGAAGAGCCATTGTATGGCAATCAACACCAATGCGCAGGCAAGCGCAATTCCGACCGCACGGGCCAATATCCTGGCACATTCCCTCCGATCTCCCCTTCCGAAGGCCTGAGCGGCCAATCCTCCTGTGCCGACACGCAGAAATCCGAAATTCCAATATAGAAGATCGAAGAGCATCGAACCTATGGCGATGCCTCCGATCATTGTAGCAGCATTGGCATCAAGATGGCCAGCCACGGCAATATCCACCATACCGACAATCGGGACGGTGATATTGGCCAGAATGCTCGGGATGGCCAGTTTAAGGATGTCTTTGTTTATGGAGATTCTCACGTCGCTATGCTCCTCAGAATGACAATTTTGCATCGTTCTCAGAATGACAGGCTTTGTCATTTCGAGCCTGTCGAGAAATCTATCTATATTTATTTTCTTCATCCAGCATACCAAGATACGAAGAATAGCGGTCATAACTTATCTCTCCAGCCTCGACAGCCTCCTTCACGGCACATCCCGGCTCGTGGGTATGGGTGCAAGGGGTGAAACGACAATTTTCCGAAGCCTTCAGCATTTCAGGAAAATACAGGGCTATCTCTTCCTTCTTCAGATCTACCAGACCGAATCCGCGGAGGCCCGGGGTGTCGACGATGAAGCCGAGAGATTCTTCACTGCGTTCAGAATGACAAGTGGTGAGAGCATACATCTCATAGAAAGTAGTGGTATGCTTACCTTGGAGATGTACATCGGAAATCTCTCCCACACGAGGGTCGAGAGAAGGATCCAAAGCCTTGATCAGTGAAGACTTACCCACTCCGGAAACCCCTGAAAAAAGTGACACATTACCCTTGCAGGCCTCTCTGAGGGCATCTACTCCTTCTCCTGTGAGCGCAGAAACTTCCATTACCGGATATCCGGCTCCCTCATAAATTTCGTGGAAGGCATCAAGCATTTCCTTATGTGAATCCCGATATAGATCCACCTTGTTCAGGACTATTGTCACCGGAATATTATAGACCTCGCAGGTCACGAGGATACGGTCAAGAAACGGAAGCTTGATCTCGGGATAATCGATGGTCGCGATGATGAACGCGCGGTCGAGATTGGCCGCAATGATATGGGACTGACGGGATAGATTGGTCGATTTGCGGATGATATAATTCTTCCTTGGGGAAACTGCGGTGATGGCAGCAGGATTCTCCAACGTCAGGAATTCAAGGCCTATGCAGGCACCATCTTCCGAACGGACCTGTCCGTCCTCACGCACAGCCTCCTGAGGCACTTCTGCCTGGAAAGACACAATATCGCCCACTGCCACCGGATTGGTAGCCGTGCTGCCCTTCAGCCTGATCTTGCCCCTGAGCACCGCAGGGAAAAGATTCCAATCAGGAAGCTGTGCCAGCAGATAATGGCTTCCCGTATGCTTTACAACCGTTGCTTGTCCTTTAATCGTCATCGTTATAAACTGTTTGAGGTGCAAAGATAAAGAATTTCCGTTTTTATCATTACCTTTGTAGGATATAGACTTAATAATATGATACAGGAGAACCATATCGATACCGCTCTTAAGGAGCTTTTCGAAAATCTGAAGTTTACAGAAGAGCCGACAGGTCTGTATGACCCATTGAGATATATGATGGAGATCGGTGGAAAGCGTATCCGCCCGAGGCTCTGCCTGACAGCATACTCTCTTTTCAAGGACAGTTTTGATCAGAACATCCTGGGACCGGCAGCCGCACTCGAGGTATTTCACAGTTTCACCCTGATACACGATGACATAATGGACAAGGCTGACGTGAGACGCGGAGTGCCTACAGTCTACCGTAAATGGGACGAGAATACAGCGATACTTTCAGGAGACGTAATGTCCATCGAGAGTTACAAACTCATTGCAAAAGCACCTGCAGAAGTGCTTCCGGAGGCATTGGACCTTTTCTCGAAGACCGCTGCCGAGGTGTGCGAAGGTCAGCAGTACGATATGGATTTCGAAGATATGGACTGCGTTCCGATGTCAGACTATATGAAGATGATTGGTCTTAAGACAGCTGTTCTGATCGCCTGCTCGGCTAAAATGGGAGCTGTCATTGCCGGCGCCTCACCGCAGGACGCTGATCGTCTGTACAATTACGGATACAATCTCGGTCTGGCGTTCCAGATAGCAGACGACTGGCTGGACACATACGGAGATCCTGCCATATTCGGTAAAGCGATCGGAGGTGATATCGTCAATAACAAGAAGAGCTGGCTGATGACCCGTGCCTTTGAGAAGGCCGGCGACCAGCGCGAAGCCCTTCTTGAAGCAATGGCAATGCCAGTGGAAACCGCTGAGCAAAGATCAGCGAAGATAGATGCAGTAAGAAGAATCTATGACAGACTCGACGTCGGAGATGAAGCCCAGCAGGGAATCGTACATCTGCACACTCAGGCTATGGAATATGTAGCTCAGCTGGAGCTTCCTTCTGAAAAGGCAGCCCTTCTGGAAGACTATGCAAAGAAACTTATAGGTAGAACAAAATAACACATTTGTCATTCCGAGCGAAGTCGAGGAATCTAAATACTGTAAGATGGAAAAGAAAAAATTAGAAATAGATGACAGATCTTGCGGAGATCGTACGTATCTGCTCACAATATAATGTAAAGACTTATCTGACCCTCAACATCGCTCTTTTCGGAGAGGATCTTGAGGATATGAGACGCACTCTTGATGCAGCCAAGGCAGCAGGCATCACAGCTGTGATCGCTTCGGATATGGCCGCCATCATATATGCTCGCCAGATCGGAGTGGAAGTACATATTTCCACCCAGCTCAGCATCTCGAATATAGAGGCTCTTCGCTTCTACGCCCAATTCGCCGATGTGAT
The DNA here is from genome assembly GCA_021153285.1 of Bacteroidia bacterium. Lineage (GTDB taxonomy): Bacteria > Bacteroidota > Bacteroidia > Bacteroidales > UBA932 > Cryptobacteroides. The sequence goes on from JAGKTT010000010.1 coordinate 52,372, forward strand.
CGTACTTGCACGAGAGCTCAACCTGGGGCAGGTCAAGGAAATCAAGAGAATCATCGATGAAGAACAGATATGCGGTCCTTCAGGCCGTATCGTCGAGATCGAGATGTTCGCCCACGGAGCACTCTGTATGGCCATTTCGGGCAAATGCTATCTAAGCCTTCACGAGTACGGGGCTTCGGCCAACAGAGGTTCGTGCTTCCAGCTCTGCCGCCGCGCATACAAGGTAGAAGACAGGGAGACAGGAATGCAGCTGGAGATCGACAATAAATACATAATGTCACCTAAAGACCTGTGTACCATCGAATTTATGGATAAGATCATAGATGCCGGAGTCACAGTGTTCAAGATAGAAGGACGTGCACGTTCAGCCGAATATGTCAAGAGAGTGGCTTCGTGCTACCGCCGTGCAGCAGATGCAGTGTGCGACGGCACATATACACCGGAACTCGGAGCATCTTTCAAAGGCGAACTCGAAGAAGTGTTCAACAGAGGTTTCTGGGACGGATACTACCAGGGAGCTAAGATGGGAGAATGGTGTGATGTCTATGGAAGCACCGCTACCCGCAAGAAGGCATACTGCGGAAAGATCACCAATTGGTTCGGAAAGCTCGGAGTGGCTGAGATTCTTGTGGAATCATACTCTCTCAAAGTGGGAGACAAGATACTCATCATCGGACCGACATCAGGATGCGTGGAATACATAGTTCCGGAGATCCGTGTGGATCTGAAACCTGTACAGGAAGCCGGCAAGGGTGTATACTGTTCTATTCCGATTGACTGGAGCAAGGTAGTACCGGGAGCACGCGAGGAGGCCCTCAGCCTCTGCGGAGACGGTTGCAACGAGACAGCCTGCCGCGCCATCGAGGAAACCCGTCTGCGCCGCAGTGATAAGGTCTATATCTGGCCGGAAGTCTAGGCGAAGAGTTCGCGGAGGACTTTGAGGGAATTGACATTCACAGCGGATTCGCTGTGGAATTCTATGTAGCGGAGGATTTCCTCCGCTATTTCGTTTCGGACTGTTCCATTAAGGGGGATGAGCATAGATTCGGCGAAAGAAAGGGTCATAAACCGCTCTGTCACAGGATAATGCTCACCGACAAAAGGCGCCAGGTCCTTGGCCTCGGGACTGAAGCCGAGGGCTACCGTAAGTTCGAGAAGAAAACGGATATGGAAATTGCTGAAGTCTGTCTGAATACTATCCAGCAGGAGGATATTCTTTTCGCACCACTCGAAAAGGCCCTGTTCTGCCGCTCCGTCCTTCACCACACGGTAGAGGACCTCGCTCAGGAACATTGTCATCGAGTTTTTGAAGATATTGTTGCGTATTCCCAGAAGAGAGTGTCTGGAGACAATATTACGAGCAGTGAACAAGTCTGCCTTATTGCTTTCCTGAATATCCGCTTCGAGGATATTGAGAGGGAGGAAGAGAGACATTGACGCCTTCTTGCCTACGCCTCTCACTAAAAAACTTCGCCGTCCATATTCCCTGCTGAGGGTATGGACGACGAGAGAATTCTCACCGAACTTCGTGGTGTGCAGAACTATGAGTCCGGTATTCATTATTTATCTGTTTTCCTGAAGCCACTGGGCCATTGCGCGAAGGGCCTTGCCTCTGTGGGAGATGGCGTTCTTCTCATCTTCCGAAATGTCCGCAAGAGTGAGACCTGGATATTCATCAGCGATAAAGATAGGATCGTAACCGAATCCGCCGTTGCCTGACTTCTCACGGGCAATCTCTCCTTCAAGAGTTCCCTCGAACATCTTTATCTTGCCGTCTATGATCAATGTGACGACGCTTTTGAAACGCGCTCTTCTGGATACCGGCTTGGTCTTCAGACCGAACTCTTCGGCCATATGTGCCTCGCCTTCGATAACTGAAAGTTCATAAAGAACCTTGTCCATATTGGCGTTGAAGTCCTTTCCTTCTCCTGCATATCTTGCGGTATAGACTCCCGGAGCTCCGCCAAGAGCATCCACTTCAAGTCCTGTATCGTCTGCAAAGCAGTCGCAGCCGAGCTTGTCATAAAGATATTGAGCTTTCTGCAATGAATTGGCTCTCAATGTATTTCCTGTTTCCGGTATATCCTCTTCTATACCTGCCTGTGCGAGGGAAACGAGCTCAAAGCCCTCACCTAAAATTTCTGATGCTTCACGAAGTTTTCCGATATTGCCCGTTGCAAATACTATTTTCATAATCTTTTCCTACTAAAAACCACTGCAAAGGTATAAATAATTTCGTATTTTTGTGGCATTATATATGAGGACAATAAGGATGCCTCACCAAAGACAGATAATATGAAAAGATACATTATAGCACTCACATTGGTCTTGTCAGCAGTCCAGACCGTTTCGGCACAGTCACATAATTTCAAGCTCGGACAGTGGAGCGAAATCCAGAATTCGATAATCAAGGAACTTAACCGTTCCTATGTAGATTCACTTCCTGTCGACAGGATTATGAGGGCTGGAGTCAATGCAATGCTCGAAGAACTGGATCCTTATACCATATATATTCCCGAAGAAGAGAATGAGGATCTGCAGATGCTGCTTTCCAAGACATATGGAGGTATAGGAGCAATCATTCACAAGAAGGTCGGAGAAAATGTCATCATCAATGAGCCATACGCGGGTTCTCCGGCGGAGAAATACGGGCTTCAGTGCGGTGACGAGATAATTCAGATCGACGGAGTACCTACCAAGGATCTGGAAACGAAGGAGAGCAGCGACAGGATGAAGGGTAAGCCTGGCACAACCGTAGTATTCAAGGTAAAGAAGGTCCGCACAGGAGATACGTTGGATATCAATATTGTCCGCGAGCGTATCCATTTTCCGGACATCGAGTATGCCGGTATGCTGGACGATACCACAGGATACATACTTCAGACCGGATTCACAGATAATGTTTCGGGAGAGATCCGCACGAAATTCCAGGAGCTCAAGAAGCAAGGGATGAAGCGTCTGGTTCTCGATCTTCGTGGAAACGGAGGAGGTCTTATGAGCGAAGCCATCAATATCGTATCACTCTTCGTACCGAAAGGATCCCTTGCAGTTACGTCAAAGGGTAATACAGAAGAATCTGTCAGAAAATTCCACACCACCACAGAACCTATTGACACACAGATCCCTATCATCGTTATGATCGACTCAGGTTCTGCATCTTCATCAGAAATCGTATCAGGAGCTCTCCAGGATCTGGACAGGGCTACGATTATGGGAAAGAGAAGCTATGGAAAGGGACTTGTACAGTCCATAATGCCGCTTCCATACAATGGTCAGATGAAGATCACCACAGCTAAATATTATACTCCGAGCGGACGTTGCGTACAGGCGATAGATTACTCCAGCCGCAATGAGGACGGTAGCGTAGGGCATATTCCTGATTCGCTTACCAGAGAGTTCAGGACTGCCGGAGGACGAATAGTAAGAGATGGTGGCGGAATCACTCCGGATGTGGACATTGACTTTCCTGACTACAGCAGACTTGTATATGCGCTTGTGCTTGGAGGCGTGATCGACCAGTATGTGATCGATTATGCAAGAAGACACGAAAGCATCCCGGCTGTGGATGACTTCCATTACACAGATGATGATTTCGAGGATTTCGTCAGATTCGCCAAGACCCAGGACTTTGACTACCGCAGCAGCGCCAAGACTCTTTACGACCAGATGAAGAAGGAGCTGGAGAAGGACGGACTAGCGGAGTCTATGAAACCTGAGCTGGATGCTCTGGAAAAAGCGTTGGAGATGGACAAGGAAAGGTTCATCCGTCTGAAGAAGGACGAGATCATTCCTTTCATCGAGGAAGAACTGGCTACACGCTACTGGTTCCAGGAAGCAGGAGTAAAAATACGTCTCCGCTACGACGAGCAGCTCAAGACCGCACTGACAAAACCAATGATATGATAGTACTATTCGATTTCGACGGTGTGATTGCAGACACCGAGACCCAATATACTGAATTCTGGAACAGAATCGGAAGGGAATACCTCGACCAGGAAGACTTCGGTCACACAATAAAAGGACAGACACTTGTCCAGATATTCGAAAAATATTTCGGATCAAGGCCCAAGGTGCAGGATGAAATCGTGCCTCAGCTCAATGAGTTCGAAGCAAATATGTCGTATGACTACGTCCCAGGGGTATATAAGTTTATGCAGGAACTCAAGGCAGCCGGGATACGCTCGGCCATAGTCACAAGTTCCAATGATGTCAAGATGGCCAATGCATACAAGGCTCATCCAGAGCTTATTGAACTTGTGGATATGGTGCTCACCAGCGAACATTTCTCCAAGTCAAAGCCGGATCCGGAATGCTTTCTGAAGGGAATGGAGTTTCTTGGAGGCACCCCGGAAGAGACAATCGTATTCGAGGATTCATTCCACGGTATTGCAGCAGGTCGTGCTGCCGGGGCCAAGGTTGTTGGACTGGCCACTACAAACAAGAGAGAGGCAATCGCCCCTCTCTGTGATATGGTCATCGATGATTTCTTAGGGTTCTCGTTAACTGAATAGTTTTCGTAACCTCGGCAGATATCTATTTCAGATAAGATTTGAGCGCATCGACATAATTTTCGAAGGCATTAAGGCCGACCGGAGTGATGCGGCATATTGTGCGAGGCTTTTTCCCTTCAAAAGTTTTCTCTACTGATATATAACCGGCTTCCGAGAGTTTATCCAGCTGGACACTCAGGTTGCCGGCTGTTGCATTTGCAGTCTCACGGAGATACACAAAATCAGCCTCCTCAAGTTCTACAAGCAGTGACATAACTGCCAGACGCAGCTCGGAATGAAGTAAAGGGTCCAGTTTCTTGAACATATCTCTATCGGTTATTGCGGTTCATCATTATACCCGGCAGGATCAGTGACACTACAGATGCAACTGAAAAGGCCAATGTCACATCACAGGTCCTGAACATACAAAGAGCCACCACACCTCCAATACCTGTAATGAAGCCTCCGATAGTGATGAAACGGTTCTTAAGCACCATTCCGGTCATAGCGGCAGCATATCCAAGCAGAGTCATAGTTATAACTCCTATATATTCAGCAGCAATAAAGGACAAAGCCCCGGCCGTTAAAAGTGCAAATATACCATATCCTATCCAAATCTGCCCAATTGTGTCATTGACAAAATTCCTGGCGCCCTTGATTTCCTTATCTTTCAGATATATATGTGAGAGTGGCCAGCCGGTGAGAGGTATCCCGAACCATAGAAAATTCCACAGAAGGTTGTCCGTAGTTCTCAATAGAAGCCAGATGACAACAGAGAACACCAGGACTATAGCACCCCATAATATCATCGGAGTACCGGCATTCCTTTCAAAATCCTTTCTGCTTTTAGCAATTGCATCACTTATTACCTGAAGGCTCTGCTCAGGTGTCATTTCATTAGTTTCCATTTCCAAGTAATTAAGAATTAAACATTTGAGCTTCCCCACTCCCCTTCCGGACGGGAAGATCGGAAGTATTGTCCCGCGATGACGACACAAATATAAACAAGTTTATTTTATAAACCAAATAAAAGAAAAGATAAATTCTTGATTCTTTTGTCAAAACCTTCGAACACACTGATCGTTGTCCCTTTGTCTGCATTGCACTTCTATGTGTTCCAAGGTATTTCGCAAACTACCTTCGAACACGCCAAGCATTATCGAGCGCATTGTCCGCAGCAAACACGTGTTCCAAGGTTTCATATCTTTGATTTGCATATTTCTCCAAGGATTCATTAACTTTGGCCAGATTAAACAATCGTATAATGGCAATCATCAAGGAACTCAAGGGCGACACGCCCATCATCGGGGAGCGCGCGTTTCTGGCGGAGACGGCGACAATCATCGGCACAGTGACAATGGGAGACGACTGCAGCATATGGTACGGGGCGGTACTGCGTGGCGACGTGGGAGCGATCAGCATCGGGGACCGCGTGAACATCCAGGACAATGCCGTCCTCCACGCTACATACCAGAAATCCGAATGCATCATAGGAAATGACGTGTCAATCGGTCACGGGGCCAATGTGCACGGATGCATCATCGGAAATGATGTCATTGTGGGAATGGGTGCAATCGTGATGGACAATACTGTCGTGCCGGACGGAACCATCATTGCCGCAGGAGCAGTCGTTCCTGCCAATCAGACTCTTGAACCGGGTATCTGGGCGGGAATCCCAGCAAGAAAGATCAAGGACGGATCGGAAGCCATACGCGAAAAGGCCAACGCAAATGCAGACCACTATCTGATGTATAAGAAATGGTACGAATAGAGAATGTACGCCCATCTCTTTGGAAACACCATTTATTATTTTAACCTGAGATAGTCTAAAGTCAACCGAAGGATATTTTCCTTCAAAATTTGCATATAGCTCCGAAAACATTGACCGAAAGCACAAATTCGACCGTTTTCGTGCTTTTGAACTGGGAAAATGATGTCGAAAGCACAAATTCGACCGTTTTTGTGCTTTTAACTAGAAAAAATGATGTCGAAAGCACAAAAGAGGCTAAATTTGTTCTTTTGACGCAGAGGTTGAATTATATGAGAATCGAAAGCATAACATCAGCGCAGAATCCTAAGATAAAGGATCTGCTGGCACTTCAGGAGAAATCCAAGGAGAGAAGAAAGAAGGGATTGTTCGTGGTCGAGGGACGACGTGAGCTGCTTCATTGCATCGAGGCCGGATATGAACCATATACCGTGTTCGTATGCCCGGAGATATTGTCCGAAGGGAATTTTGATGAGATTGGCAGGAAATGCGATTGTCCTTTCATCGAGATTCCGCAGCATCTTTACGACAAGGTGGCGTACCGCGGCGGCACTGAGGGAGTGATCGCCGAGCTCCGCTGCAAAGAGATGAGCCTTGAGGCGCTGAAGCTCAGGAAGGACCCGCTGGTGGTGGTGCTGGAGGCGGTGGAGAAGCCGGGCAATCTGGGGGCGGTGCTTCGTAGCGCGGATGCATCGGGAGTGGACGCGGTGATCGTCTGCGACCCATTGACAGATATGTACAATCCTAACCTTATCCGATCGAGCATCGGGGCAATATTCACCGTACCGGTGGCGACTGCCAATTCGGAAGAGACAATCAATTGGCTGAAAACCAAGAATATCAAGATCTACACTGCTCAGCTTCAGGATTCCGAGTGGTATTATGATACTGATATGAAGGGCGGCACTGCGATCGTTATGGGCACAGAGGCGACTGGTCTGACTGATGTCTGGAGAAAGGCGGCCGATGCCCATATCAAGATTCCGATGCTGGGCAAGCTTGACTCGCTTAATGTGTCGGTTTCGGCAGCGATATTGATGTTCGAGGCTGTGAGGCAGCGCAAGAGTGCAAAAGGTAACGCACTATAATCCAACATCTTATGAAACACTGTAGATTCGGTCTGATAGGTCATCCGATAGCGCATTCGCTCTCCCCTGCTCTCTTCAAGGCAGGATATGAGGGGCGTTACCACTACGAGCTGATAGAGGGAGAGGATTTCGAAGAGTCATACCAGAAATTTCTGGAAGAATATGACGGAATCAATGTTACTGCTCCGTTCAAGGAACTGGCATTCTCCAAGGCAGATATATTGTCCCCTGAGTGCGAGGCTGTGGGGGCGACGAATCTGCTGGTAAAGACTCATCAGGGGGTGAAGGCTTTCAATTCGGACTTTCTTGGAGTCAGGATGTGGCTGGAGGAAGTGGCTGGCAAGGTAGGATCAAGCATTTCTTATACCGACCGGCCTTCAAGCACCAATGGCAGCCATCCAGAAAACATATCCGTTCTGATAGTCGGGTTAGGCGGGGCAGGAAAGGCTGCGGCCGCAGCGGCAGAGTCACTTGGAATGGAGGTAGTCAGAATGAACAGGACAGTCAGGGATGAGATGACAAGACCATTGGACGATTTCATAGAATGCTTCAGAGAAGCTGACATAATCATTTACAATATCCCTGCTGCCATCCCAGTCCTCTGTGAGCTGACAGACAGCGACTTCACTCCTGGCAAACCTAAGTTCATCCTGGAGGCCAACTACAAGAATCCTTCATTTGACAAGACCCTTCTGGCAAAGATGCAGGCGGCAAATCCCCTGGCACGATATACCGGTGGCAAGATCTGGCTTCTGTATCAGGCGGCGACCGGATATGATATTTTTACAGGTGAAAAGCCTGATTTGGGAAGGATGGCTGATGTTTTGTAAGAAAATATCACTATCTTGCGGAGTTTTTGGGCCAAGCCCATTTAAAAGATACTAAAAACAGATAATATGTCATTAAACAAAGCTATGCTGATCGGTAACGTTGGACGCGACCCTGAAGTACGTTACCTTGATGGAAAAGACGGAAATGCAAAAGTGGCGACATTCACATTGGCCACAACCGAGAGGTACAGGGACCGTAACGGTGAAACACGTGAAAACACAGAATGGCACAACATCGTGGCTTGGAGAAGCACTGCTGATGTCGTGGAGAGATTCGTAAGAAAAGGCACTCAGGTGTATATAGAGGGACGCATCCGCACCCGTTCGTGGGATGACCAGACTGGCAACAAGAGATACACTACTGAGATCATTGCAGACAATCTCCAGCTTCTTGGAAAGAAATCCGACAATCCTGGAGCACAGCAGGGCGGATACTCTCAGCAGGGACAGACTTACCAGCAGCCAGGTTACGCACCTGCGCCACAGCAGCCTGCATACACTCAGCCGGCACAGCCTTCTTATCAGCCGCAGCAGCCTCAGGCATTCTCACAGCCTCAGCCTGCCCAGCCAGTGGATATAGCCAATGACGGTCCGGAGGACGATCTCCCATTCTAACACCCTGATAATTAACAGAATAACAATATACCAGCAATGAAACTTGATGTAGTACTCGGCCTCCAGTGGGGCGACGAAGGAAAAGGTAAAATCGTGGATGTGCTCGCAGGAAGATATCCTACAGTAGCACGTTTTCAGGGTGGCCCTAACGCAGGACACTCACTCCATTTCGACGGTAAGAGCTTCGTTCTCAGGTCCGTTCCGTCAGGAATCTTCAGAGAAGACGCGAAGAACATCGTAGGTAACGGAGTGGTTCTTGATCCTATCACCTTCAAGGGAGAATGCGACAATATCGCTGAAAAGACAGGTATTCCTGTGACAGAGCGTATCGTAATCGCCAAGAAAGCTCACCTCATCCTTCCGACTCACAGACTTCTTGATGCAGCTAACGAAGCTGCTATGGGCAAGGGTAAGATCGGTTCGACCCTCAAGGGAATCGGCCCGACTTACACTGACAAGATCAGCCGCCACGGACTTCGCGTAGGCGACATTCTCGCTCCGGACTTCGCTGACAGATACGCTAAGCTCCAGAACAGGCATATCACTCTCCTGAACCAGATGGGATTTGAGTGTGACCCTCACGCAGAGGATGCTGAATTTATGGAAGCTGTGGAGTTTCTGAAGAAGTTCGAGCTTGTAGACTGCGAATATTATATAAACGAGCTACTTAAGAATCAGGATATCCTTGCAGAAGGTGCCCAGGGCTCAATGCTCGACGTTGACTACGGTTCATATCCATTCGTAACTTCATCTACAACTTCTTGCTCAGGCGCCTGCGTAGGACTTGGAGTGAATCCACACCTTATCGGACGCGTCTATGGTATCTTCAAGGCATATTGCACAAGAGTCGGCAGCGGTCCTTTCCCGACTGAGCTCTTCGATGAGACCGGTGAGAAGATACGTGCTATCGGACACGAATTCGGTGCTGTCACAGGACGTCCGCGTCGCTGCGGATGGCTCGACCTCGTAGCCCTCAAGTATGCAGTTATGATCAGTGGTGTCACCGATCTGATAATGATGAAGTCAGACTGCCTCGACACATTCGAGACTATCAAGGTATGCACATCTTACATCGTCGACGGAAAGCCTTCAGACCAGTGGCCATTCGACACTTATGCTGACATACAGCCGGTATACACTGAGTTCAAGGGATGGAATACAGACCTGACTCACTGCCGCGCGGAAGAAGAACTTCCACAGGAGTTCCGCGACTATATCGCATTTATGGAGCAGTACATCGGAGTTCCTATCAAGATCATCTCTGTAGGTCCAGACCGTGAGGCTACAATCGAAAGATAATCCATCAGGTATCGCATAAGTCCTGAAACATAGCACATTATATAAAATGCCTGCTGCTCTGTATGACGCAGCAGGCATTTTATCTTATAAGATCGATGTTTATATCGAAGGAGACAATAAAAAGAGGATGACCGTCTGGTCATCCTCTGATAACATATATGTGATCCTCTTAGAGGTCTGCAAGATTCTTCTGCATATCGGCAGCTGGAGCAACCAGAATCTCCTGGAATTCCTTCTGACCTGTACCTGCAGGGATAGGATGTCCGCAGATGACATTCTCCTTAAGACCCTCGAGAGTATCGACGCGGCCACGGATTGCAGCCTCGCTGAGTACCTTGGTTGTCTCCTGGAATGAAGCTGCTGAGATGAAGCTGTTTGTCTTCAATGCAGCTCTTGTAATACCCTGGAGTACCTGGCTTGCTGTTGCAGGCTTAGCCTCACGGAGAACCATCATCTTAAGACCCTGACGGTCGAGTGAAGAATTTTCGCTTCTCATCTCACGTGCAGTGATGATGTCACCCTCTGAGTAGATCTCAGAATCACCCTTGTCAAGTACGAAGAACTTGCCATAGATGTGATCGTTGGTATCCATAAAGAGCCACTTGTCTACAAGCTCCTCCTGGAGGAATTCTGTATCACCTGGATCATTGATCTGAACCTTTCTCATCATCTGACGTACGATGATTTCAAAGTGCTTGTCATTGATCTTTACACCCTGGAGACGGTAAACCTCCTGGATCTCATTCACGATATACTCCTGAACCTTGATAGGACCGAGGATATTGAGAATATCAGTAGGAGATACGGCACCATCTGAAAGTCTTGTACCAGCCCTTACATAGTCATTCTCCTGAACAAGGATCTGCTTGGTAAGAGGAACGAGGTAGTGCTTCTCGATGCCGGAACGATGCTTGATGATGATCTCGCGGTTACCTCTCTTGATCTTACCCATAATAACCTCACCGTTGATTTCTGAAACGATTGCAGGATTAGATGGGTTACGTGCTTCGAAGAGCTCTGTAACTCGTGGGAGACCTCCGGTGATATCGGATGCTTTACCGATAGCACGTGGGATCTTGATGATGATGTCACCGACCTTAGCATCTGCACCATCCTCTACCATTACGTGAGCTCCTACAGGGAGGTTGTAATGCTTCAAAGCCTCGCCGTTCTCATCAACGATGATGATGGTAGGGTTCTTTGACTTGTCACGCGACTCGATGATAACCTTATCTCTGTTGAGAGAGTACTCGTCAGCCATTTCCTCACGGAATGTCACACCGTCGATCATATTGTCGAAGCAGATCTTACCGGCTGTCTCGATGATGGTGATAGCGTTATAAGCATCCCACTCACAGATAAGGTCACCCTTCTTGACTGAATCACCGTCCTTCTTGTAAAGGATTGAACCGTAAGGAACATCATACTGTGAATATGTGATACCGGTATTCTCGTCTACGATGCGAACCTCAGTCGTACGGCTGACAACCACATCCTGTACTCCGTCCTCAGTAACTCTTTCGATAGTTCTGAGTTCCTCGAACTCGAGTTTACCATTGTACTTTGATGTAATAGCGTTCTCTGCAGCTGTACTTGAAGCTGTACCACCGACGTGGAATGTACGGAGTGTAAGCTGTGTACCAGGCTCACCGATTGACTGTGCAGCGATTACGCCGACAACCTCTCCCTTCTCGACCATACGGCCTGATGCGAGGTTACGTCCGTAACATTTTGCGCAGACACCCTTGCGAGACTCACAAGTGAGAACCGAACGGATCTCCACCTGCTCGATAGGGAGTGACTCGATGAGGTTAGCGATGTCCTCAGTAATTTCCTCACCTGCAGGGATGATAAGATCACCTGTGAGAGGATTGAAGATGTCGTGAACCGAAGTACGTCCGAGGATACGCTCTCCGAGTGACTCTACGATCTCATCCTTGCTCTTGATTGCTGTAGCAACAAGTCCGCGGAGAGTACCGCAATCCTCCTCGTTGATGATCACATCGTGAGATACGTCTACGAGACGACGGGTAAGGTAACCTGCGTCGGCTGTCTTGAGCGCTGTATCGGCAAGACCCTTACGAGCACCGTGTGTCGAGATGAAGTACTCGAGCACTGACATACCTTCCTTAAGGTTAGAGATGATCGGGTTCTCGATGATCTCTGCACCCTGACCGCCGGACTTCTGTGGCTTAGCCATCAAACCTCGCATACCGCAAAGCTGCTTGATCTGTGCTGTCGAACCACGGGCTCCAGAGTCGAGCATCATATATACCGGGTTGAATCCCTGCTGATCGCTTGAAATCTGCTGCTCGACGATCTTGGTGATCTTGTTGTCGATAGAAGACCAAAGGTCAATCACCTTGTTATAACGCTCGTTATTGGTGATGAATCCCATCGCGAAGTTAGCCTTGATATCTTCTACAGTATTGTAACCGTTGTCGATAAGCTCTCTCTTTTCCTCCGGAATGATGACATCACCGAGGTTGAATGAAAGACCTCCCTTGAACGCCATTGTGTATCCGAGATCCTTGATGTCATCGAGGAACTGTGCTGTACGAGCCACACCTGTGTACTTGATGACATTGGAAATGATCTTTCTCAATGACTTCTTACCGAGGATTTCATTGATATATGGAACTTCCACCGGTGCGAGCTGGTTCACGATGATACGACCTGGAGTAGTCTCCACCATCTGTGTGCCAGCCTCTGGATTCTGCTTGTCCTTTGGAAGCCTTACGTTGATCTTGGCGTGAATGTCGATTGCCTTCTCGTTAAGAGCGATGATCACTTCCTCAGGTCCGTAGAAGCTCATACCCTCACCCTTTACACCCGGACGGATCTTGGTGATATAGTAAAGTCCGAGCACCATATCCTGTGATGGGACTGTGATAGGAGTTCCGTTCGCAGGATTGAGGATGTTGTGCGAGCCGAGCATCAGGAGCTGAGCCTCGAGGATCGCAGCATTTCCAAGCGGAAGGTGAACCGCCATCTGGTCACCGTCAAAGTCGGCGTTGAACGCGGTACAAGCGAGCGGATGAAGCTGGATTGCCTTACCCTCGATCATCTTAGGCTGGAATGCCTGGATACCAAGACGGTGAAGCGTAGGGGCACGGTTGAGAAGAACCGGATGACCCTTCATCACGTTCTCGAGAATATCCCAGATAACAGCATCCTTTCTATCTACGATCTTCTTCGCAGACTTGACTGTCTTCACAATACCACGCTCGATCAATTTTCTGATGATGAACGGCTTGTAAAGCTCGGCAGCCATAAACTTAGGAAGACCGCACTCGTGCATCTTGAGCTCTGGACCTACAACGATAACCGAACGTGCAGAATAGTCCACACGCTTACCGAGGAGGTTCTGACGGAAACGTCCCTGTTTACCCTTGAGTGAGTCTGAAAGTGACTTGAGGGTACGGTTAGCTTCGCTCTTTACTGCATTTGACTTCTTTGAATTATCGAAGAGTGAGTCCACAGCCTCCTGAAGCATACGCTTCTCGTTTCTGAGGATGACTTCCGGAGCCTTGATCTCGATAAGTCTCTTCAGACGGTTGTTACGGATGATGACTCTTCTGTAGAGATCATTGAGGTCTGATGTCGCGAAACGGCCTCCATCGAGTGGAACGAGAGGACGAAGATCAGGCGGAATCACAGGGATGACCTTAAGGATCATCCACTCAGGACGGTTGATACCCTTTGAATCCTGGAACCACTTCACGATGTTGAGTCTCTTGAGAGCCTCTGCTCTTCTCTGCTGTGAAGTCTCCTTCAGCATCTTCTGACGGAGTTCCTTTGCAAGAGCATCTACATCGATCTCCTTAAGGAGCTCATAGAGAGCCTCCGCGCCCATCTTTGCAACGAACTTGTCAGGATCGTCAGCAGGCATATTATACTGCTCTGGCTGCTCTGCATAGAACTCAAGATATTCGTCCTCAGAGAGGAGATCAAGTTTCTGGAAACCTGATGTTCCTGGCTTTACGACGATATATTTCTCGTAATAGATTACTGATTCAAGCTTCTTCGCAGCGATTCCGAGAAGAGCTGCGATCTTGTTTGGTGCTGACTTGAAGTACCAGATATGTGCTACAGGAACTGTGAGCTCGATATGTCCCATTCTCTCCCTACGCACCTTCTTCTCAGTTACCTCCACGCCGCAACGGTCGCAGACAATACCACGGTAACGGATTCTCTTATACTTACCGCAGTGGCACTCGTAGTCCTTTGTAGGACCGAAGATCTTCTCGCAGAAGAGACCGTCACGCTCAGGCTTGTATGTCCTGTAGTTGACGGTTTCAGGCTTCAATACCTCTCCAGAAGACCTTTCCTTGATGTCTTCTGGAGAAGCAAGAGCGATGCTGATCCTTTCGAAATTGCTTTTAACCTTGTTTTCTTTATTAAAAGTCGGCATATTTCTATAATTTCAATTGTCAGTAATTAGTCCAAAGTCACTTTAAGTCCGAGACCTCTGAGCTCGTGGAGCAATACGTTGAGAGACTCAGGAATGCCTGGGTTAGGCATAAGGTCACCCTTGACGATTGCTTCATATGCCTTGGATCTTCCTGTAACGTCGTCTGACTTCACAGTCAGGATCTCCTGAAGGATATTAGATGCACCGAATGCCTCGAGTGCCCAAACCTCCATCTCTCCGAAACGCTGTCCTCCGAACTGCGCCTTACCTCCGAGAGGCTGCTGAGTGATCACAGATGTCGTTAAGTGTAGCACCGTCGAAGATCGGAGTACTGAACTTGACGCCGAGTTCCTCACCGGCCCATCCGAGAACAGTCTCGTAGATCTGACCGAGGTTCATACGTGAAGGCACACCAAGAGGGTTAAGTACGATATCCACAGGAGTACCGTCTGCAAGGAACGGCATATCCTCGTCTCTTACGACCTTGGCTACGATACCCTTGTTACCGTGGCGTCCCGCCATCTTGTCACCTACTCTGATCTTACGCTTCTTGGCAATATAGACCTTTGCAAGCTGCATAACTCCGTTAGGAAGCTCGTCGCCGACCTTGATCTTGTCGAGGATTCTCTTCTTGCGTGCGTCATCCTCCTTCTGAGCGATGCAGTAGTTGTTGATGAGCTCGCGGATCATCTCATTGGTCCTCTTGTCTGAAGTCCACTTGCTTGAGTTGATATTGTTATAGTCGATCATATTGAGGTCAGAAACAGTGATGTCTCTTCCCTTTGCAATGATCTCCACTCCGTAGAGGTCGCTGATACCAGCACTCTTCTTACCATTGACAAGAACAGCAAGCTTGTCGATGAACTTTGATCTGAGTGCCTCAGCCTTAGCTGCGAACTCTTCTTCTGCCTTCTCGATCTTAGCCTTCTGATCACTCTTAACACCCTTGCGACCGCTTTCCTTAGCCACCTTTGAATAAAGGGCTGTGTTGATTACAGTACCGCTGAGTGAAGGAGTTGCCTTGAGTGATGCATCCTTAACGTCACCGGCCTTGTCACCGAAGATCGCTCTGAGGAGCTTCTCCTCAGGTGACGGATCACTCTCACCCTTAGGTGTGATCTTACCGATCATAATGTCACCTGGCTCGATGTGTGCACCGATGCGGATGATACCATTCTCGTCGAGATCCTTTGTAGCGTCCTCGCTCACGTTAGGAATATCGGATGTAAGTTCCTCCATACCACGCTTGGTATCACGTACTTCAGTGATGTACTCGTCAACGTGGACAGAAGTAAGGATATCCCAACGGATCATACGCTCGGAGATAACGATCGCATCCTCGTAATTGTAACCCTTCCAAGGCATAAACGCCACCTTCAGGTTTCGACCGAGTGCAAGCTCTCCCTTCTGAGTAGCATAACCCTCTGTAAGGATCTGTCCTGGCTCCACGATGTCTCCCTTGCGTACGATAGGCTTGAGGAGAATAGTGGTTCCCTGGTTGGTCTTTCTATATATAGGAAGCTGATATACAGTGATATCCGGTGCGAAACTTACGAATCTCTCATCGTCGTCACGCTCATATTTCACGTGAATTTCCTTCGCGTCAACATAAACTACCTCACCCTTCTTTACAGCCTTTACCTGAGTTCTGGAGTCGAAACATACTCTTTCCTCAAGACCTGTACCTACGATAGGAGACTCAGGGTTAAGGAGCGGAACTGCCTGACGCATCATATTTGCACCCATCAATGCACGGTGGGCGTCGTCGTGCTCAAGGAACGGAATGAGCGATGCCGCTACCGAAGCGATCTGGTTAGGAGCAACGTCCATATAGTTCACTTCCTCCTTGGTAACCACCGGGAAGTCAGCTCCAAGACGGCACTGGATACGATCTTCAAGGATTTCTCCCTCCTCGTTCATCTTCACCTTTGCAAGTGATACCATCTGGTTCTCCTCTTCCTCCGCGCTCATATAAGTCCATCCTTCAGAGCTGAGGTCCACCTTACCTCCCTGAACCTTACGGTACGGAGTCTCGATGAATCCGAGGTCGTTGATTCTCGCGTAAACGCAGAGTGATGAGATAAGACCGATGTTCGGTCCCTCCGGTGTCTCGATAGGACAGAGACGGCCGTAATGTGTATAGTGTACGTCTCGAACCTCGAAACCTGCACGATCTCTTGAGAGACCTCCCGGACCGAGGGCTGAAAGACGACGCTTATGTGTCATCTCAGACAATGGGTTTGTCTGGTCCATAAACTGTGAAAGCTGGCTCGTTCCGAAGAAAGAGTTGATCACAGAAGAAAGGGTCTTCGCATTGATAAGGTCAGTAGGGGCAAACTGCTCGCTGTCGCGAACGTTCATTCTCTCACGGATAGTACGTGCCATACGTGAAAGGCCCACGCTGAACTGATTTGCAAGCTGCTCACCTACTGTTCTGATACGGCGGTTGCTCAAATGGTCAATATCATCGACAACAGCCTTTGAGTTGATAAGCTGGATGAGATACTTGATGATCTCGATCATATCAGTATTGGTGAGAACCCTTGTGCTCTCGTCGATTGTAAGATTCAGTTTCTTGTTGAGTCTGTAACGTCCTACATCGCCGAGGTCATATCTCTTTTCAGAGAAGAAGAGTTTTTCAATGACATCTCTTGCAGTAGCTTCATCAGGTGGTTCTGAGTTACGAAGCTGCTTGTAGATGTAATTGACTGCTTCCATCTCCGTATTGGTCGGGTCTTTCTGCAGAGTGTTGTAGATGATGGCATACTCATTTACATTTGCCTCGTCCTTCTGGAGAAGGATTGTCTTTACATCAGTCTCTGACAGTTTCTCGATGGTTTCATCGTTGAGAATCTCTCCACGCTCAAGATAAGTCTCGCTTCTTTCTACAGGGATGACCTCTCCTGTATCCTCATCCACGAAGTCCTCGATCCAAGTTCTGAGTACCTTTGCCGCGAGCTTTCTTCCCTCATTTGCCTTAAGGTTATCTTCAGTCGCCTCGATTTCATCAGCGAGGCCGAAAATGTCAATGATATCCTTGTCGCCGTTGAATCCAATAGCTCTGAGGAGGGTGGTTACAGGAAGCTTCTTCTTACGGTCGATATAAGCGTACATAACATTGTTGATGTCAGTAGCGAACTCGATCCAGGATCCCTTGAAAGGAATGATTCGTGCTGAATAAAGCTTGGTTCCGTTGGCGTGGACACTCTGTCCGAAGAAAACGCCAGGAGACCTGTGGAGCTGTGAAACGATGATTCGTTCCGATCCGTTTATAACGAATGTACCACCCGGAGTCATATATGGGATATTTCCGAGGTATACATCCTGTACTTTGGTATCAAAGTCTTCGTGCTCAGGATCATTGCAGGAAAGGCGGAGTTTTGCCTTCAGAGGAACATTGTATGTCAGTCCTCTCTCAAGACACTCATCAATCGAATACTGCGGAGGATCAATAAAATAGTCGATGAATTCCAGCTTATAGCTGTTCCTTGTGTCTTCGATTGGGAATATCTCCTGGAATACCTGGTACAGACCTTCATTGCTTCTGTTCTCAGGTGTGGTGTCGAGCTGGAAGAAATCCTGGAAGGACTTCAGCTGCACCTCAAGCAGGTCCGGGTACTCAAGGAGAATTTTTGATGATGCGAATGAAACTCGCTGATTGTTAGTCTTTTTTGACATCTTTCTGCCTTTATATAGAGAAAAACATTTTATTACGACAAAAAGGTTTAGAGCCTGATAGGCCCTAAACCTGACTTTTTTCCCATCTCGGGGAAGGGGTGAAGTTACTTAATCTCAACTTCAGCTCCTGCCTCTTCGAGGGCAGCCTTAAGTGCTTCAGCCTCTGCCTTAGAAACTTTCTCCTTAACAGCTACTGGTGCCTTGTCAACGATCTCCTTTGACTCCTTAAGTCCGAGACCTGTAGACTCCTTAACCGCCTTAACAACGCCAAGCTTAGCCTGACCTGCTGAAACGAGGATAACGTCGAACTCAGTCTGCTCAGCCTCGGCTGCTGCTGCTGGACCTGCTACTGCTACTACTGCAGCTGCTGCAGGCTCGATTCCGTACTCATCCTTAAGGATGTTTGCGAGCTCCTGTACATCTTTCACAGTAAGGTTTACCAACTCTTCTGCGAGTGCTTTAATGTCTGCCATAATTGTAATATATTTTATTAATTGTTTGTTTTTCTTGAATTATTCTGCTGATCCTTCAGCCTTGTCATCATCCTTGTGCTCGAGAGCTGACATAACGTTGCGGATTGGTGAGAGGAGGAGTGATACGATATCAGCGATCATTTCCTCACGTGACTTGATAGCGAAGTTGATTACCTTAGCAGGAGCATTTGGAGCTACTGTGTACATAATTGCAGTAGGACCTGCGAGTACCTCAGCGAGCTTCTTCATCTCCTCGTTCTCAGAAGCCTCAAGAACCTTTGTGAAGAGAGTGTTCTTAGTTACTACGAGCTTTACGCCAGCTTCAAAGCAAGCCTTGCGGAGAGCGTGTGTCTTCTCTGCGTTGAGTCCTGCGATGTCAGTGATATAGAAGTTAGGAGTCTCCTCCAACTGTGCTGAAATCGCGTTGATAATATCGAGTTTTTCTTCTTTTCTCATAACGTTCAATTTTTACAGCACATTAATTATTCTACTGACTTAACATCTACACGGATGCCTGGGCTCATTGTCGAGCAAACAGCAACACCGTTCATATATGTTCCCTTGAGAGCCTGTGGCTTAAGCTTGAGGATAGCAGAAAGGAGCTCCTTAGCGTTCTCATAGATCTGAGTACCTGAGAATGATACCTTTCCGATCGCTGCGTGAACGATACCGGTCTTGTCAACCTTGAAATCGATCTTACCAGCCTTAACTTCCTTGACAGCCTTTCCTACTTCCATAGTTACAGTACCTGTCTTAGGGTTTGGCATAAGTCCTCTAGGACCGAGGATACGACCGATGATACCGACCTTAGCCATTACTGATGGTGTACAGATGATGACATCAACGTCAGTCCATCCACCCTTGATCTTCTCGATATACTCGTCGAGACCAACATAGTCTGCGCCAGCCTCTCTTGCCTCATTCTCCTTGTCTGGAGTACAGAGAACGAGAACACGAGTCACCTTACCGGTTCCGTTTGGAAGTGTAACGACACCACGAACCATCTGGTTTGCCTTACGAGGGTCAACACCGAGGTTTACGTGAAGCTCTACTGATGCATCAAACTTAGTGTAGGTGAGCTCCTTTACAAGTTCACAAGCCTCAGCAAGCTTATACTCTTTCGCTGCATCGTACTTAGCGATTACAGCCTTCTGATTTTTAGTAAGTTTACCCATTTTGCCTGTGATTTTTAGAGTTCAGGAAATTCTCCTTCTACTTTGATACCCATACTTCTTGCAGTACCTGCTACCATAGTCATTGCAGACTGGAGTGTGAAGCAGTTCATATCCGGCATCTTGCTCTCAGCAATTGCTCTTACCTGCTCCCAAGTAACGGTACCTACCTTCTTTCTGTTTGGCTCAGCAGATCCGGTAGAGATCTTTGCAGCCTCTTTGAGCTGAACTGCTACAGGCGGCTGCTTTACTACGAATGTGAAAGACTTGTCGCTGTAAACAGTGATCACTACTGGCAATACCTTACCTGCGCTTTCCTGCGTACGGGCATTGAACTGCTTGCAGAAATCCATAATGTTGAGACCCTTCGAACCGAGGGCTGGACCAACTGGTGGTGATGGATTTGCTGCGCCACCTTTAATCTGGAGTTTAATAAATCCAGCTACTTCTTTTGCCATAATTTCTGATTATTCTTTAGTTACCTGTGTAAAGTTGAGTTCCAAAAGTGTCTTACGACCGAAGATCATAACCATAACCTTGAGCTTGCTCCTGTCTTCTACGATCTCCTCGACTGTTCCGTCGAATCCTGTGAAAGGACCGTCTGTGATCTTCACAGCCTCACCAGCCTGATAGTCGACGACTGTCTCAGCCTCTGTACCTGCAATCTCATCCTGCTCTCCGAGAATTCTCCTTACCTCATCATCTCTGAGCGGAATAGGAAGCTTCTCCTCCTGCGATTTTCCATCACCTCTCTTTACATCTCGCTTCTCTGTGAGGAAACCTGACATATGAGGGACTTCATTTCGGATAATGTACTGCAGCTCACCTGTGAGTTCAGCCTCTATAAGCACATAACCGGGATAGAAAAGACGCTCTGTACAGATACGCTTTCCATCGCGGATTCTATAAACTTTTTCAGTTGGAACGAGAACCTGGGAAACCAGATCCTGAAGGCCACATCTCTCGATCTCTTTTTCAAGATATTCTTTGGCTTTTTTCTCTTTGCCGCCTGCTGCTCTCAGGACATACCACTTCTTATTGCTTTCGCTCATAGTATGGTAGTTTTAGAGAGTGTAGATCAGTTTCATTGCGACTTCGATCACCTTGTCCATCGCGAAGATAACGAGGGCAAAAATTACTGAAGCCACCATCACGAGGATAGCGGAATTCTGCAATTTGTCCCAAGTCGGCCAAGCTACTTTCTTGGTCATCTCAGCGTATGACTCTTTCAGATAATTGATAAATCTTCTCATCTTTACATTTAATGGACGATGCGGTTTGGAAGCGGTCCGCAAGGTCTGTTAAACATTACCAAATCGTAACCTTTGATATTTTATTGGCAGGGGAACCAGGATTCGAACCCAGACTAACGGTTTTGGAGACCGCTGTACTACCCTTATACTATTCCCCTAAATTGGTGGGTGACTTTCCGGTCACCCACCGGTATTGTAGACTAATTAGTCAATAAGCTTAGTTACCTGACCAGCACCTACTGTTCTACCACCCTCGCGGATTGCGAACTGGAGACCCTCGTTGATAGCTACTGGGTAGATGAGGTTAACTGTGATGTGAACGTTGTCACCAGGCATAACCATCTCTACGCCCTCTGGGAGTGAAATCTCACCAGTGATATCGAGAGTACGGATGAAGAACTGTGGACGGTAGTGGTTGTGGAATGGAGTATGACGA
>JAGKTT010000011.1 GCA_021153285.1 Bacteroidia bacterium
CCGGTTTGTCCGCGGGCATAGAAGGTACGGCTAACCTGCGCACCTCCGAAAGAGCGGTTGGCGAGAAGTCCGCCGTATTCCCTTGCAAAAGGAACACCCTGTGCAACGCACTGGTCAATGATGTTGTTGCTGACCTCGGCAAGACGATAAACGTTAGCCTCGCGTGCACGATAGTCTCCTCCCTTGATTGTGTCATAGAAGAGACGGTAGATCGAGTCGTTGTCGTTCTGGTAGTTCTTAGCGGCATTGATACCACCCTGTGCTGCAATAGAGTGAGCACGACGAGGTGAGTCGCTGATGCAGAACACCTTAACGTTGTAGCCAAGCTCTCCGAGTGAAGCAGCTGCAGATGCTCCACCGAGACCTGTACCAACTACAATGACTTCCATTTTTCTTTTGTTGCCAGGGCTGACAACGCGGATCTGAGATTTGTGCTTTGTCCATTTCTCGGCCAAAGGACCCTCAGGAATCTTAGAAATAAGTTTTTCGGCCATTTTTATAGTGTGTTTGTGAAATTTCGGCACGAAGCTACTCATTTTAATAGTATAAAACAACAACTACCTATCATAAATAATAGGTAGTCGATAGCATATTCTTCGCTTTCCTTCTGAATGGTAAGTAATGGCTTGAACTTAGCCTGTCAGAACGCAGTGAATGATATTTAAAACAATGTAGGATCGTCAAGGTTGATATTGCCTTTTTCCAGACCGAGATGCCTGTAAGCAAGTTCTGTCGCTTCCCTGCCTCGAGGTGTCCTCATTATGAATCCTTCTTTAATAAGGAAAGGCTCGTAAACCTCCTCTAGAGTACCCTGATCCTCACCTACAGCTGTGGCAATGGTATTGGCGCCTACAGGACCTCCCTTGAATTTGGTAATGATGGTCTTAAGTATCTTGTTATCAATAGCATCCAGTCCCCTTTTATCAATATTCAAAGCATCCAGTGCATAACGGGCTATCTGAAGATCCACATTGCCGTTTCCCATAACCTGTGCAAAATCACGCACCCTTCGCAGAAGCGAATTGGCAATACGCGGAGTTCCGCGGCTTCGGAGGGCGATTTCATAGGCAGCATCCTGATCGATGCTTACCTTTAATATGGAAGCGCTTCTCTTGACGATATTGACGAGGGTCAGAGTATCATAGTATTCCATCGCACAGGTAATGCCGAAACGGGCTCTCAGAGGCGAAGTCAGGAGACCGCTGCGCGTAGTGGCACCAACGAGAGTGAACGGGTTCAGTGAAATACGTACAGAACGGGCTCCGGGGCCCTTGTCGATCATAATATCGATGACAAAATCCTCCATAGCAGAGTACAGATACTCTTCCACTACAGGCGAAAGTCTGTGGATTTCATCAATGAATAGCACATCTCCCTCCTCAAGAGAAGTAAGGAGGCCAGCCAGATCTCCGGGCTTGTCCAGAATCGGGCCGGAAGTGACCTTCATATTTACTCCGAGTTCATTTGCTATGATATGTGCAAGGGTGGTTTTACCCAAGCCTGGAGGGCCGTGAAACAGGACGTGATCGAGAGACTCCCCTCTCATTTTGGCCGCCGCTACAAAGATTTTAAGATTCGCCACGATCTTATCCTGACCGGTGAAATCTGCCAAATCCTGGGGGCGGATAATTCCGTCCAATTCCTTATCTTTGCCCTCATTGATATTACGGGGATCGAAATCTACCATCGCCAACAACAAAAATATTATATACAAATATAGATATATTTATTGATTTGGTAATGTTTATTTTGTTGTTGAAATGTTGATAACCATCCTATAGTATTGATTATCTGCTGATTATAACTGTATAATTGTGTTAGTAACCTTGATATGAAGTTCTTGGTAAAATGTGGATTAATAATTTGGACTTTTGAAAGAGCAGACGTAATATACGGATAATCTTTATTTGCCAATTTAGTTTTCAATCGTTTTTTAACAGGGTTTTCAACGGGTTATCAACAGGTTTTAGATATAAAATGTTAATAAGTTCAGAATCCGTAAACTTCCTTGCAGAGAAAATATCTTCTTTGGACGAGGTCTTCTGCAGCGGGCTTTTTCTGTCAGCCCGATGGTTCGTCGTATCACAGCTCGATTATGACGGCATACAGCTGGTTGTCCTTCCTGACAAGGAGTCTGCCGAGTATTGTGCCGCCGATCTTTACAATCTTATCGAAGGTGACAATGTATTCTTCCTTCCGGATTCCGGAAAGAGTCTGGAGAAGAGTAATTACAAGTCATCTCTCGGAGTTCAGAGGACTTCAGCTGTAGGAAGGATATTGGATCATAAGGAGGGACAGCTTGTAATCGTGTCATATCCTTCGGCTCTTGAAGAGAGTATACCTCAGGAAGACAAGATAAGACAGTCTGTATTGAGACTGAAAGTAGGAGATGAAATCGGCCACGAGGAAATAATACAGTCGCTTTTTGATTCCGGATTCCAGAGAGTGGATTTTGTGGGAGAACCGGGACAGTTTGCGATAAGGGGAGCTATAGTGGATATATTCTCATATTCATATAATGATCCGTTCAGAATATCCTTCTTTGGTGATGAGATTGAAACCATCAATGCGTTTGACTGCAATTCGCAGCTTTCCAAGGAAAAGATGGAGGAGGCCGAGATATATCCTGACATTGCAGTATCGGAAGAAGGGGAGTCCTTGATGCGTATAACAGATATGCTTCCAAAAGAGACTCTTGTATGGCTGGATTCGTCTGATATGTACAGGAATAAGGAATTCTTCACTGAACTTGAACGGTTTAAAAGGATATTTCTGGAACTTCCTCTCTCGCGTCAGAGTGAAGAGGCTGTCAGGTTTGCCATCTCCCCTCAGCCGGTATTCAATAAGAATTTCGAGCTTCTTACCGAAGATATAAGAAAGCATCTGGAAGAAGGTTTCAGAGTACGTATCTATGGCGAAAAGAAGTCTCAATTGGAAAGACTGCAGTCCATTCTGTCTCAGAACGGAGGTATAATGCCGGAGTTCGTGGCTGGAAAGAATATACATAACGGATTCATTGACAATGAAAATAAAGTATGCTGTTACAGTGACCACGAGATATTCGACCGTTTCCATCGTGTCAGCATCCGAAGGACTGTGGAGAAGAGCGAGCAGCTTACCATCAATGATCTTACTTCATTTGCAATAGGGGATTATATCGTACATATAGATTATGGAGTGGGTGTATTCGGAGGTCTGGTGAGGATGAAGGATGACAAGGGAAGGATGCACGAAGTGGTCAAGCTTATGTATAAGGACAATGACGTAGTCTTTGTGTCCGTGCACGCTCTTCATAAGATATCCCGTTATAAATCAAAGGATTCCGAGCCTCCTAAGATCCATAAGCTTGGCTCTAAGGTGTGGCAGAATCTGAAGGCAAGTACAAAATCAAAGGTCAAGGATATCGCCAAGGATCTGATTCAGCTCTATGCTAAGCGTAAAGGAGCCAAGGGATTTGCATTCTCTCCTGATACATATCTTCAGCAGGAACTTGAGTCTTCCTTTATGTATGAGGATACACCGGATCAGGAAAAGGCGGTCCAGGCCGTCAAGAGGGATATGGAGGATGATTGTCCTATGGACAGGCTTGTCTGCGGAGACGTCGGCTTCGGTAAGACGGAAGTAGCGGTACGTGCGGCATTCAAGGCAGTCACAGACAGCAAGCAGGTGGCCGTGCTAGTACCTACTACTATTCTTGCTCTGCAGCATTACAATACATTCAGGAACCGTCTGAAGGATTTCCCTTGCAATATAGATTATGTAAGCCGTCTGAGGACAGCCAAGGAAATTTCTGATATTCAGAAAAGGCTGAAGTCCGGTAGTCTCGACATCGTGATAGGTACGCACAAGCTTATCGGAAAGGGATTCGAATTCAAGGATCTTGGATTGCTTATAATAGATGAAGAACAGAAATTCGGAGTGACGGCCAAGGAAAGACTCCGTCAGCTCAAGGCCTCAGTGGATACATTGACCCTTACGGCAACTCCTATTCCTCGAACCTTGCAATTCTCTCTTCTTGGAGCACGTGACCTTTCGATTATAAGTACTCCACCGCCTAACAGGATCCCGGTGCAGACAGAGATAATGCTTTTCGACTCTGACGAAATAAAGAAGATCATAAATTATGAGCTTGGCAGGGGAGGACAGATATTCTTTCTTCATAACAGGGTGGAGGAACTTCAGTCCATACACGATATCCTGCACAGGCTCGTGCCTGATATGAAGATATGTGTGGCTCACGGACAGATGGAGGCTAAGGTACTGGAAAACAAGATACTTGATTTTATGGCCGGTGATTATGATATGCTTCTGTGCACTACCATCATCGAAAACGGTCTCGACGTACCAAATGCCAATACCATCATCATCAATCAGGCTCAGAATATCGGTCTAAGTGACCTTCATCAGCTTCGTGGCCGCGTAGGACGCTCGAACAGAAGGGCTTTCTGTTATCTGATAGTGCCTCCGCTTCTGTCCATTACCGAAGATGCCCGTCGCAGACTGAAGGCAATAGAATCTTTTTCAGATCTTGGAAGCGGATTCAATATAGCTATGCAGGACCTCGATATACGAGGAGCCGGAAATCTTCTGGGTGCCGAGCAGAGCGGATTCATTACTGATATGGGATTCGAGACGTATCAGAAGATTCTGGCAGAAGCAATGGAAGAACTCGGAGTGGAGACAGGTGTGATCACACGCGGTCCTTCGGATAATTTCGTTTCCGACTGCACCATCGAGACTGATCAGCTGGCTCTCATACCTGACACTTATATAGATGTGACTGCCGAGAAAATCAGAATATACAAGGAACTGGATTCCCTGTCTTCAGACAAGGATCTGGACAATATGGGAAAAAGGTTGGAAGACCGTTTCGGAAAGATGCCGGAGGAGCTTGTCAGATTGTTCGATATAGTAAGGATCAGGCAGCTGGGACTGAAACTTGGATTCGAGAAGATAATAATAAAGAACGGGGTCATCATCGCATTCTTCATATCCAATCCTCTCTCTCTGTACTATAGAAGTGACAGGTTTGCAGGAATATTGGAAAAGGTAAGCCAGCATCCTAAACTTTTCGAACTGAAACAGAATGACAATAAGCTCAGGATTTTCGTCAGGAATGTGGACGGAATTGCCAAGGCATATGCTATTTTGAATAAATTGTCGTAAATTTGCGGCTCTCAAAAAATAATGTAAGTGGCTAATCTTATTATAGATATAGGAAATACTGCCCTAAAGGCAGCCTGGGCTGACGGAATGACCCTCGGCAAGACTTTCAGATATCAGGGAGAAAGGATGCTTGATTTCATTCTTTCACTTACTGCAAAGGAAAAACCGGAAATATTGATACTCAGCAGCGTAAGAAATTTTTCTTCCCAAGCCTTGAATATACTTGAGAAAGAATGTGACAGGCTGGTAGTAGCGGATGAATCTCTGGTTTCTTCTTACGGACTTCCGCATTGGCTTACTCCTGACAGGGTGGCTTCCATCATAGCATCACGTTATCTTTTCAAGAACAGACCTTGTACAATATTTGATTTCGGTACGGTTCTTACTGTGGATTTTCTCGATGCTCAGGGTAATTTCTCAGGTGGCAACATATCTCTTGGTTGCCGTACAAGATTCAAGGCATTGAACAGATATTCCAGATCGCTGCCTCTTATTGGGACTCCTGATGAAATATCGGAGGTGGGCACGGATATTGCAAGTGCGGTTTCTTCAGGTGTAATTTCAGGACTATTGTCAGAAATAGAAGGATATATGTCCAAATATCCTGAAAATATCACCGTTTTTACTGGTGGAGACGCAATTTATTTTGCAAAAAGAATGAAAAACTCCATCTTTGTAGTTTGTAATCTCGTACTTATGGGATTGGCTTTAATGGCTGTTGAATATGATAAGAAAGATTGAAAAGTTAATTATACTGGCAGTGTTTCTCGTCGTAAGTGTCTCTGTGTCTGCACAGGATGGTACTCACGGCGCTTACTCTCCATATTCTGTGTATGGTATCGGAGATATTTCAAAGGAGGGTACAGCGTACAACAAGAGCAAGGGAGGTACCGGTATAGCTACAAGAAACAGAAAATTCATCAATTATCTCAATCCTGCCGCTGTAACAGCAAGGGATACCCTTTCTTTTATGGCTGATTTCGGACTTGTGCAGAATAATACTGTATTCAAGCAGGGAGATTTGAGATCATGTCATAATACGTTCAATATTTATGATTTCGTGATGAGTTTCCCTATCTATAGGTCTTCTGCCTTTATGGTAGGAATAACACCTTACAGTGATGTAGGATATGATTTCTCATCCATCGAGACCAAGCCTGAAATTATAGGAAACACAGGAAACATCACTTACGATTCGTACGGAAACGGCAGTGTCTATCAGGCATTCTTAGGAGCTGGTGTCACATTCTGGAAGAAACTCTCTATCGGAGCTGAAGCTATTTATTACTTCGGTAATCTTGACAAGATAACCAGAATGGATTACACTGACCAGTCGTACAGATCTCTGAACAGCGGTAGTGAACTTACAGTCAGAGGATTGACAGGAAAATTCGGTCTTCAGTATGAACAGGAACTTGGAGATGATCTGTCTGTAACCATAGGTGCCACTTACAAGATGGGTACGAATATGAAGGGATATGCTACCAATTTCCGTTACGCTACACAATCAAGCGTTACCGACTCCCTGAGGCATACGGTAGATACCCTCGCAGCCAGAGGAATGAGGTTCGGTGATGAAATAGGAATAGGAATCGCGGTCAATGGCGGAGAAAAGTGGAGTGCCGAGTTCAACTATCTTAGATCTGACTGGAGAAAGTCCGGATTTGATTCAGCGCAGGGCTTTGCAGTTTCAGGAGGATCGGTATTTTCATCCACTGTATCCCAGTCTTTCAGAGCCGGATTTGAAATCGTACCGAACAGAAATGATATAAGGTCTTATCTCAAGACTTGTTCGTATAGGATAGGTGCTTATTATGATCAGGCTTATTACAAGCTGGATGGTAACAATGTTAATTCCATAGGTATTACTCTCGGTATGACTCTGCCTGTGTATCAGTGGCATAACGGAATAACGCTGGGAGTGGATCTGGGACAGAGATCGAGCAACAGGAACAATATGATCCGTGAAAGATACGCTACCTTCTTCATAGGGTTCAATATCCACGATATCTGGTTCCGCAGATTCCAGTATAACTAGTTGAAAATAAATAAAAACACATAATAATACTATGAAAAGAATTGTACTGCTGATTTCAGTAGCTGCTTTGGCACTTTTTGCAAGCAGCAAGGTTTCCGCTCAGGGTAAGTTCGGTCCTGACAGTGCGGAGTGTATCAAGTATCTGTCTTATTATACAGAGTACTACAAACAGAAGAATTACGACGCTGCTCTCCCTAACTGGAGAAAGGCTTATAATCTTTGTCCTCCAACAGCAAGATATTCAATGCTTTCTGACGGTACTACACTGCTTCGCCGAGTAATTCAGGCTAACAGCAAGGATGCTGTCTATAGAATGAAGCTTGTTGACTCTCTTATGACTATTTATGACCAGCGTGTGGAATTCTGGCCAAAATATGCTATCAGCTCATTGAACAACAAGGCTCTCGATATGTATAACTATATGAAGAATGACAACGAGAAGCTTTTTGCAGGACTTTGCGATGTTGTAGAGCAGACAAAGGAGCAGACAAGGGCCAATATCTTCCTTTTCCAGCTCAATACAGCGGTAGATCTTTATAAAGAGGGTACTCTCGATCCTGAGAAGGTTATAAATGTTTATGAGAATGCTGTCAAGTATCTCGGAATGATGACTCCGAAGAATGATACAGAAAAGAGAAGCATCGAGAAGACAATCGAAGATGTGGAGAGTCTCTTCATTACCAGCCAGGTGGCAAGCTGCGATAACCTTATCGCTCTGTTCACTCCAAGATTTGAGGCTGATCCCCAGAATCTTGATCTTGCAAAGAATATAGTAAGGATGATGGGTATGACTGAGGGATGTACAGATAATGACCTTTTCCTTAACTCTGTCACTACAATGCATAATATGGAGCCTTCTCACACTTCTGCATACTATCTTTATAAACTTTATGCTGGTAGAGGAGATGTTGACAATGCCGTGAAGTATATGAACGAGGCTATCAATGCTGAAGAGTCTGATGCAGTTACCGATGGCGGTTACTATTATGAACTTGCTGCATTCTGCTTCAAGAACGGAAAGAGCCCGATGGCTTATGAGGCTGCTCAGAAGGTAGTTGATCTTGATCCTTCGCTTGCTGGTAAGGCATATATGCTTATGGGAACTATCTGGGGTAGTGTAGTTTGTGGTGGAAATGATATCGAGCAGAGAGCTAAGTATTGGGTTGCAGTTGACTTTATGAACAAGGCAAAGGCTGCTGATGAGACTCTTGCAGAAGACGCAAGCAATCATATCAGACAGTACGCTGCATACTATCCACAGACAGCTGAGGCGTTTATGTATGATGTTACAAACGGCCAGTCATACACTGTATCTTGCGGTGGTATGAGAGCTGTTACTACAGTAAGAACTCAGAACTAAAGGTATTGAAGAATATCGTAAATATGATTAAGATGATTGCAACCGCTGCGGCGGTTGCTTTCGTCGTTTATTCTTGTAAAGGAAAACTGGCCGAAGCAGAACAGCTTGATCTGACTGAAACTCCTGTCCAGGTGGTGGATGATATGTTTATGCAGCAGACCGAGAACGGTCTGGTGAAGATGAGGGCTGAGGCTCCGAGGATGGAGAAATACGAGAAGGATAGTCTGGATTATGAATTGTTCCCTGACGGTTTCTTTGTGTATGGATTCGATGAGTCGGGTAAGCTTGAGACTGAAATAGTCGCTGATAATGCGAGACATCAGAAGTTCAAGGATGGAAGGGAAAGCTGGGAGGCCTTTGGAAATGTCGTCGTCAAAAACCTGATAAATCAGGAGGTTATGGAGACTGATACTTTGTACTGGGATCAGAAGAATGAGAAGATCTATACTCATTGTTATGTGAGAATGTATTCTCCGGACGGCTTTATGCAAGGATATGGAATGGAATCGGATCAGAGAGCAAGAAGTACAATATTGTTCAATAATTTCAATAATTATGCGATCGTCGTAAAGGACACTACGCAGGTTTTGATTGATTCTGTCAATTTTATAGGTCCATTTCAAAAAAAAATAGCGGCAGATTGAGATAAAATTGCTATCTTCGCACCCCAATATTGTATTTTAAACGATAATAATCTAAAACAATAAAATAAAATGGCAGCACTTGAAACAATTCGTGTCAAGTTCGGAGTCGTGATAACAGTGCTCATCGCAGTAGCGCTGTTGTCTTTCATTATTGACCCGACTACACTTCAGTCAGTATCATCTTCAATGTCATCTAAGTATGACGCAGGAGAAATTGACGGCAAATCTATTTCTTATGTAGATTATCAGACAGATGTAGAGAAATTCACTACAATCAACGAGATTATGACCGGAGCTTCAGCCAGCACTGAGGAGCAGCAGGCTTCTATCAGAAATGCAGCTTGGCAGGCACTTGTAGATAAATATCTCGTTATCAAGAACGCTAACAAGGCAGGTATTTTCGTTGGTAGCGAAGAGATGAGCGATATCGTTGCAGGTAACATTGATTCACCTGTATTCTCTCAGAATCCTATGTTCCTTGATGCTAACGGTACTTTCTCACCTGCAGCAGTAAGCGATTTCCTTTCATACAAGGATACAGATCAGTCAGGTCGTCTTCAGCTTTACTGGAACTATCTTCTCGAGTCTGCAAAGACTCAGGAGTATTACTCTAAGTACCTTTCTCTCTTCACACAGTCTGATTTCACAAATCCGCTTATGCTTTCTGAGCTTGTAGCCGGTAACAACAATACTTTTGATGTAGAGTTCGTTATGGTTCCATTCGGATATGCACAGGATACTACAGTGGTGGTTTCTGACAGCGAGATCAAGGCATATTACAACGCTCATAAGAAGTTCTATCGTCAGAATGCAAGCAGAGACATCGAGTATGTAGTATTCGAGGTAGTACCTTCTGCAGAGGATATAGCTGAAGCAAATCAGGCTATCATCAATGTTTATGATGAGTTTGCTGCAACAGACAATATGAAGGCTTTCCTTCTTGCTAACTCTGACAGAACAATTGATAACCACTGGTATAAGGCTGGTGAACTTAATACTGTAGCAACTGCTGTCAATGATTATGTATTCTCTGACAATGCTTCAGTTTCTGAGGTCATTTCAAACGGCAATACATTCTATGTAGTACGTGTTATGGAGTCAGCAATGGTTCCTGAGCAGGTATATGTGAAGTATGCTCCTGCAAATTCTGAGGATGTTGCTGCAGCTCTTGCTGAGGCAGAGGCTCAGTGGATTCCACAGACTCCTGGTTATGAGGATGTTATGACAGCGAAGAAGGGAACTCAGGTGACTGCAAACGGTCTCGTTTTCGAGGTTCTTGATACAAAGGATGCAGTTCCTATGAAGAGAGTGGCTATTCTTGAGAAGAAGGCTGTAGCAAGCGAGAAGACAAAGAGCGGATTCTATACTCAGGCTAATACATTCGCTTCAAAGGCTGCCGGCAAGTATGCAAGCTTCCAGAAAGCTCTTGAGGAGGAAGGAGTATATGCACATCCTGTGAACAAGTTGGCTGAGGGTGCTAACCGTCTGGGATCTATCGAGAATACAAGAGAGGTTACAAGATGGGCTTTCGAGGCTAAGGTAGGTGATGTTTCAAATATCATCACAGTTGATAACAACTACTTTATCGTTGCAGCTCTCAAGGGTATCCATAAGGAAGGCTTCACTCCGGTTGAGGAGGTTTCTTCATCTATCAGAAATATTCTTTACACAGAGAAGGCTGGTGAGAAGAAGGCTGCCGAGATAGCTGAAAAGATCGCAGGTCTTTCAGATATGCAGGCAATCGCTGAGGCTCTTAACACTACAGTAAGTACCAAGGAAGGTGTAGCATTCTCTGCAATGGGTGCACAGGGACTCGATCCTAAGTTCATAGGTGCTGCTTCAGTAGCTGAGGATGGAAAGATCAATGGTCCTCTTGCAGGAAGCATCGCAGTGTATGTTTACAAGGTTACAGGCCGTGATACTGGTGCTTTCTTCACTGAGGATGATGCTAAGGCTCAGGATGCTCAGATGGCTCAGTACACCACTCAGATGGTAGTGCCTACTATGATGGACGATGCTGAGGTTAAGGACAACAGAGCACGCTTCTATTAATAGATAGAAATACAGATTACATAAAGAGCAATTGAATTCGTTCAGTTGCTCTTTTTTTATTTATATTTGAGGTTAAATATCGGATTTATGAAGAATATTTGGATAATTGTTCTGGGATTGATTATTTCTTCGTGTATAAAGGAGGAGCAGGGAGTGGAACTGGTGGTCGGAGACAGACTCCCGGATTTCGAAGTGGTGATGAATGACGGAAGTGTGGTTGATGATGATATTCTTTCTGAGGGAGTGTCGGTCGTTATGTTTTTTCATACCTCTTGTCCCGATTGTCAGCAGGCGCTGCCCCGTATGCAGCAGATATATGATGAATATATCTCGAAAGGGGTGTATTTTGCTTTTATAAGCAGGGAAGAAAGTGCGGTGGATATAGAGTCTTATTTTAATGAAAAAGGCCTGAAATTGCCTTATTCGGCCCAGAATGACCGAAAGGTATATGAACAGTTTGCGCAGACCAGGATTCCACGCATATACATATGTGAAAAGGGCGGAATCATCAGGTATATATTTACCGACGATCCCGTCCCTACATATGATTTGCTTAAGTCTTCGCTTGATTCCGTTATACGTTGAAAAGGAAGTGCATAATGTCACCGTCCTGAACGACATATTCCTTTCCTTCCACTCCGAGCTTACCTGCCGCTCTGCAGGCTGCCTCTGATTTCAGTGTCACGAAGTCTTCGTATTTGATTACCTCTGCACGGATGAATCCCTTTTCGAAGTCTGTATGGATCACTCCTGCAGCCTTAGGTGCCTTATCTCCTACGTTGATGGTCCAGGCGCGGCATTCGTCAGCTCCAGCTGTAAAATAAGTGCGGAGATTCAGAAGCGAGTATGCGCTCTGGATAAGTCTTACAACTCCCGATTCCTCGAGTCCCATTTCTTCAAGGAACATCTGGCGTTCCTCATAGCTTTCGAGTTCTGCAATGTCTGACTCGATCTTGGCTGCAATTACAAGGATTTCTGCATCTTCTTCCTTTACTGCTTCGCGTACCTGTTCTACATACTGATTTCCAGACTTAGCAGATGCTTCATCCACATTGCAGACATACATAACAGGCTTGTTTGTAAGGAGGAAAAGTTCCTTTGCAAGCTGTTCTTCATCAGCGTTTTCTGGCTTTACAGTACGGCAGGATTTTCCTTGTTCGAGGGCTGCCTTGTATCTTGTAAGAAGATCGAAAAGTTTCTTTGCATTCTTGTCTCCACCTGTCTGAGCCTGCTTCTGCACCTTTGCGAGGCGGTTTTCCACGGTCTCAAGGTCCTTGAGCTGAAGCTCCAGGTCGATTACTTCCTTATCTCGTACAGGATCTACTGTTCCGTCTACGTGAACGATGTTAGGATCATCGAAGCAACGGAGAACGTGAAGAATGGCGTCTGTCTCTCTGATGTTTGCAAGGAACTGATTGCCGAGTCCTTCTCCCTTGCTTGCTCCCTTTACAAGACCTGCAATGTCCACGATTTCCACAGTGGCAGGAATCACTCTCTTAGGGTTGCAGAGACTTTCCAGTACTTCCAGTCTCTTGTCCGGTACTATGGTCGAACCTATGTTTGGCTCGATTGTACAGAAAGGGAAGTTTGCGCTCTGGGCCTTACCCGAGCTTACGCAGTTGAACAATGTTGATTTTCCTACATTAGGAAGTCCTACGATACCGCATTTAAGTGCCATATTCTTCTATTCTTTATATCAATTTCAATTCAGCCGGCAAATTTACGCCAACTTTTTCTTTTTCTTTAATTTATTTCTCTTTTTTAGGTCATATTTTTCTCTTTTTTATGGGACTGCCAAGAGGTTCTTTGCCAAATGTGACGCTGTGGCCAAGAGCTTTATGTGGATGGGGGACAGGTATGACAGGATGCCTGATGTGATAGGCCTGGCCGAGGTCGAAAATAAGGAAGTACTTGTAAAACTGCTGAAATACACCATATTACGTAAATATGATTATAAGATTATCCATTATGATTCCGGAGACAGAAGAGGGATTGATGTGGCTCTTTTGTATAGGGAATCAGTAATGAGTCCGGTCTGTATTACATTGAAAACTCCGCATTATGGAGGCAAGAAACTTTCTACCCGTGATATCCTGCACAGCCGGATGCGTCTTCCAGATGGTCGTAATATTGACTTTATTGTCAATCACCATCCTTCGAAATTCGGTGGTGAAAGTGTTTCGGAGGGTAGAAGGAAGGCGGCAATGACAGCTTTGAAAGAACTTTGCGATTCAATAGGAAATGTCAATATTGTGGCAATGGGGGATTTTAATGATTCTCCGGAAGGTGCTGCATTTCAATTGAT
Source organism: Bacteroidia bacterium (assembly GCA_021153285.1). GTDB lineage: Bacteria > Bacteroidota > Bacteroidia > Bacteroidales > UBA932 > Cryptobacteroides. The sequence goes on from JAGKTT010000011.1 coordinate 13,566, forward strand.
TGACAACTTTCTGGTCAATGAAGGGATGGATCTGCATCGTAAAGGTGAGGGAACAATAAGGTATGAAGGGAGGTGGGAACTGATCGATATGTTCCTGACAGGTCCGGGAGTGGATGCTGAAATGGAAATATGCAGGATGCCGTTTCATATTGTTCGGGAAAGAAAACATCCGGGGGAGAAGCCTTTCAGAACATATTCAGGGCCTAAGTATATAGGTGGAATCAGCGACCATTTTCCTATTGTCCTGAAAATCTTCTATTGATGATCACATTGTTTTATTGACGATTATCACTATATTTGACATATTTAATGTTTATGTCATTCTGAACGAATTGAAGAATCTTATAAAACCGATAATATGAAAACCAGAATTGCTGAAAAATTCCATACTCTCTTTCAGACTGAGGGTGAGTTCTTTGCGTCTGCAGGACGTATCAATCTCATAGGGGAGCATACCGACTACAATGGTGGATTCGTTTTCCCGGGTGCTATTGATAAAGGTATGATCGCTGAGATAAAGCTCAACGGTATGGACAGAGTACGTGCATTTGCACTCGATCTGGATGAATACTGTGAATTCGGACTTGAAGAGGAAAATCTTCCTGCACAGAGCTGGGCAAGATATATCTTCGGAGTATGTCGCGAGATTCAGAAAAGAGGGGGAAAAATCGCTGGATTTGATACTGTTTTCGCAGGTGACGTTCCTCTGGGAGCTGGAATGTCGTCTTCTGCAGCCCTTGAAAGCACATTTGCCTTTGCACTCAACGAACTTTTCAGTCTTGGAATTGATAAATTTGAGCTTGCCCGCATCGGCCAGAGCACAGAGCATAACTATTGTGGAGTGAAATGTGGAATTATGGACCAGTTCGCTTCAGTTTTCGGTAAGGCTGGCAATCTTATGCGTCTGGACTGCCGTTCGATGGAGTTCGAGTACTTCCCGTTCGATCCTGAGCAGCACGGATATAAGCTTGTTCTCCTGAATTCACTTGTAAAGCACGAACTTGTAGGTTCTCCATATAACGATCGTCGTGCATCTTGCGAGCGTGTAGCAAAGGTTCTCGGACAGGAATTCCTCCGCGGTGCCACAATGGATCAGCTCGAGGCAGTAAAGGATCAGATTTCAGAGGAAGACTATCTCCGCGCACGCTATGTGATCGGTGAGGAAAAGAGAGTCCTTGATGTATGTGAAGCTCTTGGTAAGGGTGATTATGAGACAGTGGGAGCACGTATGTACGAAACTCACTGGGGAATGTCAAAGGATTATGAGGTGTCTTGTGAGGAACTTGATTTCCTTGCTGAAGTGGCTCAGGAATGCGGTGTTACCGGTTCACGCATTATGGGTGGCGGCTTCGGCGGCTGTACCATCAACCTTGTGAAAGCAGAACTCTACGACGCATTCATAACCAAGGCCAAGGCTGCATTTGCAGAGAAATACGGTCACGAGCCAGTGGAGATTCCGGTAGTTATCAGTGACGGAGCACGCAGACTGGCATAGGACTGTTTGACATTATAAAAGAAATGAGCACGAAATCAAATTATATCGTGCTCATTTTTTTTATGCCATCTTTGAGGATAGCCAGGCGGCGTCGATCTTTACAAAACCGTCTTCGGGACGGATCTGTGGATTGCGTTCGAGGATGCCGGCGCAGTCCTGGTATACGTTCCAGCCGATATTGACTCCGAGCATCTGACCTGAGAGGGCGTACATAAATGTCAGGATTCTCTCTTCACCTTCTCCTTCGCTGCGGTAGAAGTGGAACTGGGTGGCAAGGAATTCTTCTTTCTGGTCTGCTCCTACGGTTTTCTGAAGCATTTCGAGCTTGGTTACGTATTTGCACATTTCCAGTACGACATCATTGAGTCCGGCTTCATTTATGAGCACTTTTTCCATAAGTGAGCCCATATCGTTCACGCGGCGCAGTGTATATCCTCCCATTGCCTTGGTGTGCATAGTTATGGCGTGCATCTGGGTTTCAGAGATTTCGCCTTCAGGGATAAGCCAGACCATAAGCTTGCCGGCCGGATCGTGGTAAAGGGTCTCGTATCGGGCGAGATTGACCTGGCCGCAGTGAGGGCATTCCCAAAGGAAGAGGGAACCATCTGCCACTTTGGCCTTAAGTTCTGGATTTTCGGAGATATTGATGCTTCTATATACGGTTACTTTGTGCTGCTGTCCGCATTTGGTGCAGGGAGCCAGTGCTTCATTTACGATGGACATATTGTATTGTTTTAGAATGATACATTGAATGTAGGGCCGATGTGGAATCGGTCGAGGGTGATGCCGCTGTCAGTGGCGATGCTGTTCCAGGCCGGACCGCCGTTGTATGACATTGTCACTCCGAACGAGCAAGGCCAGCCGAATCTTAGGATACTGTGCATATCGAGTATGATGTTACCTCCGACGGAGAAAAGTCCTTTGTCTGCGATAAAAGAGTAGTCGAAATGTGGACTGACTACGAGTCTTTTTATGGCGAAGAACGGACCTCCGATGGAGAGGTCACCGATGAATATAGGCACGGCGTAATCAAGAGTTATCTTGGTTATATTGGAGTTTCTGATGGAAATCCAGCTGGCAAGGGAGGTGTTGGATGAAAGACCGCGCGGAAGGACGCTGACGATCGGCTGTCCGAATACGGCGTCTGAGCGGAGTTTCTGCTGTGTCATCAATGTAAGCTTGAGGCCCTGTTCCTCAAGGATTCCCGGCACATAACCATAGAGGTAGAAATATCCCATAGGAGACAGATAGAGGCTGCTTTCCAGGCTGCCGGATGCTCCGATTTCGGCTCCTATTCCCCATTTCGGATATACTGCGGAACTTGCTGTACCGAGCATTGTATAACCTCTGAGAGAGCCGGTCAGGCTGTGCCTGAATGTATTCTTGCCTGCTGTATGGCTGATGAATACAGGATTGTATCCGGAAGTGTATTTTCCGTCTTGTCCGAGAATGCCCTGCTCTTCCATCTTCATTACGGCAAGACCGGTATTGAACTTGTCGTTTCCTATCCTGTAGGTGAGTTTTGGAATAAGTCCTTTGTACCATCCTCCTGATGAGAAATTGAAAGGAATGTATGTGGAGAGGATACCTTCGATGTAAGGAGTTGAAAGCTCACGTGAGGATACTTCCATAGAGGCTTTTCCGTCAGGGAAGATATAGGCGTAGGCATTGTATTGACGTGCCGCTCTATCGTTGAAATTGACTCTAGCTTCAATGATGGGATAAAATCCTGAATATGTGAATCTTGCGTGTCCGGAATGTCTCCATTTTGCAGGATTGTACGGGTCTTTATGGGCTGAGTAACCGATTTCTCCGACTGCAGTGGAGAGCCTGTTCTGGAATATGCCGGTGGCTCCCAGGGATGCAGCCTGCCATATCTGGTCGAATGACATATTCATAATGTTATCGACGTTCACATATACAGGAGCCCAGGAGTGGAGATTGAATGCGTTCCGGAACTTTCCATATCTCTGAGGATCAGAAACTGTCACTTTCTTATCGGTTTCCGCCTCTTTTTCCAGAGCAATAGCCTTTTCCTGAGCGGTAACTGCTTCAGCAATATGGTAATGATGAATATCGCTGAAATTGACGGACCGGTTCATAAGAGAATCTACAGGAGTACGGTAAATCTTTTTTCCGTCCAGGGCCTGAGATGAGTAATATAGCCAGTCACCCTTGTATTGGAAATCCTCTGCTCCGTAGCGTGTGGATGTTTTCTGGGTGAGATTTCCTGTAGATGGGTCCAGATGATAAAGTTCATTGACTCCTGTTCTGTCGCAAGTGAATATGAGCTCATCATTCCACACATAAAAGTCCTTTATCTTTACAGGTTGTGGAGCAAGTATGGTTTCCCAATCGCTTGTGCGGTAGATTCCGTAACCATTGTCCGAAATGGCAGTGGCGTATATGTCTTCGCCGATCCATACGGATTCCAGAAGCTGAAGACTGTCCGGTGCCTGGATACTTTGTATTGTCTTTCCTGTGTTGCTGTCTATTATCTCAATGAATGATTTTCCGTTCTGCTGGTATCTTGTGGCTGAAATCCTTGAATCAGACAGTGCCGGGTTATACAGAAGAGCCGGGTTTCTGACAGTCCTCTTTCTTCCGGAACCTTCTTCTATGTATCTGATCCTGGATTTTGTCTGGAGGCTCCAGCGCTCGTCAGTGCTGGTTTCGCTCCAGTAAAGACGTTTCGATGAAGGATCCCATTGCATCCTGCCGGCATCTGATGCGAAACTGCTGATTCTAGTTTCCTTTCCGGTGCTGTCGATACGTACCAGGACAGGAGTGTTTATATGGCCTTTCTTGATGGCGTAAATCTCATTTCCTGCAATAGTATTGTTCTTATATTCTGTGTAGAATCGTGTGTCTGCACTTACTTGTTCGGAAGGAATGTATGGCTTTCTGGCATCTGCATCGGCCTTCCATAGGGTGTACATTGTGTCGCAGACTTCCTTGAAGGCGTCATTGAACTTTTTCCCTGTCAGTTTTTCAGCGGTTCTGCGGAATGCAAGCAGGCTGTAAGGACGGCTTGCAGCGAGATTATATGCAGCATTCATATATTCCGGACAATCATAGAGATATCGGAATCCTCCGATGGTAAGATAACCGAGTGAATAATAATTCGGAGCATTGTTCACCTGGGATACGAATCTCCATCTGTTCCAGTTTCGGAAGTCTCCGTTATCAAATGCGACCCAGTAATAGTTAAGGAAATCAGCTGTCCTTCCTCTTCCGGAAGAAGTCCAGGCTGTTTCCGTAATTACTGCATCACCTTCCATATTGGAAATACCGGGATATACCAATGATACCAGTATGTTCCACATCTCACCGAATACCCAGGTGAATGGTTTCTGTGTCCGAGTCATTCCGAACTGCATCTGTGTGACGTGACGTGATTCGTGTACGGAAAGCATTGTGCTCCAAGGCATAGGTTCAGGATCATATGCGGATGGAAGAGTGAAAAGATCCATTCTCTTCGGAGCCCAGGCAACGGATCCGTTGGCTGCATTGTAAGCGTGCATAACCACGGGCATTTTCCTGCCGTCACACTGGCCTGAAATATAGCCGGTGGTCAATGAGACTGGTATTCGGAATTTCTCTATCTTTTCGGCATATACTCTGGCAAGAGAGTCCGTTCCTACCGGATATATTACTTTGAAATTATCTGTTTCTATCGAATACCACTTCAGTCTTCCGGGATCGTCGCCGGTGACGTAAAACTGTGCTGATGATATGAAAGGCAGCAGAAATGCTGTCAATGTAATTATATGTCTTAAAAATCTCATTTTCTTGTCTCAAATTCGATTACAAATCTAATTATTTTTTATATTTTTGCGACCTATTGCCTATTTAAATAAGCCAATAACAATCATACTCTATATGACAACAATTCTGAATGTGCTTTCTGTTCTTGGAGGACTTGCAATGTTCCTCTACGGTATGGCACTTATGAGCGAAGGTCTCCAGAAATCTGCCGGTGACCGACTCAGGGCCTTTATGGCCAAGATGACTTCCAATGCTTTCAAACGTGTACTTACCGGAACTGTAGTTACCTGTCTCGTGCAGTCGTCTTCTGCCACTACCATTATGGTGGTAAGTTTCGTAAATGCCGGCCTCCTTACTCTTGGCAATGCCATCGGAGTCATTATGGGTGCCAATATCGGTACTACGCTGACCGCCTGGATCACTTCGCTCGGTTTCTCAGTCAATATTGCTCTTTTCGCTGTACCGATGATGGCCTTCGGTTATCTGATGCATAGCTCAAAGAAGGCTACGCTGAAGAATGTGGGTCAGTTCCTGATGGGATTCGCAGTGATGTATGTAGGTCTTACCTTTATGAAGGACTGTTCGAATGCTATTCTTGGTGAGTATCAGACAGGTATGATGAACTTCTTCGGAAGCATAAACGGCTTCGGTTTCGGTTCCATCATTCTTTTCCTTATCGCCGGTGCAGTACTTACCATCGTTCTTCAGGCTTCCAGTGCGACAATGGCGATTACAATGCTCCTTGCAGCATCAGGTCTTATCGACTTCAAGCTTGCGGTGGCAATGGTGCTCGGAGAAAATATCGGAACTACCATTACAGCCAATATCGCTGCCGCTGTAGCAAATACATCAGCCAAGAGAGCGGCACGTGCGCATACGATCTTCAATTTAATCGGAGTTATCTGGGTGCTTTGCCTGTTCAGACCTATTGTCAAGCTTATATGCATTATAATGTCGGAACTTGGATTTGTGGATCCTACAATGGCAAGTTCGCAGCTCGCAGCTATAGCCGGAGGAAGTGTTGCAGCAGATGCTGAGATGATTGAAACATATAAGAATTCGCTTCTTTACGGAATCGCAATGCTTCACACTCTCTTCAATGTGACAAATACCCTCGTCCTGATATGGTTTACTCCACTCATCGAGAAAGCAGTGGTATGGCTTGTCAAGGAACCTAAGGGTGAGACTGAGGTCTTCAGACTCAAATATATTGCCGGTGGTCCTCTCAGCACAGCTGAACTTTCAATTAACGAGGCCCAGCAGGAACTTATTCATTTTGCTGAAATCTGCCGCAACGGCTTCGGATATATCCGTCAGGCTATCAATGAACAGGATCCTGAGAAGTTCGACAAGCTTAACGAGAAACTTATCAAGTATGAGGAGATTTCAGACCGCATCGAGTATGAAATCGCTACATATTTGAACGAAGTGGGCAAAAATGAAATCAGCGAGGAAGCGGCCGATACTATCAAGTCAATGTATAAGATCATAGGCGAGCTGGAGTCTCTCGGAGATTCAGGCGAAGCTATCGGACGAATCCTCAAGAGAAAGAATGTACACGGAAAGGTATTCGATAAGCCGCTTCTTGACCGTCTGAACAAGATAATGGATCTCGTACAGAAGGGTTACGATGTAATGATTGAGAATCTTAAGAACCCATATCTTAAGGATATCTCGAATGCCCAGAATGCAGAGTACAATATCAATGAATGCAGAAATCATCTCCGTGAGGAGCATATCGTGAATATCGAGAGCAACAGCTACAACTATCTCACAGGTGTTTACTTTATGGATGTGATTGCAGAACTTGAGAAGATCGGTGACTTCCTCATCAATATCTCTCAGGCGGTTGTAGGAAAATATGAGAAATAGCATTTTTACAATATTGCTTCTTGCGGTATTTGCCGTAAGTTGCTCACAGGGAAAAAAGGCAGAGCAGTTCAAGGCTCTGCCTTTTCCTGATATGACTGTGCCGGCTATGATGTCGGATCCTCAGGATATAGCAGAGTATCTTGCTGATCATTTTTGGGACCGCTTTGCAGATCCGTCGCGTACCTATCCTTCTGACTCAGTCCTTCTTAGCGGTGTGGAAAGAGGAGAGGTAGAACAGAAATTTGCTGACTGGACCTATATTCTGGATATGCTCTCATTCCAGAAGGCGGAAAAGGCCGTTTCCGGCTTATATAACAAGGCTTTGACCTGTGAAAGGACTGACACTTCTTCAAGTGTGTTCGAGTTCTTCAATGAGACTGCATATAAGTATTTCTATGATCCCAATTCTCCGCTTCGCAATGAGGATTATTATAACATCTATGTGCAGAGACTTTCAGGATATGAAGGCCTGTCTCCTGAAATGCGAGGAAAATATGAATACGATGCAAGGATGACATCCTTGAACCGCACAGGTACCGTAGCGGCTGATTTCAGATTTGCGGACAAATACGGAAAGTTCCATACTCTTCATAGTATAAAGGCTCCTCTTACTCTTCTTTTCTTCAGTAATCCGGGCTGTAATGCCTGTATGAATATAATCAATGTGCTCAGAGAAGAACCGGCAATATCAGGAATGATAGCTGATGGAACTCTTGCAGTCCTTAACATATATATAGATGAGGATCTTCAGGGATGGCGTGACTATATGCCTATATATCCTGAGGAATGGTATAATGGCTTTGATGCCGATCTGGTAATACGTACGGATAATCTTTATAATGTCCGTGCAATTCCTTCCCTCTATCTTCTTGATGAAGAAAAAAGGGTCATCCTGAAGGATGCCCCTGAAAATCGTCTGTTCGAATATTTACTTTCCGGACTGATGTAATCTTCTGTATTGGAACGGCGTCATATCGGTAACCACTCTGAACCATCTGGAGAAGTTGTAGTTCTGAGGGATACCTACACGTATGCCTATTTCTTCTATTGACATTTTCTCCGATGAGGTCAGCAAAGACTTACTTTCCTCGATTCTGAGAGTGTTCAGCCAGACCTGGAATGTCTTGTCAAGACAATTGTTCAGATATTGCGACAGATAATTCTGATTTGTTCCCATTTCAAGAGCTACATCCTTGATTGTCAGGCCTTCACGGCAGAATTTCTTTTCACTTACCCATTCATCCACAAGAGGACTGATCTTTGATGAGAGGTCCTGGGTCTTTTCTTTCTTTACCGGTTCCGGTTCCTTTTCAAGCTCTATATTCTTTCTTCTTATGATATCGATTTTCTTAGTAGCGAAACCTACTACCTTGAATGTCAGATAAACATATATTATAGGAAGAAGGAAATAGTATGGCTTCTGTAACAATGGAATATATAATACTCCAATAGTGCTGATCGATAATACGAAACATACGATGAGGGTAGAATACATCCATTTCATATCCGGTCCTTCATCGTAGTAGTTTTCTATTTCCTTCATACACTTTTTGTATTCCTTGAGACAGGTATATAGCATCCAGGCACATTTGACTCCGTAAGTGCATCCGAAAAGCACCATCATTGTCTTCTGAATGGAAGGAAACAATACACCTATTCCTCCGGCTACAAGCATACAGGATGCAGGTATGACACCGTCAGCTATGAAATTCTTTATACGGTATCTTGGTGTTTCTATAAGAAACAGGAATGATGCGTATGAAAGCCAGGAAAATATAAGGGTGAAGGTAGAAAGCAGCCAGAAGTCAATGTAGTCTCCAAAATGAAGAGGCATCATTATTCTGAAAGTACAGTAAAATACCATCAGTCCTGTGGCGCATCCGAGAACATATCTTGATTTTCTATAGCTTTTCAATGAAGGATCTTTCTTCGGCATATTCAGGAGGGTAACCACTGCAGTCAGAATACTGAATATGCTGATGTATCCGAAATTGAATAGAATATATGTCAGCTGAGATTTGTCCATTTTAGTTGTTTTGCTGTGCAAATATAGAATTTTTCTAAAATATAAAAGTTGTGTTCACGTGAATTTTTGTATCGGTGTAATGAAAATAAATTGTATTTACGTGAAAAAGTAGGCTCCAAAATAGGATTTTCGTTAAAAAGTGCGTGTGTGTAAATAAAAATTGTGCTTTAAGAAAAAGCTAACTGCAAGATTTGGAAACAGGTTTTAAGACGTCATACCTTTGCTCTCGCTGAACGAAAAGAGATCGCGGAATTCTGTCCGTGGATCTATCGTCAGCAACTGTTTTTAACATTAAAATGGAGATTTGCTGATGAAACGCTATCTTACAATTGCAGTAATTTTTCTTCTGGCCTTTGCCGGTACTACTTCCGCTCAGAAGGTGGCTGTGAAGACCAACGCTCTTTACTGGGCTACGACTACTCCTAATATAGGAATGGAGTTTTCAGTAGCTCCTCGCTGGACTCTGGAAATAGCGGGAGGATACAATCCTTGGACACTTGACAAGGAGAACAACATCAAGGCCAAGCATTATCTTGTGACTCCTGAAGTCAGATATTGGTTCTGCGAAAGTTTCAACGGGCATTTTATAGGTATGAATGCCAATTATACCCAGTTCAATGTCGGTGGCGTTCACGTTCTCAATCCATTCTACAAGTCTGCCGGTGACGGTCCGTTCATCGATGCCTGTCTCAATTCACGAGTAGAGGGCTGGGCAGCCGGTGCCGGAATCACTTACGGATATTCCTGGATCATCAGTCCTCGCTGGAATATGGAATTCAACCTTGGTCTGGGATACTGGTATTCTGATTATGACAGGTATGAGAGCCGCAAGTGCGGACTTTTTCAGGACTCTGCCATCAAGCACGTGTTCGGCCTTACAGATCTGGGACTTTCATTTATTTATATGATAAGATAAGGATAGACGGTTATGAAGAAGACAATTATACTTTCAGCATTGATGCTTGTTTTTTCAGCTGCGGTTAACGCTCAGACAGTTATCAGCAACCAGTCGCTGACAGAGGACGGAGAAAGAGCTGTGGTATCTTTCGAAGTCGAGACAGATGTAAAGAGTATCCCTGCCAACCGCAAGGAAATCATAATGCCTTTCATCTATAATGCAAAGGATACGCTCTGGCTTGAGACTCTCGAAGTCTATGGAAAGGGAAGATTCAAGAGAGAAGTTCAGGAAAACCATCTCGCTGGCAACAAGGATTGGCAGCTTACTGAAAACCAGGTCCTCAAAGGAGATGTCTATCACTACATTTCTTCAGTGCCTCTGAAAAGATGGATGAAGTCGACCAATCTCGGAATCAAGAGACAGATGGTAGGATGCAATTGTGAGGATGAACTGGCTGACCAGACAATTGCCGAGGGAGTCGCTCTTTTCGAGGAACCGATGCTTCCGGCAAGAAGAATCCCGACAACCTTCACACTTGCAGATGCTACAAGACAATGGGATTTCGGAAGGGATGAACTGGAAATCATCTTCAAGGTGTCAAAGATAGAGATCGATTCCACAGTATTCAATAATGAAGTCACTTTCGGAAAGATACTTTCAGCGATCGACAAGATTTTCGCAAATCCGAAATATAAGGTGGACAAGATAGAAATCGCCGGATATGCTTCACCTGAGGGACGCCGCAGCTTCAACAACTGGCTCGGACAGAATCGAGCAAAGGCCCTGATCGACTACATCATCCAGCACAGACCTCAATACAATCTCACAGCGGACAATTTCCGCCTCCGCAATGGAGAAGAGAACTGGGAGGGACTCAGAAGACTTGTTCTCGCATCGGCAATAGAAGAAAAGGATAAGGTGGTGGAGATCATCGATATGGATCTTCCAGACGAAGAAAAGAAGCTTAAAATCAAGGCAATAGATAATGGTAAGGTATGGCAGAAGATGCTGAAGGAGGTTTATCCTCATCTGAGAAGCGCACGTTATCTGGCTGTTTACTACGATTCCACTCAGGATGAGGCTGTCGATATGATCAACCTGGCCAATCAGATGATCCGCGAAGGAAAATATGCCGAAGCATACGAGACAGTGGAGCCTTACTCAGATGATCTGAGAGCTTACAATACGATAGGAACAGCACTGATGATGCAGGGCAGGTTCGAAGAAGCTCTACCTTGGCTCAGAAAGGCAGTAGAAAACAATACTGCAACTGCTCAGGAAAATATTGACCTTATAAATGCAGAACTCGAGTATGAGGCTCGCAAGAAGGCTGAAATCGAGGAATATCTCAAGAAATTTGAATAAAGACATATTAACACTATTTCACTAACATTTTAAAAATTAAAGTTATGAAACTTACTAAATTGATGTTGTCTGCTTGCGTAGCAGCTTTGGCACTCGTTTCTTGTCAGAAAGAAGGACCTTCAGTTCCTGTAGAGACTAAGGTCAAGTCTGTGGATGTTTCCATTGCGAATATGATCCTCACTAAGTCTGAGTCATCGGCAATCGCTAAGGGTACAAAGGTCAATCTCAAGAACTTCAAGATCTTCCTTACTGATAATGCTTATTCCAAGGTATATGATGCATATGCTTCAGATGGAGCTACTGCTGCAAAATCTTACTTCACTGCAGATGAATATGATATCACTGATACAGATGCAAAGGCTTCATTCCATTTCGTGGATCCGGCTTGTACAAGAGTTGTAGTCGTTGCCAATATGGGTGATATAGCTTGGAATAATATCGACGATAAGCTCCTGATCGGCGGACAGCAGGATGTATCGGAACTTGCACTCTATGGTTATTCTGATCTTGTAAGCGCTGGCTCATTCCACAATGAAACAAAGGATGATGTCACTTACCAGCTCCCAGTTTACAAGGCCAATGTTACAGTTAAGCCACGCGTTTCACGTTTCGAAATGGACGGTTTCTATGTGAACTTCAAATCTGACCCTGCATACAGCAGCATTAAGTTCAAGCAGATCGCAGTTCAGAACTATTATCCTGAGACACAGCTTAATACAGGAAACGAGAGTGGTAGCCTTGTAAACCATATTACAAACTTTGCAGATCAGGGATCTACATTCACTTGGCTCCACAATGGTGAAAAGGATTGGTATAGAAATGTATTTGCTTCAGCGGTTGAGGTAACTCCAGCAGCTCCTTCAGCTCAGGCAATTTCAGGTGCAGACAAATGCTATGCATATCATTTCTTCTCAGGCGATGCAGTGCCTGTAATAGTTATCGACCTTGAGGCAGACGGTCTTCCGGCATATCTTTACTCAAAGAACATCAAGGATACAGAAGGTAAACCGATCACCGAGATCAAGGAAGGATATATCTATCGTATGAATGCCGCAGGTAATGTTGACAACGGTGGTGATGGTGATATCGTAGTGGATGAGGACGACATTGATCCGGCTGACAGATGTCTTGACATCACAGTAGACGTTATGTCTTGGGAAGTGGTTCTTGTTGCCCCTGAGTTCTAAATCATAGACAGTACGGCTTTAAAGCCTTTTAAATGAAACAACATCAATAAATAGTGGAGGGGCAGACCTCCAAAAGGAACACCCCTCCAATATTTATTAAATCTTAAAAACCAGATAAAACATACATTGCTTATGAAATCCAGATTGATCGCCCTCTCTTTTGTTCTGGCAGGACTTCTCTCCACATCCTGCTTCCAGGAGGACTATAGCGAGTGCTATAACATCTATAAGCTCGTGATGAGCTATAAGGGAGATGGTACATCCGAGATATTCCCGGAAAAGATAAACCGTGTGGAGATGTATGTTTTCGACGAGTCGGCTGTATGCGTCAGTTCGACAGTACTTCCTGATAAGGATGTGGCTGCAGGAGTGACTGTTCTTCCGCCTCTTCCTGCTGGTGACTATAGAATAGTATGTGTGGGAAATACATATGATACAGGAGTGGAGAACCTGTCATCAAAGGACTACACAAAGATACTGTTTGCTGCTGAAGACTATCTGAATGGAGAGACAGTCAATGGTAATGATTCCTTATATTATGCATCTGTAGATTATCAGATCAAGGGTTTCAGCCCGATGATATATGAGGAGACTAGGACGGCACAATTTGCCAGTTCGCACTATGATATTCTTGTAGAAGTGGTCAACGCTCCGTCATATGTCGGAAAACATCCGAAGATCGAGCTGCTGGGAGTTTCACCACAGACCGATTTCGAGAATTTAGCGAAGGGGCAGGCTACAGACTATATTATGGAGACTGTACACGATGGTGTGAAAACCACTACAGCCAGAAATAATATAATGAGACATACAAACCACGAAGATGTATATCTGAAGGTTACAGGAGAAGATGGAACAGAGGTGGCTTTGATAAACTTTGCGGAGCATCTGGAGAAATTCAAATTATATATCGATCCGTCAAAACAGGAATGTCTGATTCCATTCAGGATCGAATTCGGAACTCCGGAACTTCCTTATCCAAGCGACGAAATATGTACAGATATAACGATAACGATTCCTTCGTGGATGATTGAACTTGTAAAACCAGAATTTTAACGGTCACGTTTATGCAGAAAACTAATAACATATTCAAAAAGATAACTCTGATGGTCATCGCGGCAGTTCTTTCTACCGGTTGCATCTTTGAGGAATACGAGATGTCCGGTCTGCAGAACGTGATGATAAAGATAGACGTTTCAACAGATGACGGAATGACCAAAGCTGAAGAAGCTCCTACGTCAGATGAAATGAAGATAAATACGCTCAGGATCTATGCTTTCCAAGGTAACAGATTATGCGGTCATTATTATCAGGGAAGTGCATATGACGGTTCTATACTTATGGACCTGGAACTTCCTGAAGGAGAAAGTGATGTGGATTTTTATCTGATCGCAAACGAGGCTGAAATGGCTTATGAAAACGGTATTGTCATCCTCGGTGATGATATGGGCAGAGAACAGCTGGAAGGTGTAAGATTCACTTCATTGGCTCACAGAACATCACTTCCTATGTATTGCAAGAGGGCAGTTCGTATTGATGCTTCGGATTTTATAGATGAGCCGAACGTTCAGGCAGGGCATCAGGGCCATATGAAGCTGAATCAGGAAGTTACATTTACGCTTACGCGATCGCTTGCAAAACTGTCAGTCTACGCTGCGAAGGTGTCGGGAGCTGCAGCAGATCCTCAGATGCTTAAAGTCAGTCTCTTGAATTACGGAACAAGACAGTACAGTTATCTTTTCCCTCAGACTGAGGCAACCCTGGATGCCGTAGCCTTCCGTGCAAATGACAGATCCTTGCTTGATTCCAAAGTGACAATATCGAAGGAAGTGGAAAAAGGGTCTTCTGCCGCAGTCGATCCGGCCAGCTATGATATCGTGGTGGAAGGAAGCTATCTTCCTGAAGTTTCAGCAGGATATCCTGTAAACGATCCTTCATATAGATGGGACATATCTTCAGGAGATGCCAAGGAGGCAGTTCTGTATGTCGAATACGCTATGGGAGACGGAATGGAGATCCAAAGACGCTACATCTATCTTCCTCGAGTGGAAAGAAACAATCATATCAAGGTTTGCATTCTTATCAATTCCGAAGGCCAGCTGATAATCGAATACACCGTAGCTGACTGGGATATGGAAGATGCCAATATGAACAACTGGTTCTTTGATTACCCGACCCACTCATATGTAAGACATAACATCCCGCAGACTGCTCAACAGCTCGAACAGAAACCTGGCTCTCCGGCAGTAATGTCAGAGACAGTACCTTTCACAGGATATTTCCAGATGACATATCCGGAGAATGATACCTGGAAACCTACGCTGACTGGGCTTGAAGCATCGAATTGCAGTATAAAGGTATATAGGGAAGACCAATTGGTATTTACATCTGAAACTCCAGTATCCCTTCCGGTTTCGGATGAATGGTACAGAATAGAAGTTTATCCTAACGGCGAGGTCAAGGTCGGTGAAAAAGTCAATCTCGCGATAACATACACCCCGAGCGGACTCGAAGAAATGGAATATCTTCTCATCAACGGATCCTACAACAACTATTTCTGGCCAGGCTCGGATGACGAAAATTTTGTGACAATAACAATGGTAAACTAGAAGAAAAATGAAAGGAATAATAAATACTCTCTTAATCTCGGCAGCATCGGTGCTTCTGTTCTCCTGTCAAGTCAAGGAGTCTTATGAAGTTCCAATGAACGAAGAGATAATCCTGGATCTTTCCTCAGGAATTACCAAGGCTGTCGTGGAGGATACATCAGTAGAGTCCTTTGTGAATCATCTGGATGTTTTCATATTTTCTGATAATGCAGGTAGGCCTTCTGCGGCAAACCATTACGGAAGATATCAGGTAAACGGTGCATCTAAGGTTACTCTCGCTGCCCAGAGGAGCTCTTTCCAGGACAATGCTTCATATCATATTTACGTTCTTGCCAACAGCAATATCACCGAAAATGATTTCAGGACTATTCTTGAAGCAGAAGGATATGACGGACTTATAGCAAAGAAGCAGGAAGATGAACTTATTCATCTCACAGGACTCAATGTGGAGGGTGCTCCGGAATATTTCCTTATGGATGCCGCTTTGCGCAATGTCACGCTTAATAACGGAAATCCTGCTGACAATACTCTGCTGTCTGTCACTCTCCGTCGTGCAGCCGCGAAGGTAATGATCAATATCAAGGCTGGAGAAAATGTGGAATTCAAATCTTTTTCAGTAGCTCAGGGATCGGAAGGAGCCCGCTATTACGTAAGAAATCTTCCATATAGTGCATTTCTTTTCGCAGAGGCCAGAAATGATGAAGAGGTTACAGCAGCTGTAAGAAATACCTCCAAGGAAGGAGACAGACATTTCTCCTGGGATCCTGAAAAAGACGATAAGAATGTTTCTTTGCTGACTTATGTTTATCCTAACAGCTGGTCAGAAGGAAGTCTTCTCGAAAACGAGACCTGTGTGGTTATGAATCTTCCTATGCTCTTCACTCCTGATGGAGGAATTCCGGTAGAGTATCCTAACAGCTGGTACAAGATCCATATGACAGGAGAAAAGGTGATCAGAAGGAACAATTATTACGAGGTTAACATCAATCTCAACCGTCCTGGTGCCATTTCCGAAATCACCCCTGTGGATGTAGAAGATTTGAGATATACTGTAGAGGAATGGACGCCTCAGAGTATAAATGTAGGTGGAGATGACAAGCCGAAGTATCTGATGGTCAATAAGTCTAAAATGGATATGCATAATATAGCCGTGGATGCGAAGACGCTTGAATTTGCTTCCTCTTCACCGGTTACCATTAAAGTAGAGAACAGATATTATTACGATAAATTCGGTCAGAAAAAGGATGTTCCTACCAATGTGTCGATAAAAGGAATCACTGATGGAGGAATAGCAGGAAACATCACTGTAAACAGCCCGGTCCCTACCAACAACGCCATCCGCTATTTCACGCTTGTGATAGCCAATGAAGAAGGCCTTGTAGAGAGAGTCGATGTAACTCAGTACCCTTTGGAATACATAACAAACCAGCAGGCATATTACTCATATAGAACGGACTTTAAAAATACCAATGCTTATCCGACAACTTACCAATATAAGGGTGACAGGTATGTAAGTGCTTCGTGGTCAAATAGTAGTTGGAGTTATAGCACAGGTACAGGAGACGATTATTTCTTTACATCTAAAGTGGCGGATCAGAATAGTGACGGTACATCGGATATACATTTCTATTCATACAGCCAGTTCGGAAATTCGCCGAGTATGAGCAAGAATTCTATAGATGGACTTGATAATGCAAGAATGTATCACGTGAACATTACTTCCTCATCAAATACATATGTCGTGGGAATTCCTATGCAGGATGTTGACGGATATACTGACAACAGTACTGAAAATTCAAAACTGGTTTCTCCGTCATTTATGATTGCTTCCCAGCTGGGTGCGGTCTATTCTTCCGGAGGAGATACCGAGTCTAACCGTAAGAGAGCAAGGACACATTGCAAGGAATATGCTGAGACTTATGTGAATGAAAACGGTGAAGTGGTGCACCTTACAGACTGGAGACTCCCTACAGCTGCGGAAATCGGAATCATCGTAAAGTTCCAGACAAAATCTGAAGTAATGGATGTAGTGCTTGGTGGACGATACTATTTCTGCGCATCCGGAACAGTCGGAACAGGAATTACAGGTAATAATGACGGATACTTCCTTCGATGCATCCGAGATGTATATTGATTCCCTGGGATTCGGACAGAGCAAAGCTAATGAATAATATAGAGTAGAAAACAAAGATATGAGAACAAGAATTATAAATATCATCATCGCCCTTGCGGGAATTCTGGCATTGAGTGCAGGCTGTCAGAGAGAGGATTTGCTATTGCCGGAAACCTCACCTATAGAGGATGGTCTGATCCGTCTGAATGTAAGCGTCGAGGTCCCTGATATGGACATCGTGCAGACCAAGGCTGTCGATCCTGATGGCGGTGGTGTACAGAGGATAAGTGTTTTCTGCTTTGATAAGAACGGTCTGTTCATCACCACTGTGACAGCTGATATCGTCAGTGATGGAAACAATCCTTCATTGGCAGGAACCTTCTCTGTTTCAGTTCCGGACTACACTGAGACCGTTCAGCTCGTGGGTAATCAGAATATGACATATTTCCGCGAGGATGACTATCGCGGAATGTCAGAGGTCGATGTAATGGCAGCTCTTGAGGCTTCAGCAGGACGTATGATCTATTGGGCAAGGAAATCAATTACCGACTTCACAGTCTCAAATCCTTCTCCTGTGAAACTTCTCCGTAATCAGGCAAAGATCAGCCTGAATATCGATTCTTCCGTGTCTTTCGAAGAGAAAGGATGGATTGTAGTGAATTCCAATGCATTCGGTACAGTGGCACCATACAGCCCGGATCACGGCGGTTTCGTTGCTCCTACAATAGCATCTCCGTTCGTCACTCTCCCTGACAATAGGGCTAAGCTCGGTGATTATCTCGATGTACGTACAAGTGATGTAGAATATATCTTTGAAACCGAGAATACTGCAGCAGATCCTGTAGATTTCATATTGAAAGGTTCTCAGAAAGGTGGTCCGGATCTTTATTACCGCATCTCTCTCATCGATGAGAATGGTGATAATGTAATGATTATGAGAAACCATCACTATACTGTCAATGTGGTAGGCGAACTGTACTATGGCCAGCCGACATTCCAGCAGGCTCTTGAGGCTCCGGCTACAAACAACGTATGGGTGTCTATTTCTGACAATATCTCGAAGATCGAGGATAGCAGGAACTCTTTGGCAGTGGACAAGACTTATGTAGTCATCGGTGAAGAGGAATTCAAGGAACCTAACACCTATTATCTACATTATACTGTAAAGAATATGGACGGTACAACTCCGTCACAGGCTCAGGTTTCGTGGATGGATGGAAATAATGTCGCATTGTCCAACTTCACTCATCATTTCGACCCTTCTACAGGTGAAGGAACGATCCTGATCACTCTTAATAAGATGGGAGAACTTCAGAAACGTGAAGGTACATTGTTCGTGAAGTATGGCCGTCTTACAAGAAAGATAAAGGTCATTACTGTAAAGGAGCAGAATTTTGAGCCAGCCTGGATCACTACAAATATCTATGGTGAGGAAGCAGGTGAGAACGTGACTGTAATGTTCTCGGTACCAGAGGATTGTCCTGCAGAGCTTTTCCCTATGGATGTGCTTCTTTCAGTCAACGATATGGACATCCGAAACGCTTCAGGAATGATACTTCCTGTGATAAGGGAAGATGATCCGAGATATGGAGAAGATAACGGAATCGGATACAAATATGTCCTGACCGTGACTGAGCCCGGTATGCAGCGCGCATATCTGGAAACAATCCTCAAGCATCAGAACCAGAGCACAGTAAATGTAACCATAGAGGCTCCTCATTTCAGAAGTCTTACAAAGACAGCTACATTCCAGACAGCGGTAGATACAAGAATCCTTATCCATAATCTCAGGTCTTATGCCGGTGCTATGCCTGCGGATGAGTACATCTATTACTATCTTGTGCCTCAGAAGATCAATGCACCAGTGGAATTCGTTTCACATCTGGGTAGAGTAGTGGATTCTTCTTATGGAGCCGACCTCACTCTCACTAACCCTAAGGGAGAAAGAACCCACTTCAAATATGTATCTCCAAACGCTGATTTCGATCCGGCAGGAGGTTACAATGTGGATGAATTCCTTTTCTACTCTCAGAACCTGGATCATAACCACGATCATAACGGAGACTTCTACTTTGATTTCTATAAGGGATTGGATCCTGCCAACTGGTCTGCCACAGGCGGTCGAGTATTGGGATTCTTCAGAAATTCGGTTGAAGGAACCTCAGATTACGGTGCGACCTTCCACCTCAAGACAAATAAGCCTAAGGCTGACGAGGTAGTCCGTATTGCATCGAATGTATTCGGCGCACCTTCGGTAACTACTGGAGCAGCAGGTGAATTGGAACATAGCGGATATGTGGCACCGGGCGGAAAGAACACAGGTACCGGTCTGTACAAGTCTTGTATTTTCGAGCTTGCTACATATCATCCGTTCCACTTTGCTGCCACAGTCAATGGAACAGGAACCAATGTTCAGGGAGAAAACGAGGAAGTAGTGGATGATGTACTTCTTGACTATGCTCCGGGAATGACCATCAACATAGAGTTCGATGTCACAAGTTTCACACACTCTCTTCCGGATAATAGTGGAAATGTTCTTCCTGATGGTGAGAAGGTATCGGTAGATCCTTTCGGTACAGCATTCGACATCTATATCGATGCTCCTATGCTCGAAATCGACGAGACCAGTGATCTTTACAAGAGCGGAAAGGTGACAAAAGACCCTTCGAAACCAGGAAGGTTTGTGTATCACGTAGACGCATCCAGAGATGTAGAGAGGACTTTCGGAACTCTTAAAGCCAATGTGGATTCAGAAGCGGCTGCAGATCAGAATGGTGAAAGAAAATGCATTCCTTTCAAGACAAAGAGCATCGTTTCAGCTGGTGATATCGTAATCAGTTCCGATGAGTCAAAGGTCGTATTCTATCAGAAGAGATTCAGGGTGCAGAACAGTTCGATCGCCGGAACCCTTCAGTATCTCAAAGATGGTCAGGTAAGAAACATTCCTGCAGGATCATTCGTTCCGTTCGAAATGGAGTCTACATATAACCGTATCGGTACAGTATCTGTATCTGACGGCGGTCAGTTCGAGCTCCGACTCAGAAGCGAATACAGATACGACTGGATGACAGATAGAGTGAACTTCCAGTATGTTGAGGATGGCGTCACATACATAAGGACTTTCACAAACCTCAATACACTAAACGATTTCTCAGGTCCAATTATTCTGGAACCTTTACAATAGCAGCCTGATATTCCAAATACATCGTTCAGCAATAGCCACCCCTGGGCTGAGTCCTTTAGGACGGGGTGGCTATATTCTATTATCCCCCAGTCGTCTAGTGACGACAGCCCCCGGGGGCATAGGCGCCCTATCGGGCTTTCCGTATTCTCGCTTTCACCTTTGCTGCGATTCTGAAACCTTAGAACACACGAATCATTAACGAAAAACGTAGAGCAGTCCTGAGCGTGTTTCAAGGTCTGGATTGCGTGGGAAAAACTTTCAGGGGCCATAAAGTCATAGCTTATCTTTTAGGAGAATCGCCCGGGAATCCTCCCTGGCTTTAGTCGGGAGATGAAAGGGCGTTGAAATTTGTTTTTTGATGTTCTATATAATTCACCACGGTCTTTTCCGAGATATGTCCGACGGTCTCCACGAAGTAGGACCGTGTCCACAGTTACGGATATTTCCGCAGGTATGCGAATTCCTTCCGTATGAGATACGAGGTATATCCTTTCAGACGGCAGACGAGCTGTTGTACCGGTACTTTGGTGAGAACACGATGTGATATCCCACATTGTATGTCGAGTGTGTCGAAGCATTGTATTTGCTCATTTTGATGCTCTTTCTGCTTGACAGCGGAGCATAAAATGAGTATATTTGTACTATGCTGAGAGCTTACAAATACCGGCTTTATCCGACTGCGGAACAGGCGGAGTTCTTCTCGAAGAGCTTCGGCTGCTGCCGCGTGGCATACAACCGCACGCTCGACTATATGTCGATGATGTGGTGCGGAGCAGGTGTCGGTGTAAACTTCTATGGAGCAAAGACTCAACTTGTCGCCCTGAAGGAGATATATCCTTGGTTCGGCGAGGTCAATTCCCAGTCGCTTCAGTACGCTGTCAAGCAGGTTGCTGACGCCTTCAAGAACTGGTGGGAACATCGTGCGAATCATCCTCTGCCCAAACGAAAGAAGGATAGGCAGTCGTTCCACAATCCTCAGAACTGCTCCGTCGACTGGAAGCGCAGGACTCTCAGCATCCCGAAGTGCAAGGATATCCCTATCGTTTTGCATAGAAGCTTCTTCGGCAAGATCAAGGACGTTACCGTTTCGATGAATCCCGACGGGAAGTACTATGCTTCCATCCTGGTGGATACTGCAATCAGCGAGAAGCCCTGCAGCAAGGCCGATGTATCCACTACCATCGGCATCGATACCGGCGTGAAGACCTTTGCCGTCTGTTCCGACGGACGCGAGTTTGCCACCCCTCATTTTGCCAAAGCTGCAGAGAAGCGTCTGAAGCACTATCAGCGGGAACTGAGACATAAGACGAAGGGATCTGCCAACTGGAAGAAGGTTCAGCATCACATCGCCCGCATTTACGCGAAAGTAGCCAACCAAAGGCTCGACTATATCCATAAGGTCACTTATCAGCTGACGCACGACAGCCAAGTGCGCACCATCTGCATCGAGGACCTGAACGTGAAGAGCATGCTCAGGAACCACCATCTTGCCTACAGCATCGCGGATGCAAGCATCGGCAGGTTCTATTCCATTCTTGAGTACAAGTGCCGCTGGGAGGGCATCAACCTGATACGCATCGGCCGTTGGGACGCAAGCAGCAGGACCTGCTCCGCGTGCGGAAAGGTCAACCGTCGTCTGAAGCTCAGCGACAGGAAGTGGAGCTGTATGTCTTGCGGTTCTGTTCATGACCGTGATTACAATGCGTCAGTAAATATCAAATCGTTTGGTCTTCGCATGA
Source organism: Bacteroidia bacterium (assembly GCA_021153285.1). Taxonomy (GTDB): domain Bacteria; phylum Bacteroidota; class Bacteroidia; order Bacteroidales; family UBA932; genus Cryptobacteroides. Next base: position 35,822 of record JAGKTT010000011.1, read on the forward strand.
CCCTACCGTCGGATCGGCGGGAAGTCACGCCTGTGGACTGTCCTACTGTGGACGACCGCCAGCTTGCTGGCCTAAGAAGCAGTGACAGGTCGAAGCAGGAAAAGTTCCGTGGTGTCACAGATGCTCCCGGCCTTTAGGCGGGAGAGGATCACTTAATGGGTTTGTCAATCTCAGATATAAATTCTAAATTTGGAATCTTTATCGTGAAATAGATTAAAACGACATATTATGAAATTGACGAAAGAAATTTGGGGTACCTCCCCTTGTGGTAAGGAGATCCTTCTTTATACCCTTGAAAATGAGAGTGGAGCCTATGTGCAGCTGACCAATATCGGTGCCGGAATCGTATCTGTAGTGGTTCCAGACAAGGATGGACACCTCGCAGATGTAGCCCTTGGATATGCAGAAGCTGCAAGCTATTTCGGTGACGGTCCTTGTATGGGAAAGATTCCGGGAAGATATGCAAACCGTGTGGCTTTGGGAAAATTCACCCTCGAAGGAGTTGAATATACATTGCCGGTAAACAATGGCCCTAACCACCTCCACGGAGGTCCGGAAGGTTTCCAGAACAAAGTCTGGGAAAGTCGCGAGCACGAAGGTGGCGTGGAATTCCTTTACTATTCCGAGGATGGAGAGCAGGGATATCCCGGTGCATTGAAGACCATAGCTCGTTATGATTGGACAGAAGAGAATGAACTTCGTCTTACCCTCACAGCAGAGTCTGATGCCCCTACAGTCCTGAATCTTACAAATCACGCATATTTCAATCTCAATGGCGAAGGTAACGGCAACATCCTCGGACATACCCTTATGCTGAATGCTTCCGAATATCTTCCTACAGACGCTACTCAGATTCCTCTCGGTGAAAGCGAGCCTGTAGCAGGCACACCGATGGATTTCGTTAATCCTAAGCCTATCGGACAGGACATCAATGCCGATTTCGAAGCACTCAAGATAGGAAAGGGATATGATCATTGCTGGGTAATCGACGGAGCAGAACCCGGACAGCTTCAGCTTTGCGGTGAACTCTATGCCCCTGAAAGCGGCAGACTTCTTACTATTTACACCACCCAGCCCGGCGTGCAGGTTTACACAGGAAACTGGCTCACAGGTAGTCCTGCAGGAAAGAACGGTCACGATTACCAGGACTATGAAGGTGTAGCAATCGAATGTCAGAACTATCCTGACGCACCTAACAAGGAAGATTATCCGGACTGTGTCCTCTACCCTGGTGAAGTCTATGAAGAAGCCATCATCTTCGCATTTTCAGTACGTTAATTCATAACCCTCATCCCTATTTGACCTAGAATCTTTCCTTCAGCATTACTGGGAACATTCCTTCTCATAACGAGAATCGTTTCTTCTCATTATCAGGAACTTCTCTTGTCATTGCGAGGAGTCTTTCCTGTCATTGCGAGGAGCGCAGCGACGTGGCAATCTCAAAACCCAATTTATGAAACAGTATCTAGATCTACTCCAACATATCCGCACCAACGGAACAATGAAGTCCGACCGCACCGGTACCGGCACCCAGAGCGTATTCGGCTATCAGATGCGCTTCGATCTCAGTGAAGGCTTTCCACTTCTCACCACAAAGAAAGTCCATCTGAAATCGATAATCTACGAGCTTCTCTGGTTCATCGCCGGAGACACCAATATCAAATACCTCAAGGACCACGGAGTCACGATCTGGGACGAATGGGCTGACGAAAACGGTGATCTCGGACCGGTCTACGGACACCAGTGGCGTAGCTGGCCGACTCCCGACGGAGGCACCATAGACCAGCTTTCAAATGTAATAAACCAGATAAAGAACAATCCGGATTCCCGCCGAATGATCGTCTCTGCCTGGAATGTAGCTGAAGTGGAAAAGATGGCCCTCCCGCCTTGTCACTCCCTCTTCCAGTTCTATGTCGCTGACGGAAAACTCTCCTGCCAGCTCTACCAGCGCAGCGCTGACGTCTTCCTCGGTGTCCCGTTCAATATCGCTTCCTACGCCCTCCTGACAATGATGATCGCACAGGTATGCGGTCTCCAGCCGGGAGAATTCATCCACACTACAGGAGATACTCATATCTATGTCAATCATTTCGAGCAGGTGGCGACCCAGCTCAGCCGTGAGCCTCGCGCCCTCCCGAAGATGAAGATCAATCCAGACGTCAAGAACATCTTCGACTTCAAATACGAAGACTTCGAGCTCGTCGATTACGACCCGTATCCACGAATCCCTGCACCAGTTGCGGTCTGATACTATATTGAGATTCTTACGGCGCATTGCAGGCTTCTCAGAATGACAAATAAACCAGACTATTGTCATTCCAATTGAGAACAAGCATCCTTATTGTCATATTGAATAAGCTTCTCTTTACTGTCATTCTGAGCGAGCACAGCGAGCGTGAGAATCTATAATACCATCTTACAATGGAAAAATGCATAATCGTAGCAATAGCGGACAATAACGCCATCGGTAAGGACAATGCCCTCCTGTGGCATATCTCCGAAGACCTGAAATTCTTCAAGCGCACTACCACAGGATGTCCGGTAATTATGGGCAGAAAGACATTCGAATCCATTGGCCGTCCTCTGCCGAAGCGTACAAACATCGTGATATCCAGAGGTTTCACAGCTCCTGAAGGCGTCATTGTCGTATCTTCTTTAGCGGAAGCATATAAAGTGGCAGAGCAAGGATTGATGGTCGATCCGACAATGACGACACCAACTCCCGGCTGCTTTGTCATCGGCGGCGGGCAGATATACGCTCAGGCCATAGCAGAAGCAGACCGCCTCATCGTCACGCACGTCCACACCGTAATCGAAGATGCAGACACATTCTTTCCTGAGATTGACCCTTCCCTCTGGCAGGTGGAAGAACGTTCGGAAATGCTCCACGACGACGAATCCGGCTTTGACTTTGAATTCATAACCTATAAGAGGGTTTATTCAAGTTGTTAATAATCAATAGCTTGCCGTATCTGGGTGCTCCCCGTCGGTATGCACGTAGATGCAGTAAGTTGCTGATGGATAGTTATTTGACCTCCTCTGTAATATATAATACTATGTCACGAGACAGTTTCGGCAGCCGTTTCGGCGCCCTTGTAGCAATGGCAGGCTCGGCTGTGGGTCTGGGAAACCTCTGGCGCTTTCCATATCTTGTAGGAGAGAACGGAGGTGCAGCATTCATAATTGTATATATCATATTGAGCTTCCTCATCTGTCTTCCGATTTTCATTTCGGAATTCGTGATCGGCCGCCGAAGCCAGAAGAACGCTTATGCCGCATTCAGAGACCTGTCCGGAGGATCAGGATGGCGTTGGGTAGGACTCTTCACAATAATCGTCCCTCTGGTCGTTCTGTCATACTATAGTGTAATAGGAGGATGGTCAATAGATTATCTCCTGAAGTCGTGCACATTCTCCTTTACCGGAGCATCTGGTGTCAATACAATGTTCACCGATCTTGTGACCTCGACCTGGGCTCCGCTTCTTGCACATACCGGCTTCCTGTTGGTCACCACCCTTATTGTCGTTGTCGGAATCAAGGACGGTATCGAGAAGTTCAGCAAGGTGATGATGCCTCTGCTCTTCTTCATTGTCATCGGTATTGCCATCTATTCGCTGACACTTGAGGGAGCACAGAAAGGAATCGAATATCTCTTCAATCCGGACTTCTCTAAGATCAATGCAAAAGCCTGTGCCGCTGCCCTCGGGCAGGCATTCTTCTCCCTTTCGCTTGGATTCGGAACAATAATGACATACGCTTCATATGTGGACAAGAAGGAGAATATAATGTTCCAAAGCACTGCCACAGCGGTTTCAGACCTGATGTTTGCAATGATTGCAGGAGTGGCTATAATGCCGGCGGTATTTGCTTTTGGACTGAACCCTCAGTCCGGTCCGGGTCTGGTTTTCGAGACCCTTCCATTAGTTTTCGGACAGATGCCTGCAGGCAGTTTGGTAGCAATCCTCTTTTTCCTCGCCCTTCTTGTTGCAGCCCTTACATCATCGATTTCAATGCTTGAAGTGGCCGTAGCTTATCTCGTAGAGGAAAAGAAATTCTCCCGAATAGCGGCCTGTATCGTGCTTTTCATCATCTGCTGGGTGATAGGAGCTGTATGTTCGCTCTCATTCGGACCTCTCTCGCACATAGAGATAGATGGAGGCAATCTCTTTGATTTCTTTGACAATCTCTCTTCCAATATCCTGATGACCCTCGGAAGCCTCCTGACCGTCCTCTTCGTCGGCTGGAGACTCAAGAAGACCGACGTCTATGATGAATTTACCAACGGAGGCACCCTCAGCCGCAATGCAAAACTTTTCGGAGTGCTCTGGTTCCTCATCAGATTCGTCTGCCCTCTCGCCATCATCGCGATCTTTGTTTCCGGACTCATCGGTTAATATCAAGAGCAAACGGGAATCTCTTGATTATCAGCACTACGTGTTGAATCACCTGCTGCAAATGGAGCAGGCGATTCCGTTTTACGCTTCACCATTCTTCCGGCGGAAGATGATCATTCCGGCGGCGGATGCTACGAGCAGGAGGATGAGGGCGATCGAATTTGCGCGGGATATGTCTTCTCCCACCTGGTATGAGTCAGGCTCGAATCGCATTATGAGCTGGCCTTCGCCCGATGGGATCATTGCTCCGCGGAGTATCCAGTCTGCACGGAAAAGCTCTATAGGACGTCCCTCACCGCTTGGATGATAGTGTCCGTTACGGACTTCTCCGTAGGCTCCTGCCGGCTCGATCCAGGCCTTCCATCCTTTTGGATAATATATTTCGCTGAATATTGCAGCACGCTCGATGTCGGTGCTGAATGAGTAGCGGAGTTCGTTAGGGGCGTAGTGGGTCAGCTGGATCTGTGGGGAGATTGCCACGTCGCTATCGCTCCTCGCAATGACAGTTATGTCTCTGTTTTCTTCACTGACAGTTTCTGTCGCGATTGGGTTCTTTTTATTATCTGCAGAATTACGGACAATCGCATCCTGAGCCCAGGCGAAATCGTCCCCGATCACTGCGGTATTGCGCAGGTCGGTATGAGCAAGGAAGGCGATTTCTTCATCCGGAGTGGCTGCCGGAATGTAGGAATCCACGAACCAGCAGTTGCCGTAGGCGTGTTTATTGACCACTGGAGAAATATTGCCGTCAAGGATGATGTATCTGCCGTTGAGCATTGACACCACCTTTGTTTCAGGCAGTGCCTCCGCTACTTCCTGTACGGTCGCCGCACCTTCCATTGCGCCATATATATCTCTGATTTCCTTGGTTATATATCTGTCGATGAGGTCTTGGTATCTTTGGAGCTTGACAGGGCTGTATCCTCCGATACACTTGTGGTGATAGCTTTGGATGGCGTCGTTGAAAGTGTTTACACTGAGGTCGAGGACACGGTAGTCCGGATCTGTATCCTGATGGATTATCTCGTCTACAGGGCGTGGTTCATAATGTGCGGTGAAATCTTTCGGAGTGATGAAATGACTCTTGTTGAGGTATCTCTTTCCGATTCCGGCGAGGTCGAAGAATACCAGCAATGCCACGGCCACTGCTGCTATTGTCAGTCTTCCTTTGAGTACGAACGAGCCGTTCTTTCCCACAGCGTCTGTCTTCGGGGTCCTGAATGCCCATACCAGCAGTCCGAATACGCAGGATATCAATATGAGAGAACGGATGGCGTCCTTAGTCATAAGTGTCTGACGGTCAGTGACAAGAGCATCCACGATCATCTCGTTCATTCCTGCATCCGAGGCACCTGTAAAAGTTCCGGCAATGCCAGGAATAAGTACGCACAGAAGGCAGAATCCGGCACTGATTCCATATGCGATATATCCGGCCTTCATAAATTCCTTCTTGCTGTATTTTTCTTTAATCACCTTGTCTAGGGCATAGAATCCAAGCATAGGAAGAAGCACCTGCAGGGCTGTCAATGCCATTGACACTGTCCTGAACTTATTGTACATAGGGGCGTAGTTGAACCAGAGCTTGGTGAACCACATAAAATGATTGCCCCAGGCAAGGAAGACAGTGGTGATTACAGCGGCGACAAGCCACCATTTCTCGCGTCCTTTGCAGAGGATGAGTCCGAGGATGAATAGGAAGATGGTGATGGCTCCCATATACATCGGACCGGCGGTGAATGGCTGCGGACCCCAATACAGAGGCAGGTGCTTCATCGTCTGTTTCAGGTTCTGCTGACCGGCCATCTTCAGGAGTTTTCCTGTTTCGGAATCCAGCGGGAGTTCTCCGGAAGATGCTCCTCCATTGAAGTTAGGAATCAGGAGATTAGGCATTTCATTGATTCCGTATGACCAGGCTGTGGCGTAGTCCAGGTCAAGTCCCTTCGCATTATGGCTGTCGCTGTCTGAGGAGAGTTCCGAACCGCCACGCATTGTGAATTTCGAATATTCGTATGTCGGAATGAGCTTGTTCGCATTGGTGGCGATGCCGATGCAGCCTACAACCAGCAGGAATGCCGATGCGGCAAAGAATCTCTTGATGAGATCTTTTCTCTTGATGCACAGATAGATGAAAAGGCCGATGGCGTATGCAAAGATGACGATGGCGAGGTAGTAGGTGATCTGAGGGTGATTGGCCTTTATCTGCATACTGAGGGCGAATGCGAATAGGGTTGCGCCCAATATTGTCTGCGGCAGCCAACGATATTTCTCGTCTCGCTGTCGCTCGCTCGAAATGACAGAACCGGATCTCATCGCTGCGCGGTAAGTGAATATCACTCCCGCCAGCACCCAAGGGAAGTAAGCGATGGCCTGCATCTTCGTATTGTGTCCTACCTGGATGATCTGCATATTGTATGAACAGAATGCAATTGCGATTGCTCCCGCTACGGCCATAACCTTGCTTGTTCCGAGTGAAAGCATCAGCAGGAAGCCTCCGATCAGGGCCAGAAGCAGGTAGCTGGCAGGACGTTTTCCTGTAAGCAGGAAGTCATATATTGCGTCGGTCCAGTCCCCTTCGAAACTGTCGATGGTGGCTGTGGTAGGCATACCGCCGAACATCGAATTGGTCCAGGCTGTAGGATCGTCAGGATTGGCCTTATTGTATGTCATAGCCTCGTTGGCCATACCTTTCCACGATGCTATGTCACTCTGGTTCACTATCTTACCATCAAGTACCTGAGGAGTGTATCCGTAAGCCAATACTACGAAAAGCAGGAAGATTCCTGCATAGATTCCGATGTTTTTCAATAATTGTCTGTTCATTTTTCTGTAGATTACCGGTCGAGCCGGCTATGACGATATTTGTTTATAATTTTATCTTGATTTCATTCAGATATTTCCGTCATTCCCGACCTGATCGGGAATCACCACTCTATCAAAAAGTCCGGCCATCCGGCGGGTCAGGCTGCGACGGGTGAATCGTGAAAGATCCGCTCCTTCAGTGCTGAGCCTTCCTTCAAGATGCCCCTCCCAGCATTGTTCAATATATTGAGTCAATCCTTTTCTGTCTTCCCAGTCAATGACGGTTCCGGTTCTGGTCTCATTCACGATCATTGCCATTGCCCCGTCAGTCTGTCCTATGCCGAGGATCGGTCTCTGCGATGCGAGATATTCAAAAAGCTTTCCCGGAAGGACTGCCTTATACTCAGGTTCCTTTCTAAGCGGAAGGATGAGCAGGGAGGCCTGTCTCTGCTGCTCGACTGCTACGGAGTGCGGCTGATATCCCATATTGATCATCGAATCTTCCAGTCCTCTGTCTGTCAGGGCTTTGAGAATCTGGTCGTCAGTCTTTCCTATAAGCTTGATTCTCAATAGTTTCTTAAAGATCTCGTCAGTCCGGCATTTTTCTGCAAGCACATCCCAAAGGACGGTCGGATTGCCGTCAGCAGCAAAGAGTCCCGTGTGCGTGATTATGAATTCCTCTGATGCTCCGCCGTATGCTTCCGTACACTGTTCCGACGAGAAATCACATTCGTCGAAGCCATTGGTTATAAGTTCTACCGGAGTGTCGGTCATCTCCTGGAATTCCTGCTGTACCAATGGGGATACAGCTACCACTGCCGAAGCTTCGTCCAGCACTTTCTTCTCCATCTTCCTATGCCATTTTTCAGTGGCAGAAGTCATTGATAAGTGCTTGAAATAGAATATCTTGGTCCAAGGGTCCCGGAAATCGGCGATCCAAGGAATCCCTGTTTCGCGAGAGAGTCGAAGGCCTATCATATGCATAGACTGCGGTGGTCCCGTGCTTACTATCAGGTCAACGGGATGCTCTGCGAGGTACTTCTTCAGAAATCTCACTGACGGTCCGATCCAAAGACATCGGGGATCGGGACGGAAGAGATTGCCTCGAATCCACATTGCCGCTTTCTGCAGCAGGGATTTGTTCTGGGCGTTGACCGGATTGACCTCCACTGCCTCCTTGCTGTGTCCCGAACGTCTCAGAACCCTCTTGTACAGTTCATAAGGCTCGATGATTCGGGTCTTCACGATCTCGGCATCCTCCGGCACTTCTGCCGCAAGTGACTCATCCACTGCAAGCTGCTCGGGGTTCTCAGGGGTGTAAATCACCGGCTGCCATCCCTCAGACGGCAGATATTTGGCAAATTTCACCCATCGCTGCACTCCCGAACCACCTGTCGGCGGCCAATAATACGATATGATCAGCACCCTTTTCATAATCCTGCAAATATACGCAAAATCCACGAACAAAAACAGGAGAAGCACAACATCTTGTATATCAGCTCTTTGTACGAGTTGCGTGCTCCACTTTTACCGGCACGCAGATAGCGTAATCCATTGATTATCAGCGGTTAGTCCTCCTCCGATGACTAAAACTTTCATTTTATTAAAAAAAGCGGTAAATTTGTAAGATTATAAAATTCAGAAAAAATGGCAGAAAAGAAACCGACCGAAACCCCTATGATGAAGCAGTTCTTCGCAATGAAGGCTCAACATCCGGAAGCAGTGCTTCTGTTCAGGTGCGGCGATTTTTACGAAACATACGGAGATGATGCGCTGATTGCCAGCAAGATTCTCGGCATAGTGCTTACAAAGCGTTCCAGTGCGACTCCGGGAGCGATACCGATGGCGGGATTTCCTCACCATTCACTTGAAACATATCTTCCGAGACTTGTCCGTTCGGGCTATAAAGTGGCTGTCTGTGACCAGCTTGAAGACCCGAAACTGACCAAGAATATAGTCAAGCGTGGAATCACCGAACTGGTCACTCCGGGTGTGGCTTTTCGCGAGCAGCTTCTCGAACAGAAGGAGCACAATTACATTGCCGGTCTGACTTTCTTCAAAGATAAATGTGGAGTAGCTTTTCTCGATGTGTCTACCGGTACATTCCAGGTGGCGGAGGGAAGCCTTGACTACATCGGCACCCTTCTCAGTTCATTTGCTCCGAAAGAACTTCTCGTGCCGAGAGGATACGAAAAAGGCACTAAGGAAAGATACGGTGACCATTACTACATCTCCACTCTGGAAGAATGGGCCTTCGTATACGACAGCTCGGTGGAGAAGCTCAAGAGGCAGCTCAGAGTGGATTCGCTCAAAGGTTTCGCTATCGACGGTTTCCCTCTTGGAATCACTTCTGCCGGTGCTTTGCTTATATATCTGGAACAGACCCAGCACAAGGAACTGAGCAATATATGTTCTATTTCCCGTATCGATGAAGGGGCGTTCGTCTGGATGGACCGATTCACATTCCGTAATCTGGAAATATTCTCTTCTACCGCAGGAAAGGAGGGTACTTCCCTCGTGGAGGTGATGGACAAATGTTCGTCGCCGATGGGAGCCCGAATGCTTCGTACCTGGCTTTCAATGCCGGTGATGGACTTGCAGGAGCTGGAAGACAGATATTCAGTGGTCCAGCATTTCGTGGATAATCAGGACGATCTGACACGTATCCAGACAATGATAGGCGACATCGGTGACCTGGAAAGAATCATTTCCCGTGCTGCAGTGGGTAAGATAATGCCACGCGAGGTGATGCAGCTCCGTCGTGGCCTGAGCCAGACAGAGCCGATAATGAAGCTTTGCGCAGGAAAGGGAGTGCAGGCCCTCGACGATATGATCGGAAGGATGGGAGACTGTGCCGGACTTCTGGAATATCTCGGAAAGACAATGCATCCCGAGACTGCGTCCCAGCTCGGAAAGGGCGATGTCATAGCTTCCGGGGTCAATGAGGAACTGGACGAACTTCGGAAGATCGCCCGTCACGGAAAGGACTACCTCCTCGAGGTGCAGCAGCGCGAAATCGAGCGCACAGGCATCTCTTCGCTCAAGATAGGTTTCAATAATGTCTTCGGCTACTACCTCGAAGTCCGCAATACCTACAAGGACAGTGTACCTGAAGAATGGATCAGAAAGCAGACTCTGGTCAATGCAGAACGATATATTACCGAAGAACTTAAGGAATACGAACAGAAGATCCTGGGTGCAGAGGAACGTATCTATGCCCTTGAGGCTCAGATATATGCGGAGCTTGTCGCAAAGATACAGGCCAATATCTCTATGATCCAGAAGAATTGCCGCATAATATCTCGTCTGGATGTACTCAGCGGCTTTGCCGATCTGGCTGTATCGAACCGCTACTGCCGTCCGAAGATGAACTCAAGCAAGATCATTGATATAAAGCAAGGCCGTCATCCGGTGATCGAGACAATGATGCAGGCCGGCGAGGAGTTCGTTCCGAACGACATATATCTGGACAATGAGAAGCAGCAGGTCATCATACTGACCGGTCCCAATATGGCCGGTAAGTCTGCCCTTCTGCGTCAGACAGCATTGATCGTGCTGATGGCTCAGGTGGGTTCTTTCGTTCCGGCTTCGGATGCTGTCCTCGGCTATTGTGACAAGATCTTCACACGTGTGGGTGCTTCGGACAATATATCCCGCGGAGAATCGACCTTTATGGTGGAGATGCTCGAGACTTCGATGATCCTGCATAATCTTTCTTCGCGCTCACTGGTGCTTCTGGATGAGATAGGACGAGGTACTTCGACCTATGACGGTATGTCGATTGCCCGTGCGATCGTAGAGTACATTCACGAATATGGAGATGGCGCAAAGACATTGTTTGCTACTCATTATCACGAACTTAACGATCTGGAAGAAATATACGGACGCGTCCGCAACTATCATATTGCCGTAAAGGAAGTGGGAAAGAATGTGATCTTCCTGCGCAAGCTGATGGAGGGTGGAGTGGCCCACAGCTTCGGTCTTCACGTGGCCCGTATGGCCGGTATGCCGAAGCAGGTGCTGGAGTCAGCACAGAAGACCCTCGCAGCTCTGGAAGCTGGCGACAGGGCCTCTGGTGGCATTGTATCCGACTCAGAGGACAATGCGATAGTGGGCGCCAGGTCGAAGAAGGGCAAGATGACCAAACCGTACAATATCAAGGAAGGTCGCGTCGAGAGCGACGGTTCGCTCCAGCTTTCGTTCTTCCAGCTGGAGGACCCTCTCCTGTCATCCCTCAAGGATCAGCTTGACAGCGCAGATCTGAACAATATGACTCCGCTTCAGGCCTTTGACCTGCTGCGTTCGATGAAGGAACAGTTAGGAATCTAAAAACCAATAATTATGCATAGACTGATGACCACATTGGCGGTACTGCTCATTGCCATATCTGCATTTGCCGCACCGAAGAACTACGAACTGAAATCACCTGATGGCAGACTTCGGGTGAATGTCGAGGCCGGAGAGGGTATCTCCTACACATTGACCCACGGAGAAGATCTTCTTCTGGACAAGACCGTCATTTCGATGGCTACTACCGGCGGTGAAATTTTCGGAGGCATCCAGCCGGTCAGGAAAGTTTCGCGCAGAAGCGTTTCACAGACCATTCCGACGGTCCTTTACAAGAAGGCTGAGGTCAAGGATGAATTCAATGAAATGACATTGAGGTTCAAGAAGTTCTCCCTGATCTTCCGTGCCTATGATGACGGTATGGCCTACAGGTTCGTATCGCACCTTAAGGACGCGTATCAGATAGAGCAGGAATTCGTTAATTTCAATTTCGCTCAGGACTGGAATATGTGGGTCCCTTATGTCTGTCAGCATACTCAGACTCTGGATTCTCAGTTCTTCAATTCGTTCGAGAATACTTATGAGTACACCCCTCTTTCTGCCTGGAACAAGGACCGTATGGCATTTCTTCCTATTATGATCGACGGCCCTCAAGGCAAGAAGATCGTAATTACCGAGGCTGACCTTCTCAATTATCCTGGAATGCACATTTACAATGGGGACGCAGATAAGAAGCTTGAAGGTCGTTTTGCACAGCTGCCTGCTGAAAGAGAACAGGGAGGACACAATATGCTCCAGATGCTGGTCAAGGACCGTAAGGATTATATCGCGGAGTGTGAGGGCGAGACTTATTTCCCTTGGAGAATTGTGGCTGTGTCTGAGGAAGACGTTCAGATGGCAGACAATGATATGGTCTACAGACTTGCTTCACCAGCTGATCCTGCTACGGACTGGAGCTGGGTGAAGCCGGGCAAGGTGGCTTGGGACTGGTGGAATGACTGGAACCTTTATGGTGTGGATTTCCGTGCAGGCATCAACAATGCTACTTACAGATACTATATTGACTTCGCGTCTGAGCACGGAATCGAATATGTGATTCTTGACGAGGGATGGGCGGTAAATCTTCAGGCTGATCTTTTACAGGTGATTCCTGAAATTGATCTTGAAGAACTTGCCGCGTATGCAAAGGAGCGTAACGTCGGACTTATCCTTTGGGCCGGCTATTATGCCTTCGACCGCGATATGGAGAATGTATGCAAGCATTACTCTCAGATGGGAATCAAGGGATTCAAGATAGATTTTATGGATCACGACGATCAGCTTATGGTGGATTTCCATCGCAGAGCTGCGGAGATTGCGGCAAAGTATCAGCTTATGGTGGATTTCCACGGAACATACAAGCCGACAGGTCTTCACAGAACTTTCCCTAATGTAGTCAATTATGAGGGTGTTCACGGTCTGGAGCAGATGAAGTGGTCTCAGGAAACAGTCGATCAGGTGACATATGATGTTACTGTTCCTTACATCCGTATGATGGCAGGTCCTATGGATTACACTCAGGGTGCAATGCGCAATGCCACCCGCGGCAACTATCGTCCTGTGAATTCCGAGGCAATGAGCCAGGGTACACGCTGCCGTCAGCTCGCCCAATATGTTATCTTCGATTCACCGCTCAATATGCTCTGCGACTCTCCTTCTAACTATATGAAGGAAAAGGAGTGCACAGACTTCATTGCTGCTGTACCGGAAGTTTGGGATGAGACCCGCGGACTCGAAGGAAAGGTAGGAGAATATATCGCAATGGCCCGCAGAAGCGGAACAGACTGGTATGTGGGTGCGATGACAGACTGGTCAGCTCGTGAACTGACCCTCGATCTGAGCTTCCTTCCAGAGGGAGAATATAAGGTGGAACTCTATAAAGACGGAGTCAATGCCGACCGTGCTGCCTGCGACTACAGGAAGGTGATTCTCGACCTTCCTGCAGACAGAAAACTCAATGTCAGGATGATGCCTGGTGGAGGATTTGTCGCTAAGGTTTCAATAAAATAATTACATTTGCAGATTCTAAATAAATAACAATATGAAAAAGACAATTCTTTTGATTGCTGCAATATTTGCTATGGCTTCTTGCGGCAAGACAGATCCGACACTGGATCCGGATCCGATTCTTCCTAATCCTCCTGCTCCAAATCCTGGTGGAGAGGTTTTGACACCGGACGATCAGAAGTTGAAGCTGGAAGAAGTAGCAGAAAATTTTATGGATGAGTATCCGGCTGCGGAGTTCGAGGAATTTTTCAGCCTTGCAGATAAATTTGCAGATACTTATCTCGATAATGTAAATGAGTCGTATTGGGATCCATTCTTCGAGTATTGCGAGGAACGTGGTGAGGAAATGTTCTTCTTTGAGGATAAAGAAGAAGAAAAGAACGGTGAGATTCACCGTAGCTGGAATGTGGAGGCATTCCTTGAATTCTCTGATATTCACGGACTTCTCACCCTCGGAGCTACATCTGCCACTTGCGAGGATTATGATGGTACCAAGGTGGTGTTCTCTCTCGGCAAGGACAATTATGTAGTGGAGCTCAATGCTTCGGGCAAGACTACTGAAGCCGTTTATACCTATGAAAATATATATGGTTATGAGGATTATAACGGATATTGGGATGAGCAGAACGGATATTGGGTGGACGATTATGTGATGGTTCACAGCAAGAATCACTACCATTTCGAGGTGCAGGTTCCTGAAAAGATCAATCTCACTGTGACAAAGAACGGAAAGGACTTTGCTTCGGCTGTATTCGTGTTTGAGAATAGTTTCAGTGCAGATGGAGTAGATATCACTATGGACTGCTTCCATATTACTGCCACAGTCACCATTGACGGCCATTCGGTAGTTCTGGGCAAGAGCGGTTATGATGCTGCAACAGGAAAGGCAGCTGTGACATATGCTTTGAAGAAAGGAGAGGATGTGATTGTCTATGGACAGTTCTCCGGAGATGTAAAGGCTGAATTGATTACAGAGGATGATGAATGGAGTGGCGGATACGACACATATACCTATCTTGATTGTAAACTTGCAAAGAATTTCGACTTTTATCTGGATATTCTTGGAAAACTTCAGGTAAGAGGAAAGTGTTCGGATGCTGTAAGCCTTGCTGAGAATGTGGAGAATTTCTGGGATGCGGAAAATGATAATCAGGCGGAGCGTGCTTTGGACAATATAAACAATTATTTTGAAGTGGGTCTCTATTATGATATGACATCTTCGCTTCAGGCAGAAATAGTAATGGATTATTTCGTGGAGGAAGATGATTATTATGGAGACACCTGGTATGAGCTTGAGCCTATAATCGTTTTCCCAGACGGATCGAAATATGCATTCTACGAGTACTTTGATGAGGACTCGTTTACAGGACTTGAAAGCTCTTTCGAGCTCTGGCTGAATTTGTATGAAACAATGCTCGAGCATTATTTCGACTAGTTTTTTCAGACTTGTTTTACTGTTTGCGCTCTTTCTGTCTCCGTTTTTTGCGCCGGAGACAGGGGCGCAAACAGATTCGTTATATATGTATCTGGACAGCACGACGTTTGTATCGGCAAGACATAACTCTATGCTTAGTTCTTCTTATGAAGATGCAGTCAATGTAGATGTCGGTAAACTCCAGAATCTTCCCAAGCTGCTTGGCAATACCGATCCCATAAGATTCGTGCGCCTGCTTCCGGCAGTCCAGACCAATTCCGAATGTGATTCCGGCATTCATATACAAGGTTGTGACAATGCTCACAACGACATATCATTAGGTGGAATTCCGGTGTATGGGGTCAATCATCTTCTTGGCCTTTTTTCAGTCTTCAATCCTTCTCATTATGGGAGGATGACCTATTCCGAATCCTCTCCTTCAAACCGTCTGGGTGGCAGGGTTATGATGAGCCTTCCTGATACATTGGATAAGAAGGTGACAGGCGAGCTGGACGCCAGCTTTATGTCGTCCCAAGGTTCCTTAGCTTTCAGACTTGGTGACAAATCTCATATAAGATTCTCTGCCAGAGGGTCATACCTCAATCTTCTTTATGATAGCTGGATGAAAGTAATGGACAGTGATTTAGAGTACCGTTTCGGTGATTTGAATTTCACGTATCTTTACACTCCCACTGACAAGGACCGGGTCTGGTTCGATCTATATTTTGGAAACGACAGGGTAGCTCTTGTAGAGCGTAATTTCAATATGGATCTTTCTGTGGATTGGGGAAATCTTGCGGGAGGTGTCCATTGGGAACACAACGATGATGATTTCAGCCACAGGCATACAGCCTTTTATTCCGGCTATGAATCGTTTGTAGGTGTCGTGCAGGACGATGCTGTCGCTCAGTTACCTTCTCATATCAGGTCTTTCGGTTATAAAGGAAACCTCAGGTGGGGTGGATTTAAATCTGCTGCCGAGGCAGTTCTGTATGATGTTATGCCTCAGAACCCTCATATCGAAGGAGTATTGAATTCGGGTGATGCTTCTGTTCCGTTGCAGAAAGGAATAGAAGTCTCTATGTCTGCCGGATATACTTTGCCGGTTACAGACAGGCTTTCTATGGAAGCTTCTGTCAAAGGAACATTCTTTGCCAATCCGGATACCAGACCTTATTGGGGAGTTCTTCCGGATATAGCTGTTTCTTATGATATGTTCCGGTTCGGCAAGCTCAGGGCGGCATATGGATGGCGGCGTCAGCATATATTCCAGACAGGTCTGTCGAATATCGGACTTCCTGTGGAATTCTGGATACTTTCCGGAAGATATGGCAGGCCTCAAAGTTCCCAGTATGCCGATCTTTCTTATGAAGCCGAGCTTTTCAATGGAGCATTGTCTCTTTCGGCAGGCGCTTTCGGAAAGATACTGTATGATCAGATCGAATATAAGGGTGATCTTCTGGACCTTTTGCTTTCGAAGTATGATTTGAATCAGAATCTTCTGAGAGGAAAGGGCTGGAACTACGGAGTGAATCTGATGCTGCACAAACAGTCCGGGAAATTTACAGGATGGATCAATTACTCATTGGGACGTGCCGTGCGTCGTTTCGACAATCCTGAGTATCAGGGACTCTATCCGGCCAATCACGAAAGGATACACGATCTGAATGTTGTCGCTTCCTATCAGTCAGGAAGATGGGGTTACTCAGGTACTTTTGTCTATGCCAGCGGATTACCCTTCACTGCTCCCCGTTCTTTCTATATTTCTTCAGGGCAGATTGTTGCCGAGTATGGCGAACACAATGCCCGCAGGATGCGTCCGTACATTAGACTTGACCTGTCGGTAAGCTGTAGCTTCATTAAGAACGACAGGCAGGAGAACGGAGTTAATTTTTCCATCTATAATGTACTTGGAAGGTATAATGACATTATGTACAAGCTGTTTGTGGATGATAAGGGATTCATTTTCTCCAACGGATCCATACCTTTGATATATATGCCTTCCATCTCTTATTATCATAAGTTCTGAGTATGAAGAAGTTGATCATCATATTATTGGCTTTGATTACAGCTGCCGGATGCTCGTTTCCTGATATGTATGACTATGAGCCTCAGATAGTTGTAGAAGGATGGATCGAGGATGGTGGTTATCCTGTAGTCATAGTGACAAGTACCGTTCCGGTTACAGGGGATTACAGGTATTGGGATGAAATGCAGGATCATATCATCAGGTGGGCCAAGGTCACTGTTTCGGACGGAGAAAGAGATGTCGTGCTCACTGGAAAGATGGATAATGATTATTTTCCACCTTATGTGTATACTACGTCCAGACTCAAAGGAGAATCCGGAAAAACATACACATTGACTGTAGAATATAGTAAAAGGACGGTTACAGCCCGGACCACTATCCCGGAGTCCAAGCCCCTTGAATGGGTGAAGGTACAGCCTTCCTCAGATGGAGAGTTTTCCATCAGAGCAGGTTTGAGAGACGATCCCGACAGCAAGGATTATTATAAGTTCTTTACTAAAAGAATGCATAAGGACAGTATCTACACTTCTTCCTTTTTAGGACTCATTGATGATTCCGTTATCAAGGATGAGGTCGCGGAAGTGATAGTCCGAGGAGCATTTTCTCCGGAATTCGGTTCTTCGGCATCCAAGATTTATTATTCTTCGGAAGATTGTGTGCTCATAAGATTCTGTACTCTTGATTATGATTCATTCTGCTATTGGGAGGATTTTGAGGATATATTGGCTCTTTCGAGAAATCCATTGTTTCCTGTAAGCAAGAAAATCCGTTCGAATGTCAGCAGCGGATACGGATATTGGGCTGGATACGGATCGACATACTATAAGGTGTCGATTCCGGATTCCTTAGCGGTACATTGAGCAATGATTTCATTACTTTAAGAATAATTATATTTATTGATTAAAAATCATTACCTTTGAAGGCTATATAAAAGAAAAATCATAATAATAACCTTATAAAATACTAATGATTATGGAATTACCTTTTGCAGAATCGTACAAGATCAAGATGGTGGAACCTCTTCGCAAGAGTACTCGCGAGGAGCGTGAACAGTGGATCAAGGAGGCTGACTACAACCTCTTCCAGCTTAAGTCAGATCAGGTATATATCGACTGTCTCACAGACTCAGGTACAGGCGCGATGAGCGACCGTCAGTGGGCTGCTATGATGATGGGTGACGAGAGCTATGCAGGTTCTTCATCTTTCTTCCAGCTTAAGGAGACTATCACAAAGATCACAGGTTTTGAGTATGTAATCCCTACTCACCAGGGTCGTGCTGCTGAGAACGTTCTTTTCAGCCACCTTGTGACAGCGGGTGCCATCGTTCCTGGTAACTCACACTTCGACACAACAAAGGGTCACATCGAGAGCCGCAAGGCTTTCGCTGTAGACTGCACAGTGGATGAGGCAAAGGACACTCAGCTTGAGGTTCCTTTCAAGGGTAATGTGGATCCTAAGAAGCTCGAGGCTGTTCTCGCTGAGAAGGCAGAGCTCGTTCCTTTCATCATCGTTACAGTTACAAACAACACTGCAGGTGGTCAGCCTGTATCAATGCAGAACCTCCGCGAGGTACGTGCAATCGCTGACAAGTACGGCAAGCGCGTGATCTTCGACTCTGCACGTTTCGTTGAGAACGCTTACTTCATTCGTACCCGTGAGGAAGGATACGGTGACAAGACCATCAAGGAGATCTGCAAGGAGATGTTCTCACTTGCTGACGGTATGACAATGTCGTCAAAGAAGGACGGTCTCGTGAATATGGGTGGTTTCATCGCTACACGTCACGAGGATTGGTATGAGGGAGCAAAGAGATTCTGTATCCCATTCGAGGGCTTCCTTACTTACGGTGGTATGAACGGCCGTGATATGGCTGCTCTTGCTGTAGGTCTTGATGAGAACACCGAACTCGAGACTATCGAGACACGTATCAAGCAGGTTCAGTACCTCGCAGCTAAGCTTGATGAGTACGGAATTCCTTACCAGCGTCCTGTAGGTGGTCACGCTCTCTTCGTTGATGCTGACCGCGTTCTCGACCAGATCCCTAAGGAAGAGTTCCCTGCACAGACTCTCGCTATCGAGCTTTATATCGAGGCTGGTGTACGTGGCTGCGAGATCGGATATATCCTTGCTGACCGTGATCCTGTGACTCGTGAGAACCGTTTCGGAGGTCTTGACCTTCTCCGTCTCTGCATCGCACGTCGTGTTTATACAAACAATCATATGGATGTGATTGCAGCAGCTCTCAAGAATGTATATGACCGTCGTCACGAGATTACCCGTGGTGTCAAGATCGTATGGGAGACTGAACTTATGCGCCACTTCACAGTGAAATTGGAGAGACTCTAATTGATATATTGTACTCCGACTTAGTCGGGAATTTAAGATAAAAGCTGTAAGGCAGACCTGCCTTACAGCTTTTTTTTGAACATCTGCACAAAATCTTGATAATTCAGAAAATCCATTTGCGGATTTATATATCTATTTTTGTGAACTACAAACACTAAAACCACTTTTAATATGAAAAGATTCATTACAATTCTGGCCTTTGCCTTTATGGTATTGGCCCTCAATGCGCAGGAACTTGCCAATTTCCGTCGCGTTTCTGTTGTGTCTCCTGAAGTTAAGAATGACACTGTTACATTTCGTCTCAGGGCGGAATATGCTACAGATGTAAAGCTTTACGGCTCTTGGATGCCTAGTTATTTTGACACAGCTCAGCTCAGAAGAGGTGAAAATTACATTTGGGAAATCAGCATACCTGCACCAGCCCCTGAAATCTATACTTATCACTTCATCGTTGACGGAGTGGCTATGAGCGATCCCGTGAACACACTTGTTCAGCGTGACGGAACACGCTATCTCAGTATGCTCCTCATA
The DNA here is from genome assembly GCA_021153285.1 of Bacteroidia bacterium. GTDB lineage: Bacteria > Bacteroidota > Bacteroidia > Bacteroidales > UBA932 > Cryptobacteroides. The sequence goes on from JAGKTT010000011.1 coordinate 55,668, forward strand.
GATGGAGAGCGTTCGCAAAACTATCGCGAGGCAAACAAGAGAGGTTCTGTTTCATACGTATGGTATGACAGTGAACTCCTCGGTCTTAACAGAAGAATGACAGTTTATACTCCTTACGGTTACGAGACTTCTAAGAAGACCAAGTATCCTGTCCTTTATCTGCTTCACGGCGGTGGCGGTGACGAGGAGGCCTGGACTTCAATGGGACGTACTGCCCAGATTCTTGACAACCTTATCGAGAAGGGTCTTGCAGAGCCAATGATCGTGGTAATGCCTAACGGTAATCCAGGACAGCAGGCTGCAGTTACTCTCAATCTCCCAGTGAGTGATGTCAATTATCGTGATCCAGCTAATGCAAACGCTTATGTAAAGAGTCTCGTTACCGAGATCATACCTTTCGTAGAGAAGAATTACCGTGCAATACCTAAGAAGTCAGCACGAGCTATTGCTGGTCTTTCAATGGGTGGCGGACATACTACAGCTGCTACAATGCTCTTCCCGGGAGTATTCGACTATATCTGCCCAATGAGCTGTGGTATGCGTGACGGTGAGAATGTGGATGCTCAGATGCAGGCTATCAAGAATGCCGGCTACAAGCTCTACTGGATCGGCTGCGGTACAGAAGACTTCGCTTGGCCAGGTACAGAGACAATGGTCGAGATTCTCAAGAGGAACGATATGGAGTACACTCTCTTTGCAAGTGACGGTGGTCACGTATGGTACAACTGGAGATATTATCTCAACACATTCGCACAGCTTCTTTTTAAATAACAGTATCGCTTAAGTGATTCTTTACCAGTGAATTATATAATATGCCTGCTGTAAAGCAATACAGCAGGCATATTGTGTAATGGGTTGATTCCCAATTGGTTGTGCGATATCTTTGCGGTATGGTTATTTACTGCCCACAAAACTTTTGCCGACCCATTTGAAGCTGTTCCAGCGCTGGAGGAAAATGAATCCGCGGATATTCTCGTCAAGGGCGAATATGGCCCACATTGCGATGAGTCCCCAGCCGAATGTAATTCCGAGAATGTAGCTTCCTACTACCTGTACTCCCCACATCACTATGATTCCGATTATGACAGGGAAATAGATGTCCCCAGCACTTCTGAGAGAGTTTACACCGAAGAAATTGAGCGCGCGACCATTTTCCAGCAGGATCTCGATCCAGAGGATTGCCGCTCCGGTGGATATGATCCAAGGGTCTGAGGTCAGCATTCCCAGAATGTGCTTTCCGAAGATAGCGGTAATCAAGGCCAATGTCACCGAGGTAGTCGTTCCCAGCCTCATTATCCTTTTTCCGATGGTGTAGGCCGCATTGATCTTCTTGCTTCCTACCAGATGACCGATCAGGATCGCTCCTCCCTGGGCGATAGCCAGAGCGAATATATAGGTGAACATCACGATATTGACCACATAGCTTCTGGTGGCCAGAGCCTGGTTGCTGATCATATTGATGAAATATGATATCACCACCTGTGATAGGGCGTATGAGAAATGCTCCCCGGCCGACGGAATGCCGATTTTCAGGAGATTCTTCAGCTCGATCCAAGGAAATGGGGTGAAAAGTTCCTTCGGAAATGAAGGAATATGCTTCTTGAAGAGCACCACCAGAAGAATCACCACAGAAACGAAACGGCATATGGATGTGGAAATTGCAGCGCCTTCGACTCCGAGTGCCGTCATACCGAATTTACCGAAAATGAGAGTGTAATTGCCCAGGATGTTCAATATATTGACCACAATCGCCACATACATCGGATATTTGGCCTTGTCCGCACTTCGAAGTGATGCCGAAAGTGATAGCGAAATGGCCTGCAGGAATGCGAATCCTCCCACAATCCTCATATAGGGGAATCCCTCCGACATAAGGTCCGGCCTGAGTCCCATCATCAGCAGCATATCGTCAGCAAACAAACTCAGGCATAGACTTATGGTCAGTCCCGCAATCAGGTTGAACAGCAATGATATTCCCACTACCTGCACCACCTTGTCCCTTCTTCCTGCTCCGATGTACTGAGAACAAAGGATGGAAGTTCCCAGGGAAATCACCTCAAAGAGAAGGAAGACCAGATTCATAAGCTGGTTCACCACTCCCACAGCCGCGACACTGTTGTCCGAATAGCGGCTGAGCATAAAGGTGTCGACAGCACCCAGCATCATCACGAGCAGGGTCTCGACGAAAATCGGGCCGGCCAATGATGCCAGCTGACGGCTTAGACTACCGAAACGCATACTACACTACGAAGTTTTTCAAAACGGCCGCAAAGATAGTTAAAATCAAAATATTGACTAAGGTTTGTTTTATTGAACATTGACCATCTCAAAGTGAGAAAAAGACATAAGCAGCCCACTGGTAGTATCATAATAGGTCGAAAGCACGAAATCAGCCATTTCTGTGCTTTCGACCTTGATTTTAGCCCTCCAAAGCACGGAATCGGGCATTTTCGTGCTTTGGAAATTCTATAGGGAGCATCGCTGCCGAAATGTACGGGATCCGGCAGCTCAAAGCAGACGCCAATCTCTGAAAATCTATATATGTCAGTCTCGGTGTGGGTACATTATTTCTTAAATCCACCAAAATACATTCCAGCCAGTTCAAACTGAAGTGACAGGGATCTTGTGCAGTCTTCTTTCTGCAGGCGCCATCAAGAGTATGCAAGCCTTCAGGTTGAGCTTGCACACTCTTGATGGAGTGGCCGGCTATCGTATTTGCCGGCCACGGTGCCTCATCACACGAATATCGGTTGCATACCGCTCGGACTAGTTTCTGTTCAATATCTCTGCAAGTTTCTCTGCGAGACTGATGAAGGCGAGTCCGTCCGGACGGGTGCTGAGTGCTGCCGGCTCTCCATTGTCACCACCTTCGCGGATGCTCTGGACTATAGGAATCTGGCCCAGGAGAGGAATTCCGTATTTGTCTGCCATACGCTGTCCGCCACCCTGTCCGAAGATGTAGTATTTTTCATCCGGATGCTCAGCTGGAGTGAACCAGGCCATATTCTCCACAAGACCGAAGATAGGCTTGTTGACGCTTTCGTTGCGGAACATATTGACTCCCTTCTCAACATCTGCAAGAGCCACATCCTGAGGGGTGCTGACAATGACGGCTCCTTCCATCGGGATGTCGTGCACAAGACTGATGTGGATGTCACCTGTTCCCGGAGGCATATCGATCAGAAGGAAGTCAAGCTCGCCCCAGCGCACCTGAAGAATCATCTGCTTCAATGCATTGCAAGCCATAGGGCCTCTCCAGATAAGTGCTTGCTCAGGTTTTGCGAAATATCCGATCGACATCCATTTCACCCCGTATTTTTCCAATGGCATAATCACTTCCTGTTCTCCGTTCACGATGGCGTCCGGCATCTCTGCCTCAGTGGCTGTCATCTTAGGAACTGACGGACCGTAGACATCTGCATCAGCGAGTCCGACCTTGTAGCCGAGTCGTGCAAGTGCTGTGGCAAGATTGACCGAAACAGTGGATTTGCCTACTCCTCCCTTTCCGGAAGCGATTCCGATGATGTGCTTTACATTCGCAAGTTCCTCGAAACCAAGGTCCAGTCCCGGCTTCTTCTTAGGTGCCTCTTCCTTAATGATGGTCTTTACCTCTACCTTTGTGCCAGCGGGAGCGTTTCTGATGATCGCCGCCTTTGCGCTTCCGATAAGATATTCAGCAAGCGGATCACGATGCTTGGCAAAGGCCAATGTCACGGTAATGCTGCCATCACCGGCTTCTATCTTCTCCACCATTCCCAGCTCCACTATATTCTTGTCTCCCTTTGCAGGATGCTCCACTTCAAAGAGCCATTGTTTAATCTGATTTTCCATTTTGTATAAAGATTAGTAAATATTGGCAATGATGTGGAAGCGACATACCACCCCCGGCTAGGGGGTGCCTCCCGATAGGGAGGCGGGGGTCGCTGGAACATCGTGCCAATATTTACGATTATTTTACAATATCCATTTCATCAATAAGCCATCCTGCTCCACCGAACTTGTCCACGATAAAGAGCACATAACGGATGTCCACATTGATACATCTCTGGAGATCAGGCTCGAACATCACGTCGCTGCTCATTGACTCCCAGTTTCCGTCGAACGCAAGACCGATGAGCTCACCGCGTGCATTCATAATAGGGCTGCCGGAGTTTCCGCCTGTGATGTCATTGTTGCTCAGGAAGCAGGTCACCATCTCACCGTCTGCTGTGCCGTACTGGCCGTAATCCTTATTCTTCCACAGTTCCTTAAGCTTCTCTGGAACAACGAATTCCCAATTGTCCGGATCTTCCTTCTCCATCACTCCGTCAAGGGTGGTGTAGTGATTGTAGACCACAGCATCCTTAGGAGAATATCCTCCTACTGTGCCGTATGTATATCGCATTGTGAAGTTTGCGTCAGGATATGAAGGCTCTCCTTCTTTCCACTCAAGAAGGCCTGCAGTATATATCTGACGGGCTTTTTCCAGATCCTCTGCGGACTTCATTGTCAGCATCTGTGCTTGCAGACATTCGTTATATATTGACATTCCCACAGTGCAGGCAGGGTCAGCAAGCGCTTCAGCTCCCTTTTCATCGATGGCTTTCTTTAAGGCCTCAGCTGATGTGAACGCACTGGTATTGAACAGATTGTCCACGAAAGCATCGATATCCATAGTCGCGAAATCCTCGCTCAGATTCTTAGGGTGGTTAGCTGGCTCTGCTATGTCACGGTAGTGCTTCATCAAGGCCTTTGCCACCTTGCGGTCAGTGCCGGCAGAATAATCACCATACATAGGAGCGATTGCTTCATATGCAGTGTTGAGTGCCGCGAGTGTGTCCTGTCCGTTTCTGATGGCACGAGCAGCCAATCTGTCAAATGTCAGTCCGAAACTTGTCAGCTCGATCTTATATATGGTCTCAAGTGCTTTGGTGAAGGCATTGTTGGCATCTCTGCCTGATTCGATGGCATGGTACGTGCGGCGATACGGATATCGTTCTGCTCGATCTGCGACTTAAGTTCAGGTGATGTCTGGAAGCGTGTGGTGCGCCCCGGGTATCCCATTATCATTGTGTAGTCACCCTCATTGACTCCCGCAAGAGAAATCTTCAGGTGATTCTTTGCCTTGAGAGGCACATTCTCAGGAGAATATTCCGCAGGGTTGTTATCCTTGTCGGCATATACGCGGAACATTGAGAAGTCTCCGGTGTGACGTGGCCACATCCAGTTGTCTGTGTCTGCTCCGAACTTACCGATCGATGAAGGCGGTGCTCCTACGAAACGTACGTCTGTATATACCTTATATACAATCAGATAATAGACATTATTGTTGTAGAATGTCTCGACCTGTGCTGTGCAGTGAGGGTGATTCCTTTCAGCTTCCTTTATGAGCTCATCCACCTTTGCCGAAAGCGCTTCGATAACCTTTTCGTCGTCATCCTTGAACTGCTTGCGGGCCTTCTTGTCGACCTTTTCAAGAATTCCTGTGATATCCTGCATATATTCAAGGAATGTTACAGTGAGGCCTTCGCAAGGAAGTTCCTCCCCGCGGTTCATTGCCCAGTAACCATCCTTCAGATAATCGTGCTCGACGCTGCTGAGCTTCTGGATATTGCTGTATCCGCAGTGGTGATTGGTCACAAGAAGACCGTCCTTGGAGATGATCTCTCCTGTACATCCGCCTCCGAACTGTACGATGGCATCCTTGAGGGATGTATTGTTTATGTCATAAATCTGCTTAGGAGTGAGCTCGCAGCCCAGTTCCTTCATTGCCTTGCCGTTCATTTTTTCAAGGAGCGGGAGAAGCCACATTCCTTCGTCGGCGATCGCACTGCCTGTGAAGATGGTCAATGCTGTGATGATGCTGATTATCTTTTTCATATCAATGATGTTTTTTGTTTCTAGAATAATGTCGGTTCCAACTGTTTCAGGTGGAAGCTCTTGCGATGGTGGGGAGTATAGCCGTGGGCAATGATGGCTTCGATGTGTTCTTTGGTCGGATATCCCATATTCCTTTCCCAGCCGTACTCAGGGTATTCCGCTGCCAGCTTCCTCATATATTCATCCCTGTAGGTCTTGGCAAGGACTGATGCCGCTGCAATGGATGAGAACTTGGCATCACCCTTTACAATGCATTGGTAGGGATAGCCGTCGAAAGGCTTGAACCGGTTTCCGTCTATCAGAAGGAACTCCGGCTTTACTTTCAGACGACTTACCGCCCTTTGCATACCGATGATGGATGCATTCAGTATGTTTATAGTGTCGATTTCTTCTGCGCTGACCTCTTCTACTGCCCAGGCAATGGCTTCCTGCTCGATTATCGGTCTTAAGGTCTCGCGGGCCTTTTCCGTCATCTTCTTTGAGTCATTGAGCAGGGGATGATGGAAATCCTTAGGAAGAATGACGGCGGCAGCGAAGACAGGACCTGCCAAGGGGCCTCTGCCGGCTTCGTCGCAGCCTGCTTCGATCAGATCTGCATTGAGATAATTCAATAGATGTGTTTCATTGCGCATTCTGCAAATTTACGCAATCGCTCCAAGTTTCGCAAGAGCAGAATCAATTCTCTGCCGGGGTGGATTTCTTCAGCAGTGCGATGATTTCATTTTTGGTAGCTATTGTCTCTTCGAGTGACCGGACCAATTTCTCCAGGTCGGCGATTCTCCTTTCCATTGTGTCAATCTTTCCGCCATATTCGGTGCGTACATCTTCCAGCAGTTTGCCGGGTGCCTGTACGGGACGGTATCCCAGGACTAGTTCCTCTGCGGTGGTATCCAGAAGCTCAGCCAGTCTGATGACATTGTTATTGACGATATTGGTATTGCCTTTTTCCAGATCCCTGTACGCCGTAAGGGAAATATCCAGTCTGTCAGCCAGTTCTTCCTGGGTGAGCTTTCTTGCCTTCCTGACCTTGCGGATATTGTCTTTTATAGAAGAATTGTCCATTTTCATAGTATTGGTCTGGACAAAATTATCGGTTCTGATAATGCTCTTTAAACAAGAAATTCCGACGAATAGCAAGAATTACTTACCAAAGAAAAGTTAAAAACACATAAAAAAAAGAAAAATCTTTTGTTTTTTCCGATGATTTTGATCCGAATGCTTGGAAATGTCGGTGATGGCTGTCAGATTTGCAGGTAAAATTTGTGGTATGGAAAAATTGTATGAAGAAGTCTGTGCGATATTTAATGCCGATTACGGACGCAAGCGCAGAGCGGAAGAACTCTCGGAATTGTATAAACGCATCGGAAGTGCCTCTGTGGCTTTTGATAATATGCTTTATGAGAGACTGGGCCTTTCCTGCGAGGACCTGATCGATATGCTTCGAAAAGGGGAGCAGAAGATTTGCTGATAAAAAGATGTGGTAATTTGTTGATATTGCGATAAAATTTTTTTAGATTTGCGAGGATGTGTCTTGAGTGACACTGAGAGAAACATAATTAACACACAAAATAACACAAAAACTGATGAAGACTTATTCTACACAAAACATCCGTAATGTGGTTCTGCTTGGTAGCACCAAGGCAGGTAAGACCACATTATCTGAAGCTATGCTTTATGAAGGCAAGGTGATCGACAGAAGAGGTACTGTAGAAGGAAAGAATACAGTTTCTGACAATGCCGAAATCGAGCAGATGAACCAGAGATCCATTTATGCTACTCCGCTCTACGCAGAGTTTATGGATACTAAATTCAATATCATCGACACTCCGGGTGCTGACGACTTCGTAGGTGGAGCTGTTTCTGCATTCAAGGTGTGCGATACAGGTGTTCTCGTAGTGAACGCACAGCAGGGCGTAGAGGTAGGTACTCAGATCTACTCACGCTATGCAAGAGAATATGGCATTCCGCTCATCGTGGCTGTCAACCAGCTCGACGGCGAGAAGGCAGGTTGGGAGACTACTCTTGAGTCTATGAAAGAGGCATTCGGTAACAAGCCTGTAGTAGTTCAGTACCCTGTAAACGTAGGTCCTGGATTCGACGGCTTCATCGATGTTCTCAAGATGAAATATTATCGTTTTGAAGGAGATACAGGCAAGCGTCAGGATCTCGAGATACCAGCTGACAAGATGGACGAGGCTGAGGAGCTCAGAAATGCCCTCATCGAGCGTGCCGCTGAGTATGACGACACCCTTATGGAGACTTTCTTCGAGCAGGGTTCGCTCTCAGAGGATGAGATCAGAAAGGGTCTTGGTATCGGTATCCGCGAAGGAGCCGTTATGCCTATCTTCTGTCTTTCTGCAAAGAAAGATATCGGCGTAAAGCGTCTTATGGAGTTCACAATCCGCGTAGCGGCTTCTCCAGCAGAGCGTCCTTGCGTCACTAAGGATGGAAAGACATATGAGTGCAAGCAGGATGCTCCTGTATCACTCTTCATATATAAGACAGCTGTGGAGCAGCATCTCGGTGAGGTCGCTTACTTCAAGGTTATGTCAGGTAAACTTGTCGAGGGTTCCGATCTTGAGAACTGCGAGACAGGTGACAAGGAAAGAATCACAGCTCTCTATGCTGTGGCAGGAAAGAAGAAGGAGAAGGTTACCGAGCTCGTTGCCGGAGATATCGGATGTACAGTGAAGCTCCGTGCAGCCAAGACTAACGTGACTCTCTCTGCACCGGGATCTGAAATCGCTTATAAGGACATCGTCTTCCCTCACTACAAATATCGTTGCGCAGTGAAGGCTAAGGATGCAAAGGACGAAGAGAAGGTAAGCGAGGCAATGTCAAAGATCGCTGCTGAGGATCCTACATACATCATCGAGTATCACAAGGAGCAGAAGCAGACTATCCTCAAGGGTATGGGTGAGCAGCACGTGAATACTCTCAAGTGGAGACTCCAGAACGAAAACAAGCTCGAGATCGAGTTCTCAGCTCCTAAGATCTCTTACCGTGAGACTATCACTAAGGTGGCTTGCGCTGACTACCGTCACAAGAAGCAGTCAGGTGGTGCCGGCCAGTTCGGTGAGGTTCACCTTCTCATCGCTCCTTATCAGGAGGGTGTTGATCCAGGTAACCGCTTCAAGGTAGATGGAAAAGAGGTTGTCCTTAACATCAAGGGTAAGGAAGAATTCGACCTTCCGTGGGGTGGTAAGCTCGAGTATTATAACTGTATCGTAGGTGGTGCTATCGATGCTCGCTTTATGCCAGCTATCCTCAAGGGTATCAATGAGAAGATGAGCGAAGGTCCTCTTACAGGTTCGCTTGCCCGTGACATCCGCGTTTATGTTTACGACGGTAAGATGCATCCGGTAGATTCAAATGAAATCTCATTCGTTCTCGCATCACGTAATGCCTTCAAGGAAGCATTCCGCGTAGCAGGTCCGAAGATTATGGAGCCTATCTACAATGTAGAGGTTATGACACCTTCAGAGTATATGGGTGCTTGTATGTCAGACCTTCAGAACCGCCGTGCTCTCATCGAAGGAATGGGTTCTGATAAGGGATTCGAGGTTATCAAGGCACGAGTTCCACTTGCAGAACTCTACCGTTACTCGACAACCCTCAGCTCACTCTCATCAGGTAGCGCAACATTCACAATGGACTTCGCTGACTACCAGCCTGTTCCAGGTGATGTTCAGGAGAAGCTCCTGAAGGCATACCTCGAGGAGGAGAAGGAAGACTAATCCAAAATCGATATTATGCAAAGAGGCGACCCGAAAGTGTCGCCTTCTTTTGCAAGTCAAAGTCAAAATAAATTTGTTCTAAATTATAAATTAATCATTATGAGAAACTTTAGATTGTTTCTAGCCGTGTTTTTGGCTGCCTGTACTTTTGCATCATGTCAGGAAGAAATCATAAAAGATGCAATTGTTCTGGATTCATCTTCAAGTGATGATCTGATTCAGGTTCTTGAATCAGGAGAAACCAGAGGTTCCTCTATCACATTTACCACATCAGGGTCATGGACTTCTGAAATCAAAAGTGTGGCTCCTCGCACAAAGGCTTCGCCGGATTGGATTTCTTTAAAGCCAGATCATGGTAATGCTGCCGGTGATTATACGGTTGATGTGGTGTTGTCTGAAAATGAAACCTATTCAGACCGTGCTGCGGAAATTATCATTAAAAGTGGTGACAAATCCATTACGATGGATATTACGCAGAAGGCATCTCCATTTGTGCCGGTGACGGCGGTGAAGCTGAGCGCTTCTTCTCTTGCTTTGACAGAGGGTGATGTTGCCAGATTGACTGCTACTGTCGAGCCGGCTGATGCGACAGACAAGACAGTAGTGTGGAGCTCAGAT
>JAGKTT010000056.1 GCA_021153285.1 Bacteroidia bacterium
ATTGCATTCGTTTACAAGAAGGTCAAGGATAAGATTACTCCTGCAATCAATCTGAAGGTGGATGAGACCATAGAAGATTGGTTTGGACCTGATTATTCCGTGTCCAAGGCTGGATATATTGAATAAGAGGTCGTTGTTATGAAATCTATACTATCGGTATTTAATCGATCCCCAAAGATAAAGACTCTATGAAACGAATTACACCAGAATGGATCACATCTCTCAAGGAGAATGAAATCTTTGTATTCGGCTGTCGAAATTCAGGTCGGCACTTTGACGGTGCTTCTTGTTTTGCCTTAGATCATTTCGGAGCAATTATGGGGCAGCGTGAAGGACGACAAGGTCAGTCCTATGCAATCCCGACAATCGGTGGCACTATTGATAAGAAGGAACTGAAAGAGTCTGTGGCAAGATTCACGGAATATGCTGCAGAACATCCGGAACTGACTTTTCTCGTTACTCCTGTGGGATGTGGCGGAGGCGGTTGGCGCCCTTGGATGGTTGCCCCGATGTTCAGAAATGCATCAAAACTTGAAAATGTATATCTGCCACTGGAGTTTCTGAAGAAAGCAGAAGGTTATCAGAGAGAAGCCGCTTATTATACAAAGAAGGGTAAGATTGATAGTGCAAAGACATATACCAGATATGCGGACTCCGCAATGGATAACTACAAAACGCAGATGAGATATGCTTCCCAAGCTGATGAGAAGGCTGCTCAGTATCTCAGATGGGCTGCAGATGCATTGAGTAAACACTAAAGGAAAACTATGAGATCGTACAAAATAGAAAATCTGCAACAGTGCGTAAAGAATCTGTTTGCACAGGCTCGATATGAGTTCAAGGCCATTCATAATATTGAACGGAAATTCAAGATTGCTGTTGGAGAGGGAATGACCAAGTTCAAGGTCTTTTCGCTCTGGGAAAATGATAATGACTGTTTCTATGCTACGGCATTGGAACTTATCAGGTTGAATTATGATTCTAAGATTATGATCGACCTGTCTGTCTATGTGAAATATTCGGACTACACTTGCTCTTGTGCAATGGGGCTGTGTGATACTCCGGAGGAAGTGTCCGAGTGGCTGAGGAATCAGGAGTCGCTACAGAAGTGCCTTGATAAGATAGAGGGACTGATCGATAATATTGATTGATCATGATTCTTGCATTATAATGATGAAGACGATGAGTGTTACAAAAAGGATATTCGGAGTGCTGTCATGCCTTCTGGTGTATGTTGGAGCAGTTACTCTGGACCTTTATAATGCCGCCCGTTATAAGGAGGTGGCCTATCTTAATGGAGAGCATCTTTATACAAATTGGTATTCGGTTTATGATATACCGGAAGTTCATTGTATAGACGGCTTTGATATATTTTCTGCTTGTATATGGCCGATGTTGTTGATACTGCCATTGTTCATGTATTTTGCAGTGAGACGAGAAGCCCTCAGCAGATGGTATAAGATTCTGATTGTCGTGTCTGCTATATTGTTGGCAGACAGCATCATCTATGACATATGGCTGCTATTTCAGACTCTTGTTCCTGAATTCGATTGGGGTGGAGGACCTCCGTTATATATGCTTTATACTATGGTAAAGTTTGGGTTCGAGATCGTGTATGTTGTAATGTGTTTAGTATGGCCGTTCCTACATATGTTCAAGGCGAAACCGGTTATAATGAAGAATCATCTATGAAACGAAAGAAATACAAAATCATAAGTACTATCGGAATAATGGCATCTTCTATATCGGAGATAGATTGGATATTGTGGGGATTGACAGTAGGATGGTATGCTTTGCTGGTCATTCCGTGGATTCAATATTTCAATGCCGTCCGTATGGAAGGAAGATTCAGTAGAACTCTTGCGGCTATGAATGATGAACCGTTCTTTTCTGCCGCCTTTACAGTATCCAATATATCACTTATCATTGCCAGTACGCTGTTGTTCGTCAGAACAGGAGAGCCGGATGAGAAAGGGCTCATTGAGAACTTTGAAAGATGGTGGAGTGAGTTGCTGATGATATATGTTTTCTTATGCGCAAACATCTATATCCTGGCGGCATTAGCGGCAATAATTGCAAATTACCATAAAAACCGTGAATTGAGAACAGGACAATATATTCCGGTTGATAAACCTATACCTGTATGGCATTGGGTAGTATCTGCAATCCCGTTTATGCTGTTGGCATTGTCAGTTGCTGATGCGCGTTGGGATATCTTCAGTTTTCTTTGAGAATTATACCCTAATCTGATAGATTCTCAGACATCCCTACTCTATATTGATAAAATCTAAAATCAATATGGAAAAGAAATCAAAATTCAGGGGATTCCTGACAAGGGTCGGGAGTGTAAGGGTAAGTCAAATCTGGAACAAGTTCAAGAAACCGTTCAACTTCTGCTGGAAGACCGGTCTAGCAATTTTTGCAGTTGTTTTCGTAATTCAGCTGGGAGAAGCGTTGATCGATACCTGCAAAGACCATCTCGGCCTGACGCATTACTACTGGGGTGATGAGGATCTTGGTAAAAATATAGAAATCCGCCATTTCAGCAACAATCAGGCAGCGACATATAACAAGATTACTGACGAGAGACTGTCGCCGAAGGTCCGGTGGATTTCCTGTGTCCCTGAAAGGGATTCTCTGACAGTGTTCTGCGACAAGGAGGGTAAGAGAGGTTATCTGAATGTGAATACCGGCAGAGTAGTGATTGACGGTCAGTACAAACACGCTTGGCATTTCTCGGAAGGACTTGCTGCAGTTGTCGCTGATAACGGAAAGGTCGGTTTCATCAATTATGATAATGAAATGGTTATCCCGGCGGTGTATGATTATGTGGTTGATTATGACTATATATTTGAAGATGGAATATGTGTTCTTGTAGATGGCCTGACAAATAAGTATGGAACAATCGACCGTCAGGGCAATATGAAACTTCCGATGGAATATTCACGCATTTTTAAGGCATACAATGAGAGTACCTGGTATATCAGGAAGGACGGCAAATGTGGCCTGACAGACGCTGATATGAACATTATCTTTGAGCCTGTATATGATAATATCCGATCTAATTCGAGTGACAACAATGCTTATCTGACGCTCAATGGAGTCAAGCAGTTGGTTTCATTTGACGGGGAGGTTATCCTGTCATTCGTGATCGATCAGACCTGGCCGTTGAAATATATGGTCAAATATCACGATGATATGGCAGATGAATATGAACTGCACCCTTATCTTGTTGAGGTGATGATTGATTATAATTGTAACGGCGTGATGGATTCCAGGAGTGGAAAGATGGTTATTCCTGCGATTTATTCAGATATTTCTATGATTTCGAAGGACCTGTTGATGGCCGAGGTCGATGGTGATGAAGAGAACAATGTGATTTTCACAACAGATGGAAAAATGCTGAAATAGGGATTGGGACACACAACAATAAACACTATTCACTGGTGACAAAACGGACGGATGTTGTCCAAATGTTGTCCAAGTTGTAAAAAATAAGCCTCTCAGGCGTCTGAGAGGCTGTTTCTGGTGATTCGGTTGGGATTCGAACCCAAGACCCACAGCTTAGAAGGCTGTTGCTCTATCCAACTGAGCTACCGAACCGATCCTTATGTGCTTCTGACTTGCAGTGGTACTGATGTCAAAAGTGGCCACAAAGATAGTGATTATTTTTGGATTTGCAATAAAATATTGGGGCCAAGTCTTTTTTATTTGAATTGTGGATGTTTTGATTGGTTTCGAAAGCACGGAAATGGCCTTATTTGTTCTTTGGGACCGCAGGATGAGGATTCAAAGCACGGATATGGCCTTATTTGTGCTTTCGAAATGCGAAACGGAGGAGGAAGATAGCTATTCAGGGTCATTCATATGACGATCGTCTTTCCATCGCTGTGGTGAAAGGGTACATCATCCCTTCGGGTCTCCATAGAAGAAACAAGGTGTCTCCGTTCCGGTGGGCTTCGACGAAGCTGACATTGATCCCATCCACCACTGCGATGACTTCGTCAAGCACAGCTACATTGCCATCAGGAGAGTAGGTGCCGTGAGCGATGATGATGCCGGAGCCGTCTTTGAGTGTGACGCGCTCGCCACATAGGAATTCCAGTGTCAGGGCATCCACAGTCATTGGCCCGAGGGGAACCTGTGAGGAGTTCCAGAGGGTTCTGTAGAATTGGTCACCGGGAGCCTCGAATATGCAGGAAGAAAAGGCGGTGAGGGAGATGAATGCCGCTAGGCCAAATAGATAAATACGCTTCATAATGCAGTCTGTTTTAAGTTCGTTGCCAGACTGCATTTCAATGACTATGCCGTTTTTTTACGTGAGGCGACTTTGCCTGCCATTTCGATTCCTGTGACCAGAGAGAAGCCGATCACTGCAAACAGGACGGCTCCGCCGATGTGAAGGTCAGCCGATGCCATATATTGGCTGATTATCTCGGTCGGGAGAGCATCTCCGAAAGAAGCAAGTTCCGGGAACTGAGAGAGTACTATCGCTTCTGAATTGCTCCAAGGCCAGATCTTGACGAGTGAGCCGATGATGAAGCCGGCGAGGACTATCATTGTTTCTTTCTGCCAGCGGGCGAGGAGCCAATGGAGGAAGCGCGAAAATGCGAGGATGCCGATGATGGCGCCAAGGCCGAATACTCCAAGAATCAATAGGTTACGTCCAGGATCGACTCCTGCTACGAGACCGGAGATTGCTCCAAGGACATATTCGTATTTACCCAGGATGAGCAGGATGAAGCTGCCTGAAATGCCGGGAAGGATCATTGCACAGATAGCCAATGCTCCGCTGAGGAAGATGAACCAGAGGCCGTCCGGGGTCTGGGTCGGTGAGAGTGTGCAGATGACAGCTCCCAATAAAATACCGAAGACCAGCATAAGACCTTCGCGCAGTTTCCAGCCGGAGATTCCACGGATGATGAACAATGAAGATGCTACAATCAGACCGAAGAAGAATGCCCAGGTCTGGATAGGGAAGTCGCTAAGGAGCATCTGCATAAGTCCGGCAAGGGCAATGATGCTGATGCCGATTCCGATGACAAGCGAGAGCAGGAAGCTGCCGTTGATGTGTTTCCAGAAAGCCGAAAACCGTCCCTTGAACAATAATCGCAGTGCTTCTGCGTTGATCGATGCGAGTGAACCTACGAACTCATCGTATATTCCCATTATGAAGGCGATGGTGCCTCCTGATACTCCCGGGATGACGTCGGCCGCTCCCATACAGGCGCCTTTCACAGCCACCATTATATTCTTCCAGAATCCTTTCATCTTACTTTGGTCAGAAAATCTTTTATTGCTGCAAATATCCTTCTCGAATCCGAGATCAGGTCTTCTGTAGGATTGCCCGATATCACCATATCGTATGCGTGGCCTTCAAAGTCGTATCTGCCGATCTTGAAACGCGCTTTTGTGCATTTGCTGAGAAATTCAATAGGGAAGTCGCCATTGTCCACCATAGATATGAACAGGTCGCTCGGCTCGTAAAGCAGGTTGCCGATCTTGCTGAAATCAGGCATTCCGAGCCAATCCAGTTCCTTCTTCATAATGGTAGTCTGGATGCTGGTGAGAAGGAGCTCGTCCTTACTGATCTTCCTGAAGTCGAAGAAATAGATGTTGATCTTCAGACCCACCTGCTTTCCCCAGGCGAGTATGTCATCCTTAAGCTTGTCAAAACCAGGCTCTTCCACGTCGATCACCACGTTGACAGATGAGATCGCGGACAATGGAAGAAAACCTGTGGGCGCGTTGCTGGCATATTTCACCAGTCTCTTCCTACGGAATATTTTCAGTATTGAATCGAACATAGTTATTCAGCTGTATTGGCCGCGATCAGTTCGCGGATTTCCTTCTTTGCCGATTTCCAGCGCGGGATGTCAATCTTTGTTCCGACGACCTCCACGACCTTTGCTGCAATGATTGAACCGACTTCTCCGCACACTTTCAGAGGCATACCGAGCGAGTGTGCATACAGGAAGCCTGCCGCATATGTGTCTCCGGCTCCGGTGGCATCGATCGGTGTGGCCGGCCAGGCCCCGATGAAATGGTATTCATCACCGCTCTTGACCATTGAACCGTCCTTGCCCACCTTCACTACCGCGATCTTGCACGATTTTGCGATTTCGTCCAGCGCCTCTCGCGGCTCCATCTTCGTGAACGCCTTTGCCTCTGTCTCATTGGCAAAGACAATATCAACGTAGTTCTCGACAATGTCGTGCAGAAAAGCATCGTTCGATTCTACCACATTATATGAGGCCATATCAATGGAAATTATACATCCTGCTGCCTTGGCCAATTCTACTGCACGGCGGATAGTAGCCTGGTTCTGAACAAGATATCCTTCGATATGGAAATAATCATAGCCTTCGAAATACTCGGGTTTCAGATCTTCCGGAACAAGTTCCAGAGCTGCTCCGAGATATACTGCGAAGGTTCTCTCCGCGTTCGGTGCAGTGATGAAGACCATTGCCTTTCCTGATGAGTGGACTCCCTTCAGGAGCGTTGACTTGATGCCGTATTGTTCCTGATCGCTTTTGAAAAGATGACCAAGATCATCATCTCCTACCTTCCCGATGAAGCCGGATTCCATTCCGAAAATGGCAGTGCCTGTGATGGTGTTGGCTGCTGATCCTCCGGCCACAAGCTGTACTCCCATCGGCTTGAGGGTCTTCCATATCTTGTCTCCGGTCTCCATATCCACGTGCTGCATACTTCCTTTTGGAAGATGGAATTCCTTCAGAAATTTATCGTCCGGCAGGACGGCCAGAATATCTGTCAATGCATTTCCAATGCCTAAAATCGACGCCATAATTGTTCATTTTAGTTATAAACCGGACAAAGTTAGCAAATAATTGGATAAATTTGCAGCCTGTGTCCTAGCTGCATAGCTTATATATGAATAAAAAGTTATCCAAAATACTCAAATACCTGCTTTCAGCTCTGTTGGCTGGCATTCTGCTATATTTCTCTTTCCGGGAAGTCGAATGGACTGATTTCGTCGAGGGACTGCAGGATTGTCGTTGGGAATTCATTCTCCTGTCAATGGTAGCCGGTGCTTTTGCATTCTGGCTCAGAGCCTTGCGCTGGCGCAGGCTCCTTATTCCAATAGATGGAAGCATCTCTCGCATCACCACTTTCAATGGCATCAATATCGGCAATATATCGAATTTCGTGTTTCCCCGTATCGGTGAGTTCGTGCGCTGCGGAGTAATTACCAGAAGATCGCTTCCTGAGAATCTCCAACATCCTGAGCATAAGAAGGCTTCATACGACAAAGTGCTTGGAACTGTGGTTCTGGAACGCAGCTGGGAACTTCTCGTGATGCTCCTTCTGCTGACGGTCGTAGTGGTCGGAGGTTTCGAACGTTTCGGTGGATTCTTTGTAAATCAGATCTGGGCTCCAATGACACAAAGACTGGATTTCAGCATCTGGTGGATCGTGGCCGTTCTGGCTCTTGGTGTCTCCGCCGGGTGTTATCTCTTGTGGCGTTTCAGAGAGTCCAATAGATTCTGCAGCAAGGTATGGGGCATATTCCGAGGTATTCTTCAGGGATTCTCGAGCTGTCTGAAAATGCAGCAGAAATGGCTGTTCTTTGCATATACCGCCTTGATATGGCTGACTTACTGGCTTATGGCTGCCAGCACTGTCTGGGCTGCTCCTTTCCTTGCAGATCTGACTGTAATTGATGCTCTTTTCCTGTCTCTTGTGGGAGGCCTCGGCTTCGCAGTCCCTGTTCCAGGAGGTATCGGTGCCTTTCATTTCATCATCTCTCTGGCATTGGCTGGCCTGTATGGCATTCCTATGGAAATGGGAATCATTTATGCGACTCTTTCGCACACTTCCCAGGCTATTACCCAGATAGTCTTTGGAGCAGGGTCTTATATCTATGAGGCCTTGAAGAAATAGATTGGCTGGCACTTGTTTTGAAGCCCGCACCTTAAAAACAATTTATGAAGATCAATCATCTGATAGACGAAAACCGTTTCGAAACTTATATCGAAGGTCATACAGCTCGCGTGGATTATGTTGTCCGTGATGGAGCCCTTGTGATTGTACATACCTTTGTGCCCAAGCCTTTGAAAGGGAGAGGCATAGCAGGTGAGTTGGTGAAAGCGGCATATGAATATGCCGATAAGGAAGGCCTTGGATGCAAGGCCACCTGTTCTTATGCTCTTGCCTGGCTGGAAAAACACGGTTATTGATCAATTTCTACCGTGATACGGCATTTTGGCACAGGCTTTGCAATATGCTGTGTAACGGTTAGTTTAGTTGTTAATAATAGGGTTATGGTTCAAAAACGGGATATCGGTTTCTTCGATATCCCGTTTTTGATTTTTATTTCAATGTCAGTTCCACTGGACAATGATCCGATCCGAAGATCTCGGTGTGGATCTTCGCTCCATCAAGTCTTTCGCGAAGGTTTTCCGAAACTACGAAATAATCAATACGCCACCCTGCGTTCTTCTGACGGGCCTGGAACCGGTATGACCACCACGAATAGATGTCCGTCTGGTCCGGATAGAAAAATCTGAATGTATCGATGAATCCGGCATCGAGAAGGTTAGTGAACTGAGCTCGTTCCTGATCGGTGAATCCGGCATTCATCCTGTTGGATTTCGGATTCTTCAGGTCGATCTCCTTGTGGGCCACATTCAGGTCGCCGCAGATTATGACTCCCTTTTTCTCAGCGAGGCCGCAAAGGTAAGCCCTGAAGTCATCCTCCCAGGTCATCCTGTAGTCGAGCCTTTTCAGACCATCCTGAGAGTTAGGTACATACACACAGACCAGATAGAAATCCTCCATCTCCAGCGTTACCACTCGTCCCTCGTGATCGTGCTCATCGATTCCGATTCCGTAGCTCACGGACACCGGCTCGTGCCTGGTATATATTGCCGTTCCCGAATAGCCTTTCTTGTCGGCATAGTTCCAATATGACTTGTATCCCGGAAATTCCAGATCGATCTGTCCCTCCTGCAGTTTGGTCTCCTGCAGACAGAAGAAATCCGCATCCAGTTCAGTAAAAATATCTGCGAAACCCTTTCCGCACACAGCTCTAAGGCCGTTTACATTCCAAGAAATGAATTTATACATATTTCCTTTGTTCAAACTTTTGCGAAGATAGCCATTTTCCAGAAATATGCATAGGTATCAAGTGCAAAAACACAGGTAATGTGCCCGCGATCCCCTCGTTTTCCGGGGTATCACGAGCACTTTCACCATAAAACTGCACTTGGTCAAAGTTCTTTTATTTCATATCCTTGCCTTCGTGCAAAATCAATCATTGGCTTTATATCGCTAGGATATTTTCCGTTAGCAGACCATTCTCTCGTCAAAGCAAAAGAGGTACCTTCGCCATCGGTCAGCATATCCTCTTTGTCTGTAAACCAACGTCTTTCATAATTAGCATCGTTTTTTAATGCCATCTCCCGGTGTATTTCATCAAGAGTTCTTACTCTCGCCCATGGTGGTAATACTTTACGAATTTCAGAAATTGTCAACAGAGGATTGTCTTTTATAAATTGTCGGGTAATAGCTAATGCTAACCTGCTGCACCCTAATGCTTCAGAACCATTTAGAGAAAATTTATTGATAGTTTTAGGATGATATGCCCCTTTTCTCATTCCTTTATCTGACCTCTGAATTCTAGCACCATTATCATCTTCTTCTGGGGTAATGATTGGTCTTGTTTTATGTCTTAAACTGATCTCATATTCTTCTATAACCTCGCATATGTCGTAATGCTGATGTCCTTTTTCTGTAAAATAATTGATGATCAGTTTCTTTATTCTATTACTACTGTCGCTGATAAAAAGATCAAACTCGTTGTTTAATTGTTTGACTCTATTCCTTTTATCGATAATATTTGTACAATAATCTATCAATATCGATTTTTTGAATGTATTCCTTCCGAACAGATTGACAAAGGTTTCACCAGCTATGTTGTCATTTGAGACGTCCAAGCAAAAAATCATTTCAGGAAAAGATGTACCATTATCGAAATACAACCTGATTTTATCACCGATGTACAATCCGAATGGCACGGGATGTTTCAATAGTCTCATATAAGAAACCAATTGTCTTTCATCTTCCGGTTGTATGACGTGTCCCGGTCTCTTGACTTCGATGACAAATTGTTCAACGTTATCTAAAGATACTACGATGTCAGCTAATTTTGTCTTATGTCCTACCTGTACAGCATATTGTGTCGTAATTTCTCCGATATATTTCTTCCATCCGAGTAAGCCAAGACATTGAACGATGGTGTTTTCATATTCTTTTTCTAAAACATTCCTATCCTTACACGAAGATAACCAATATGTTATTTCATTCCAAAGTTCCTTCATACATCATATGTTTAATTGTACAAATCTACGAATTTATGTGCAATAAGTAATGATGTTCAGTACAATAATCGATAAGCCGATCGACCATATGATGTGAATTATATGAGTTTGAATGTTATTGGACTGGGACTCCTGTGTCATTATTTTCTTGTCGTCCTGTTCTTGCCAGAATTTTCGGTTGAGATTACTTAATAAATGATTGATTTCTTTTACTCCTTTCCAAGTCCTGCACGTCAATCGGATGGTTTCGTTATCCTCCAGAATCAAATCCTGATAATCATCATTACAGATGAAACAAAGATTGGAGTCAGTCTCTATTGATGGAT
This sequence comes from Bacteroidia bacterium, assembly GCA_021153285.1. Lineage (GTDB taxonomy): Bacteria > Bacteroidota > Bacteroidia > Bacteroidales > UBA932 > Cryptobacteroides. Next base: position 10,670 of record JAGKTT010000056.1, read on the forward strand.
ATGCGTTGTATATGTATCCGGCCAATCCTTCTTGCGGGAAATGTATGTGCATAATAATGCTTATAATCTCCGTTTTATCTTTGACAATATCAATTTGTTGTGATTTCCCTAATTCATTTATGCACGATTCGTATGTTTGTCTGCATTGAGTGAACGATACGGTAGGAACATTATGTTTAAACCTTACAATGTTGTCCATAAGGGACGGATTCTTATATGCACAGGAACAACGTCCGGAACTCAAGAACTGGTACAAATGTTCTGCTATGACTGCATTTGGACAGATAAGTTCGTATGTGATATAATCAATGGGGGTAACTCTTCTGTATCCTTCGGCAAATGAATGGGAGCTCATGATTTCTTCGTTTTGGACGCAAAGATATGTCTTGCTTGTGCCAAACCAGAGTGCAGGTAAGTGTGGCTCGTGGTGTGTGAGATAAAAATAAATTTTAGTGTCATTAAAAAAGTTTAAAAATTATAAAAAAGAGAAAAATCTGATGAATCTTTTTTATGATCTGATGTCGCAGCTATTGATGTTTTATAACTTCATCGAAAAAATATGAAAGGATATTATAATGTCAGCAGCCTTGGCTTGGAAAGAAACGACATTTTCAAAAGCAACGAAGATTTCATTTCGGGGATGAATGATATTGCAATCTGTATAACGGGTTTTGAAGTGAGGATTTTATGCTTCTGCCTGATGAGTAATCATTTTCATTTCCTGCTGTATGGAACTTCTGATGAGTGCAGGAGGTTCGCTTATGAGTACAAGCGAAGATGTGCGATAAGGATGAGGCTGACTTCTGGGGAAGTGCAGGCCTTGAAAGAAGTCGGCATTCAGATAGACTTGGTCGATACAAAGGAATATTTGGAAAATGTGGTTGCATATATACTTCGTAATCCGCTGGCAGCTGGTATCGTCATCATGCCATATTGTTATAAATGGTCATCAGCTTCTTTATATTTCAGAGGAGAAAAGCCGGAAGCAGGTGAAAGACTTGGTGGAATGAGTGAAAGGAAACGGTTCAGAATCCTTAAGTCACGAGTGCCGGTGCCCGATCATTATATGGTGGATGAGTGTGGGATGATTATGCCTTCATCTTATGTTGATGTTGAGTCTGTTGAAAGGATATTGCATCATCCTTCCAGACTTATGATGCTTTTGTCAAAGAGAGTTGAAAATGAGGTGGAACTGAAGTTCGGAGTTGCCGACAGTGTGAACTTGACGGATCAGGAAATCCTGACACAGATGCCGGTTCTGATCAGGAATGAATTCGGAAAGGATACTATTGAACAGCTCTCAATGGAGCAACGTGTCAGACTGTGTCTTTTGCTGAAGAGGAATTTTAGGGCCGGAGTCAAGCAGATTGCCACCTGACTTCATCACTTTTTTGCGCCATCATATAGCGCACAATGATAATCAGCGAGTTACGTAAAATTATTGGGTGGTTTGGGTGGCGCAAGCGAAAAAC
>JAGKTT010000107.1 GCA_021153285.1 Bacteroidia bacterium
AATAGAGCGTGAAAAGAAAAGCGAACAAGGGTATGACCAACGAGTGAATGACCGTACCCGGCAAAGATACTATTTTGGCTAATGTCCTGTTCATCTTATTAGGTTGCTTAAATCAGGGGCAAAGGTATAAATTATTTGTCAAACGCCCCTGAAAACACGCTTTTTCTCCCCTATTATTGTCATTCTCCCCATTTGCACATCAAATGCGACTATTTCTGGCTTGCCTCGTAATTGAGCGATATTTTTGCGACCGTAAACGAATGAGAAAAATGAAAAAGTTAAAAGTAACGGGCTTGGGAGATTCGATTACCAAAGGTGTCGTCCTTACAGACCAGGACAGATATACAGTCACTCAGCAATCCTTTATGGATATGGTAGGTGAAAAGCTGGATATGGACATCGTCAACTACGGAAAGTTCGGTTCGACAGTAAGCATGGGTGACAAGATTATCAGCAGACACATTAAAGACATATCGGAAAGCAATTACACATTTATTGAGTATGGAGGCAACGATTGCGACTTCGACTGGATGAAGATCGCTGACGCCCCTGCTGAAGATTACGCGCCAAAGACTTCGCTGGAGGATTTCAGGGTCAGGTTCATAGGACTGATAAAGCGGATACGCGAACTAGGCTCGACACCTGTGATCATTTCGCTTCCCCCTATTTTATCGGACAGATATTTTTCTTATTTCAGCAGTCGGATGACCGAAAGGCAGAAGGAAAATGTCATCAGATGGCTGGGAGGTGATGTCGGCATCATTTCCAGATGGCACGAGACTTATAACAGGAGCCTTTTTGTAATTGCCGGACAGACACAGACTGAAATCATAGATGTGACAGCTCCATTCGACACATTCAGAGGAGACCTCAAGACCTTGTTCTGCGCGGACGGCATCCACCCGAATGTGTACGGGTACAGACTGATAGCTGATGCCATAATAAGAAGATATATATGACAGCGGATTTATTATATTGGATAGTCTTATTTCTGATCCTGGTGATAGGCTTTCTTATTCTTCGCTTTTGCAAGGAGAAGATCAATTGGTAAAAATATTCACGAACGACCTCTTCCTCAGCAGAATTTGGACGATGGCTGCGATGATATATACCCCAGCTACGATGAAGGCAAACGCAAAGACACCTAGCACAACAAGAAGGACAAGAGTGATAACCAAAACAGCAAGTATTCTGCTGAAACCTACAGACAGGCTTGTGACTATGTTCTTCTTGAAATCATCTGTCCTCACGCTCAGGTACTCACCTATCGTAGAGGACAGAATCCCCAAAATTGTCTTGTTCTCTTCCATCACTCTTCCTCCAGAGCTTCCTCGATGATTCCAAGACCTTCCGCGATCTTTTGCCTTGCCTTTCAGATCTGCCGCACCTTTCCTGATATTGGCGCGGGTATTCTCTCCGGAATCAGGAGCAAGGAGAAGAGTCGCAACTGCGCCAGCCATCGCACCTGCGATGAAGCATAGCATTGATTTGCCTGTATCCATAGTCTTATGTATCTAAATATCACATCCATTTGAGACACAAACTGAGATTTCAGAAAGTGTAACAAAGACGAAATGGGTAAATCCCATAGATTGATGCATTCAGGTCACTAGTGTCCAAAAGATTTTTTAATAAACCTTCGTAACTCATTAATATATAATTAAATATAATAGAAAACACCGCGTGTCGATTTGAATTGATTTCGCATATTTGCTGCCGACATTAGAATCGGACAAGTATGAATGCAGGCAAATACATATTCAGCCAACTCGTAAGTTTTCTTCCTAAAAGAGTCTTTGATGACATTGTAAAAAGACACGAAGGTGATAAGTGGGTGAAGCATTTCACCTGTTGGAATAAACTCCTTGTTATGATGTTCGGACAACTCGCAGGCTGTGATAGTCTTAGAGAAGTTGCGGCAATCATTGACGCCATCAAGAGTAAGAGCTACCATCTCGGTTTCGGTAGCGGTGACATAAAGCTGAGCAATCTGTCTTATGCTAACGCCAACCGAGATTACAAGATATTTGAGGAGTTTACCTACCATATGATTAATCGTGAATCATAAGGCCGTTCGTTCTCAATGGCAAGTTCTACGCGTTCGATTCGACGACGATAGATCTTTGCAAGAGTCTGCTCTCCTTTGGGGGAACCAGCTAGAACGCTGTGAGAATACAGATATATGTTGCAGTCATCACATACTGCCTCGTGGCCATCGTCGAGCACGACTGCCAGCTTGGAAGAACTACGTTCAATGTCCTCCGAGTTATGAGCAGAGTCTTGACCGACAAGACCTCCATCAGAGACCATTTCAAAGGCTCTGAAACTATCGAGGATGCGGATGATGAGACTGTTCAACTTCAATTTGAGTTTAAGCTTTAAATTTTATTGGACACTAGTGATATAATATGGATAACAAAAGTCCAAAATATAATCCCCGGCAATAAGGGAGTACTGCCGAGGATAAATTCTGTCTATTTGTCAAGTTGCTGACTTATGAATCAGTCGTTTTCTTCGAGCTGGAATATTTCGTCGGCGTGTCTTCCGAAGTGTCTTGCGATCTTCAGCGCAACGATGGTCGAGGGCATATAGCGACCGGTCTCGATGAAGTTGATCGTCTGCCTTGATACTCCGACAGCCTCCGCCAGTTCCTGTTGGGTGATGTTCTTGATGGCTCTTTCTACCTTTACCGTGTTCTTCATACCTGGTCCTCCTTGCACTGTTTTCTCATCTTCCAGATAGAGATACGGAATATGATCAGATAGATGATAATATATGTATCAATGCTTCTAAGCCCGTTTGCAATTCCGTTTCCAGTCAGAACGCTAACCAGAGACGAAACAAATGACACAGAATACAGAGTTCTGAATCCGTGCAGAAAAGACATCAGCAGATTCGTAACGACGAAAATTCCGAAAGCGATGAATGCCGTTGTGGCAATGGACCTGCGTCTGATGGAATCGATCATTTCGTCCTCATCCTTCTCTTCCGTCATCACAATAACGAAGATGCCGAGGAAGAAAAGAAGATACAT
>JAGKTT010000012.1 GCA_021153285.1 Bacteroidia bacterium
GACGCTAACTTCGCTAAGGTTGTTTCTTGGTATGACAACGAGTGGGGTTACTCAAACAAGGTTCTCGAGATGGCTCGCGTTATCGCGAAGTAATTTGATTCCGATCAGATTATGATAATACCGCTCTCCTTCTGAAGGGGAGCGGTTCTTTTATTTATTTCAGGGATTTTAGGAATTCCGTCGAACAGACATTCAGATCCGTATATCCTTCGATTCCATACACAATGGCTTTATCTGTGAACTGCCAGATGTCCCATCTTTCAAACCCAGGCTTATCTGTTCCATAGTGTGCAACCCAGATAGGATAATTATCCTTTATTTCTTCACACAGGATGTTTTCGACAAATGATGCTGACGAATAAATCAGAGGCTTACGTCCGTAATGCTCCGAAATGGTTTCCAGCCAGTCCATTGCTCTTTTATTAAGCGTCTTATGAGAACATCCCCTATGGATAGTCTCTATATCGAGAACAGGAGGAAGATCATTCGGGTCTATCTTGCCTACAGTGTTGATGAAGTGTCTTGCCTGGATTTCTCCGCTTTTTGAACTTCTGAAGAAATGATATGCGCCTTTGGCTAAATTTCTTTTCTCTGCTTCATTCCAATGCTCTTGAAAATTCCTGTCCTTCATACTGGTCCCTTCAGTAGCTTTGATGAAGACGAAGGATACCGGCTTTATATCTTTGGCTGTAATCTTGGATCGTATTGTCCGGCGTGATCCGTCTGTAAGAATCATCAGCGAATCCCATTGGATGTCATTCTGATAATGAGATATGTCTATTCCGTAACAGTATGCTCCTTTAGGAACGGTATCTCCTCTGTCCGGTGACGATCGGTCTGACAGGTACGGCCGGATTGTCCAGATGCAAAGTGCCAGAAGTACAGCACAGACTATCCAGATGCTTATCTCAGTCTGTTTCTTCTTTTTACTCTTGCCTCTGCCTATTGACTTCCTCTTTCTTTTGTTTTCAGTCTTTCCGGACTTTCGAGGTAGTGTGTTTTTTGTGTTTTTTGCCATAACTATTGCAAAAATAAGGTATTTAAAGCATTATTTGCTAATTTTGCAGACTATTTTAGTGGTTAGTGTATTATGAAGATTTTCAGACCGGGAGAAAGACCTTCTTGGGTGGTATCCCTGATTCCGTTTATTGTTCTTATTGTCGCTTTGGCGTTGGTCATCAAGGTGTTCGGGACCGGTGCTCTTGATGGCGGCAGCCAGGTGGCCCTGATGTTCGGAGCGGCTGTCGTAGTAGCGATTTCATTGATTTTCTATAAGATTCCTTGGAGAGTTTTCGAGAAATCCATTCTGGATAACATCACTGCTGTAGGTACATCCATCCTGATTCTTCTTCTGATCGGAGCGGTTTCCGGTTCCTGGATGATCAGCGGTGTGGTTCCTACTATGATATTCTATGGTATGAAAGTGATACTGCCGGAGATATTCCTCTTTGCAACCTGCATAATCTGTGCATTGATTGCAGTTATGACCGGAAGTTCCTGGACTACAATCGCTACGGTCGGTGTCGCTTTGGTCGGAATCGGTACAGCACAGGGATATGAACCGGGCTGGATTGCCGGTGCCATCATATCAGGTGCGTATTTCGGCGATAAGGTCTCACCCCTTTCAGATACGACTGTTCTTGCATCTTCTACTGCCGGTACACCTTTGTTCACTCATATCCGGTTTATGATGGTAACTACTGTACCTTCATTTCTGATAACTCTGGTTATTTTCTTGATAGTCAGTCTGATACACGAAGCTCCTTCCGCGGCGCAGGTGGCAGATATATCCAATGATCTTAAGGGGTCCTTCAATATTTCTCCGTGGCTTCTGCTGGTTCCGGTGGTTACAGCCCTTCTTATCGTCAAGAAGGTTTCTGCTATTGTAACATTGTTCATTGCGGCATTTATTGCCGGTATCACCGCATTGTTTTTTCAGCCTCATATCATAGCCGCTGTGGCTAACGGAGGAATGCCTGATTCTACCGCCGGCCTGTCCTTCCTCGAAGGATTCAAGGGATTGTTCATTTCATACTATGGCAGCACAGCAATTGAAACCGGAAATCTTGCATTGAACGATCTTGTGGCGACAAGGGGAATGACCGGAATGCTTGGCACTGTATTCCTTATCATCGCTGCTGGTACATTCGGTGGCACTCTTGTCGGTAGCGGTATGCTTCAGAGCCTTACCGAAATGCTGACAAAGTTCATCAGACGTCGTGTGACAATGGTGGCTTCTACGGTGGGAACCGGTATTTTTGCCAATATGGTCACAGGAGACCAATATCTCTCCATTATCCTCACCAGCAGTCTTTATAAAGATCTTTATAAGAAAAGGGGATATGAGAACAAACTTCTCAGCCGTTCCGTAGAAGATTCTGCGACAGTGGTTTCCGTATTGATTCCTTGGAATTCCTGCGGTATGACTCAGGCGACTGTGCTCAAAGTCGCGACTCTCGAATACCTGCCATATTGTTTCTTCAATCTCTTGTCGCCACTAATGTCGATTTTTATTGCTTCAATTGGCTACAAGATTGTTCGTAAATCCAAATAGTTTACTATTTTTGTGGAGCGAAATTTGGAATAAACCCAATAAACTTTAACAATTATGAAGGATTTAAAAGGAACAAAGACTGAAGCTAATCTTCAGGCTGCATTTGCGGGCGAGTCAATGGCACGCAACAAGTACACATACTATGCTTCCAAGGCTAAGAAGGACGGATATGTTCAGATCGGAAAGCTTTTCGAAGAGACTGCGAACAATGAGAAGGAGCACGCTAAGATCTGGTTCAAGCTTCTCCACGGTGGTGAGATGCCTGATACTGCTGCCAATCTTCTTGATGCAGCTGAGGGTGAGAACTATGAGTGGACTGATATGTATGCTGGTTTTGCAGTAGAGGCTCGCGAGGAAGGATTTGAGGAGATTGCAGTGCTTTTCGAGAAGGTTGCTGCTATCGAGAAGATGCACGAGGAGCGTTACCGTAAACTTCTTGCCAATGTAGAAGGTGGTCTCGTATTTTCTCGTGACGAGGATATGATGTGGGAGTGCTCGAACTGCGGTCATATCGTTGTTGGTAAGAAAGCTCCGGAAATCTGCCCTGTATGCAAGCACGCAAAGAGCTACTTTATGATACATCCGACTAATTATTAATAGTCTTGATATTAAAAGAATCCGCCTGCAAGTGTCATTCTTGCAGGCGGATTATCTTTTTATATGTATTTCTCTTACTTATCTTTTTTTACTATTCTCAATGTAAACAATGTGAGCAGGATGTTGAAGAGAATGTAGCAGGTCAGGGACAGGAATACGATGTATGACCAGTTGATCTTGAGGATTAATGTTGCGATTGACACGGCAACTACCATTGCAAGAAAATATATCCTTACGCGGTTGTAGGAAGATCCTTTCTTGAACTTCAATGAGAACATCGGGATTTCGCTAACCATCAGAAGCGCAAGGACAATAGATGCAATCGGAATTATGTGTGTGTCGTGCAGCATCATAGCAAATGACATTACTCCGTGATCTGCGGCATAGATAAGAGATCCGCACCAAAGGGCGCAAGCCGGTGTTGCCAGACCGAGGAAATTCTCGCTTTGTCTCTCGTCGACATTGAACTTTGCAAGTCTGATGGCAGCAAAGACGCAGATTATCAGTGGAATATATGCTACAAATCCTGTGATACCGCCTTCGATCAGCCTTCTGTGGAACATCATTGCCGGAAGGAGACCGAAGCTGATATTGTCAGCAAGAGAATCAAGCTCTTTTCCTACAGAAGAATAGGCATTCAGAAGCCTCGCTGAGAATCCGTCAAAAAAATCGCAGACAGCTGCAGCAAGCATCAGATAGAAAGCGATGTCGAGTGCTCCGCGAAATGTGAAAATCACACCCAGAGCCCCGCAGAGGAGGTTCGTGGATGTGATAGTATTAGGTATATGCTTGAATAGATTCATAGCTGATTATTTGATACCGAGCTTCTTGGCGATATGCTTTGGAAGAGCGTCCTTGTGAACTACGATATTGAGGGTCTTGTATCTTACGAATGCATCAGATGCATACCATACGCCCTTGTATTTACCGGCTTCACCCCAAGAGTTCTTTACCATAAAGTACTGAGTGCCGTTCTGGTCCTTTGCAATACCATAGATGTGCATTCCGTGGTCATCGGTAGTGGTCTTGCGGTCGTAGCCTTCCTGACGCATCTCCTGAGTGATCTGCATTTCCTTTGGAAGCTCAGCCTTAACCTCCTGCTCTGGCTGCTCGGCTGCCTTTCCTACCCAGCGCTCCTGGTCTGAACCGGCAGAAGCTTTCTTCTCCTCTACAGGCATTACAGCAAGTCCGTCACGTGTGAATCCCTTTTCACTTACGTCTGATCCCCAAGCGATGGTATATCCCTTGTCGATGGCGTTGTACATAACCTCCATCATCTCGTCCATCGGAAGGTTGTAAGCTGAATCCCAGCGCCAGTTGTCGCAAACTTCGATGATGAATGGCTCGTAGAATGGGTGATGGGTGAAAGATGTGATGTTCACATAGTCATCATAGTTGATTCCGAGGTGATCTCTGTATGATTCTGGAGTGTATTCCACACCGTTCACTGTGAATGTCTCTGGAGCTTCTCCGAAATATGCGTCGAGAATGCCGTCAAGTCCGTTTACCCAAGCAGTTGTAAGCTTACCGTTAGGATTTGTGCGTGCTGCGTTTACATAGCCCTTGAGGACTGCATCGAGCTCGCTCTGCTCCGGCATTTCAGTACCATAATTGAATCCTGAATAAACATCCTGAGGGATGATTCCGTAGTCGTCAATTACGTGAAGAACGTCACCGAATGAGCTGCCGGCAGCAAAATTCAGATGTCCGTCCACCCTTACATATTTAACAGCTCTGTCGTGATATGACCTTCCCACAACGAACATTTCTGAAAGATCCACTTCCTGGCCTTTGGTTCTGAGGATCTCTGATTCTATAAATGATAGGGCAGAGTAGCACCAGCAGGTTCCTGAGCGATACTGGTTCTTGATAGAGGTCACAGGATTCTCCTTGACGGTAGTGAATTCATACTCCGGTGCCTTAGGGGCCTGAGCTGATGCCGAGATTGCGATAAGTCCGCAAGCTGCAGCAGAAAGGATTGTTTTAATGTTCATAATATCAGTGTTTGAATTAAATATCCTATACATATCAGGCAAAGATAATAAAATAACTATATTTGCACAATATGGTGAACATACTTTATATACACGGAATGGGTGGAGGCGGGGATTCCCGTATTCCCGCGATTCTTCGTGAGACGTTATCAGAAAAAGGTGTCAATGTCGTAGTGCGGACATATGATTTTGATCCGGAAATCGGATCTGCTCAAATCGAAGGATGGATGAAGGAACTTGAACCTTCGTTGGTTATAGGTGAATCAATGGGATCCATCCACGCGTTAAGGATAAAGGGGGTTCCTCATATTCTGATTTCTCCGTCTCTTAATGCTCCGTTTGTCCTCGGTCGTCTATGTTGGCTGAGTTTGATACCGGGAGTTACTCCTCTGCTTGACAGGATATACAGACCTAAAGAGGGAGACCGGCAGAAACTTCATTTTACCTATGATGTCCTGAGAAAGTATGTGCGCCACGGAAAGACTGCTCTTGCCAGTTCATCTCTTTATGGGAATGATGACTTCTTTTTTGCTTTCTTTGGAACCAGGGATCATTACAGAAGAACCGGAATTGTAAGTGTAAAATCTTGGAAAAAATACTTCGGAGAGAATTTTATGATGTATGAAGGTACTCATTTTACAGAGGAAGAGCATATTTTTACTAAAGTCATACCTATGATCTGTAATATATTGGATATAAGATAGCGGAACAAAAATGTTAATGATGATAACATTTTTGTTCCGCTATCTTTGGACTTTAAATCTGGCAATTTTGTCTTAGATTGTTCTTCCCGGATAAGCTTTCAGGCCTTCTTCAAGGATGTGGAGAGCTTTCTTCATTTCATCCACTTCCAGAACGTAAGCGATGCGCGCGTGATTCTTTCCTTTTCCCGCAGTCTTGTAGAATGAAGCGGCAGGAGTTACCATTGTAGTCTCATTGTCGATTCTGAAACTTTCAAGCATCCACTTTGCAAATGACTCGGTGTCATCTACAGGAAGCTCGGCGATTGTGTAGAATGCGCCCATCGGAAGAGGTGTGAATACGCCTTCGATCTTATTGAGTCCTTCGATCATAAAATCTCTTCTCTTTATGTATTCTTCCTTTACTGCCTCGAAATATTCGTCAGGAGTATCGAGGGCACCGATCGATGCTATCTGACCGAGAACCGGAGGACAGAGACGGGCCTGGGCAAATTTCATTGCAGCTGTCATTACGTCCTTATTATGCGAAACAATGCAGCCGACGCGTGCTCCGCACAGATTATATCTCTTCGATACTGAATCAATGAGTACGACGTTCTGCTCCAGACCTGGAATGTTCATTGCAGAGAAGTGCGGCTCGTCGGTATAGCAGAACTCACGGTATACTTCGTCTGAGAGGAGGAAGAGGTCGTGCTTGCGTGCGATTTCTCCAAGTGCAAGCATACTTTCCTTGGAATATTGGGTTCCTGTGGGGTTACCTGGGTTGCATACAAGAATCGCCTTTGTCTTTTCAGTGATGGCTTTCTCGAACTCTTCGATCGGAGGAATCTGGAAACCGTTTCTGATATCAGTGGGTATTGCCTTGAGTGTAAGGCCATTCATAAAGGCGAATGTATTGTAATTGGTGTAGAAAGGCTCAAGTACAATGACCTCGTCACCAGGGTTGCAGGTTATTTCAAGAGCGAGGTTGACGCTTTCGCTACCAGCTACAGTCACAATAAGCTCATCTACGGTGATGTCGATTCCGATTTTCCTGTAGTATTTTTCTACAAGACCTTTACGCAGTTCCATAAGTCCTGCCGAGTGTGAGTATGATACATTCTCCTGTGAGAAGTTTCTTACGGCATCGAGTGCGCATACCGGTGATTTGATGTCAGGCTGGCCAAGATTGAGATGATATACTTTTGTGCCTTGCTTTTTTGCAGCATCTGCAAATGGAACGAGTTTTCTGATCGCTGATGCAGGCATCTGTACTGCCTTTTCTGAAATTTTTGCCATATATTGTATTTCTTCTTTTTCGGACTGCAAAGATAAGTATTTTTAGAGAACTCTCAATTCATTTTATTATCTTTGCAGTTTGTATTGTAAGAAGTATTATGGCTACATTCAGACATAGAGCATTAAATGAAGCTGCAATGCACAGTGGCGGACGTTTTTATTCAGAGGATGGTCCTGTTTCAAGGTATTTCGGATGTAATGTCCTCGATCTGGATAAGATGAGGGGATATATGTCCCAGCAGGCGTATGAGGCTGTCCTGGCATCAGCCAAATTCGGCGCAAAACTGGATAGAAGTGTTTCTAATGAGATTGCATCGGGTATGAAAGCCTGGGCGATCGAGATGGGGGCTACTCATTATACTCATCTTTTTCAGCCACTTACAGATTCGACAGCAGAAAAGCACGAAGCTTTCATTTCTGTCAAAGATGGAAAGGCTTTCGAGAAATTCAATGGCAGTGCTCTTGTCCAGCAGGAACCTGATGCTTCCAGTTTTCCTAATGGCGGACTCCGCAATACATTTGAAGCTCGCGGATATTCTGCCTGGGATCCTTCTTCACCAGTTTTCATAATGGATGGAACTCTCTGTATTCCATCTGTTTTCGTATCATATACAGGAGAAGCTTTGGATACAAAGGCACCGAATCTCAAGTCTTTGCACGCTCTTAGTGAGGCTGCAGTAGCAGTTGCGAATCTTTTCGATGAGAATATCAGGTCTGTCAAGGTGAATCTTGGTGTGGAACAGGAGTATTTCCTTGTAGATGAATCACTTTACAATGCACGTCCTGATCTGATGATGACCGGAAGGACAGTAATCGGTCATACTTCTGCAAAGGATCAGCAGCTTGAGGATCATTACTTCGGTGCTATTCCTTCTCGCGTGAGCTCGTTTATGAAGGATTTTGAGACCGAGGCGTATAAGCTTGGCATTCTTCTTCAGACCAGACATAATGAGGTGGCACCTAATCAGTTCGAGTGTGCACCGGTATTCTGCGAGGCTACGAAAGCAATCGACCAGAATATGATGCTTATGATCATTATGCAGAAGGTAGCCGAGAGGCATCATCTAAAGGTGATTTTTCACGAAAAGCCTTTCGATGGAGTGAATGGTTCCGGCAAGCATTGCAACTGGTCTATCACGACTGATACCGGCGTTAATCTGCTTTCTCCTGGCAAGACTCCGACCAAGAATCTGCAGTTCCTTTCTTTTTATGCTTCAGTGCTAAGGGCGGTTCACAAGCATCATCTGCTTCTGATGGCTTCTGTGGCTACTTTGAGCAATTCATACCGTCTCGGTGGCAATGAAGCTCCGCCGGCAGTGATGTCAGTCTTCTCGGGATCGACACTTTACAGTGTCTTCCAGGCTATTATGAATATGAAGGATTTCAAGGAGTCCGTGGCGTCTAAACAGGAGTCAATAAAGATCGTCAACTCGATACCTGAGATTTTCCCGGACAATACAGACCGTAACAGAACTTCACCGTTTGCTTTTACCGGTAACCGTTTCGAATTCCGTGCTGTAGGTTCGTCTCAGAATGTTGCTACAGCTGTATGCGTGGTGAATTCGATAGTTGCTGAGAGCCTCAGGGAATTCCGTACATATGTCGATGCTTTGGAAGCAGCTGGAGAAGAACGCTCTTCTGCTGTTCTGGCAGTGGTCCGCCGCTTTATAACCGAGTCCAGGGATATTATGTTTGAAGGAAACGGTTACAGCAAGGAATGGGAGGATGAGGCCAGGGCACGTGGACTCAGAGCTGTGGAGAATGTTCCGGATTCTTATGAGGTCTTAAATGAGCCGGCTACAATAGAGATGTTCGACAAAGTCGGCGTGCTTGCTCCTAATGAAGTGCAGGCCCGTTTCGAGATATTGAATGAAACATATGTGAAGAAGCTTCAGATCGAGGCTCGCATCATCGGTGATATGTGTCTGAGTCAGGTCATTCCGGCGGCTGTGCGATATAAAAATATTCTGGTGGAGAATATCAAGGGACTAAAGAAGATATTCGGTGATGAATATTTATGTTATTGTACTGCAGAAATGGAGGCGCTCAAAGCTATATCTCAGTATATAAACAATATGTCTGCTGATATAGAGCTCCTTGTAGAGGCCAGAAAGAAAGCTAACAGGATAGAGAATATTGCTCAGAGGGCAAAGGTGTATTCGCGTGAGGTGAAAGATATGATGGAGAGGGTAAGAGAGAGTGCGGATAATCTGGAGATGCTCATTGACAATGAGATGTGGCCATTACCGAAGTATAGGGAGTTGCTATTCTTCTAATACTTGATACTCAATGAATTATTGTAAGTTATGTATATTGAAAGTATAACTCCCGAAATATTGGAAAAGCTGGAATATGCTTCGTTTCCGGGAAAGATTTTCATAATAGATAGTGTCGGTGCTGAATTTAACAGAGCCATAGCTTATCTCCGTTCTCAGAAGGTCATAGGCTTTGATACGGAGACACGTCCGTGCTTCGGCCCTAACCAGCCTCGTTATGGAGTTGCTCTGCTTCAGCTTTCCGGTCCTGAAAAGGCATATCTCTTTCGCATAAAGAATATGGGAATGCACAGGCGTCTGTGTAATCTGCTGGCTGATAAAAGGATAGTAAAGGTAGGGGCTGCCATTCACGATGATATCCGCGGGCTTCAGAAGATCAGAGAGTTCGAGCCGGGAGCTTTCGTAGATCTGCAGAAGATTGTCTGGGAGTATGGCATAAAAGATAAAAGTGTCAAGAAAATGACCGCTATAATCCTTGGTTTCAGAATTTCAAAGACTCAGCAGCTTTCCAACTGGGAGGCGGAAATGCTTTCTGAGTCGCAGTGCAAATATGCTGCAACCGATGCTTGGGTATGTCGTGAGATGTATCTGAAACTGATGAAGTCTGAGAAGAACCCTCTAATTATTGAAGAAAAAGTATGATCAAGATTATATTGAAAAAGGGCAGGGAAGAGTCTCTGCGCAGATTCCATCCTTGGGTATTTTCCGGTGCTATTGCGGAAGTCCAGGGTAATCCTGCAGAAGGTGATATTGTAGCAGTATATGCTGCAGATGGATCGTTTATGGCATATGGACATTATCAGATCGGTTCTATTGCCGTACGTGTACTCAGCTTTGATGACAGCGCTTTACGCCCGGATTATTGGGAAATTATGCTTTCAAAGGCTCTCGCTGTGCGAGTAGGCTGCGGTCTTCACGGAGCAGCTGAGACTGACTGCTACAGACTCGTTCACGGAGAAGGGGACAATCTGCCTGGCCTTATTATCGACTATTATGGCGGAGTCTGTGTTATGCAGGCTCATTCAGTGGGAATGTTCCGTGCCAAGAAGCAGATTACCGAAGGATTGAAGAAGGTATATGGTGATGACCTTAAGGCTGTATATGACAAGAGTTCGGGAACAGCTCCATTCAAGGCCGGGCTTGAGCTTGTCGACGGTTATATGTACAAGAAGGATGGCTTTTCTGATGATGAGCAGATAGTTCTGGAGAACGGTCACAAGTTTATTGTTAACTGGACAGAGGGACAGAAGACCGGTTTCTTCCTTGACCAGAGGGAGAACAGAGCTTTGGTGGGAAGTCTCTCGAAAGGACGTAACGTATTGAATCTCTTCTGTTATACCGGTGGCTTCTCAATCTATGCTTTAGCTTCTGGGGCACTTCACGTAGACTCTGTGGACAGCTCAAAGAAGGCTATGATGATGGTGGATAGGAATGTGGCTTTAAATGGTTTTGATCCTTCGCTTCATACAAGTCTCTGCTGCGATGCCATTGATTATCTTAAAGGGGTGCCGGAAGGAAAATATGATCTGATGATTGTGGATCCGCCTGCATTTGCCAAACATCGTGGATCTCTGAAAAATGCTCTCAGGGCATATCAGCGACTGAATGCGGCCGCTATTTCAAAAGTAGCTTCAGGAGGATTTGTATTCACTTACAGTTGCTCACAGGTAGTGGATAAGGAAGCTTTTGCTCTGGCCGTCTTCTCTGCAGCTGCACAAGCTGGAAGGAGTGTCAGGATATTGGATCGTCTGAACCAACCTTGCGACCATTCTGTCAATATTTATCATCCTGAAGGAGAGTATCTTAAAGGTCTTCTCCTATACGTGGAATAATCTATTATGCGAAATATTTTCTTTAAGACTGCAGTGTGTCTAATCACTGCAATCATTTCTTTTTCTCTTTCTGCTTCTCAGAAGGAATGGAAAGATGCTCCCGGAGGATTGCCGTATTATAAATATATCGGATCCTCTGATGCAGATCCGTCATTTCTTATTGGAAACAGCCATATCAAGGTCAAGGCTCATCTGGACGGAATTTATGAAATGATTTCCGGTGAACGTTGTTGGGCTCGTTTCAATGCCGATCCTGTAAGACCGGATTATGGGAAGAACCGTGCAACAGTCTATCTTAACAAAAAGCGAATCAATCTGGTCGGTCCAGGATCACTTGCAGCTGTCCCGGGAAAATGTGAAGTTTATTCTGGTGCAGGTTTTGTCCGTTATGACTATGATTTAGGTAATGGTATCAAGTGCTCAAGAATGATTTCTGTAATGCCGTCCCAGACACCTGCAGATACTGCTCCATTGTTTCTTGTGACCTTGACTTTTGAGAATACCGGATCAGCGGCAAGGAATATTTCATATGAAGAGGCCTTGTCTCCATACTTTGTTCAAGCTTCTCATCAGCTTATTCCTGAGGCTGAACGTCCTTTGCGTTATAATATGAGCACTGATATCAGTTTCAGATGCATAAAAGCTTCTTTTGGCCCGGTGCCTCAGGGTTTTGTGCCTCTTGCCGTACCTCAGAATAGAGCGAAAGATGAGTTTGCTCCGCAATCCATATTCTTATATAGTGCAAATGCTTTCCTTGTAGTCAATGAAGGAGAATTGAAGGCTTCAATCGAGGATTTCAAGGTACGTGCCCGTAAGAAACATACATTCCATATTGTGATAGGTTTTTCCGGAGATGATAATAAGGGACTTGCTGAAGCGGTAATCAAGAAAGCTGAAGACAGTCAGTTCGGAGCCTTCTCTTCGATGTGGAAAAAACATCTTCCTGATTTTTCTGCAGAAAAGAATAAAGATGTAAGAAACGAACTGTATAGAAGTGCTTATTCTATTGAAGCATCGATGGTTTACAGTGATTATTTCAAGGAAACCTTTATACCAGGTAAATTCCTTTATGCTAGTCGATTCGGAGAAAATATCTCTAACAGTGACCATATAAATGCAGCTCTTCAAGCTTGTTATACTAATCCTTCTCTTGCCAAATCCATCATCCGTTATGTGATGAAGCAGACATCTTTCGATGGAATGATTCCTGACAGCAATAAAGGATTTGGCTACATTTCATCAGATCAGTATACACATAATCTTACGCAGCTTGAGGTATTGAATGTATTGGCAGAGTACCTGATGCGTACCGGAGATTATGAATTCCTTGATGAATGGCTGACTGTCTATCCAATGGAACGTGGGGAAGTTCAGTCGGTAAAGTCTATAATTGAAAGGTACTTTATATATATTCGTGATAAAGCGTATGTATCTGCAACAATGTCCTCTATGCAGGCTGCGGTACTTCCTAAGTTCCTGGATCAGATGAAAAAGTCCGGCAAACTCTCCACTGAGTTCATTGATGCCTTCCAGAAATATACCGATAAGGCAGTCGAGCACTTCAACTCCAGAAACGAATACGCATCAGCAGATATTCAGTATCTTCTCGAGTCTAAGTTACTTACCAATTCTCAGAAGCGTGACATATTGGACGAAGCAGTGAATAAAGGCTCTGTAGATATGCGCGCTATACCTGGTCTTTCTTCTTTTGACGGAATAGAGGCCAGCTCATTATTCCGCACATTAATATTAAAGAATGACGCATCAGAAGATGCTGATATAATGGACGCCTGGACAATTTACAGTTATTTCCGCATTAAAGAATAAAAAAACGAAATAAATTTTGCAATTACAGCAAAAGTCCCTATATTTGCAATCCCAATACGGAAATGGTGCTTTGGCCGAGCGGTTAGGCACAGGTCTGCAAAACCTGCTACAGCGGTTCGATTCCGCGAATATGGACAAGCACCCAGAAAGAATCGAGATTTTTAACTCAACTCTCAAACTCATTGAGCAAGGATGGTATATTACTCCAAGTGGAGAGCAAATGGAATTGCCGCCAGCAATGTGGACAATAGATGAATCAAAGATGTATTCAAAGCCATTTGTCGTTGATAAGCCTAAGTTCAAAAAGACAACTATTCGTGTTAAGAACATGGATTGTGTGGAATATGCAATGACTCTGATAGATAGAGGCTATAATCCAGCTCTATTAAATCTAGCAGATCTTTATACTCCAGGAGGACTTGTTGAGTATGGCTCTGGAGCACAGGAAGAAAATCTTTGTAGAAGAAGCAATCTAGTAGTTTCTCTATATCAGTTTTCAGAAATGAGAGTACGACAATATCCATCCCTTAATCTTGATGTCTCAGAAGACCAATATCCAATGGATGAAAGATATGGTGGAATTTACAGCGGATGCGTAGGATTCTTCCGTGGACCTGAAAGTGAGGGATATCCTCTTTGGGATGATCCGTATGGAATATCTGTTATTTCGGTCGCTGCGATTGCTGGTCCACGCATAGGCAAAGACGGTATGATGCCGAGAGAAGAGGAGAATCTTACACTTGATAAGATCCGAACAATCTTCCGTATAGGAATGGATAATGGCCATGATTCACTTGTTCTCAGTGCATTTGGTTGTGGGGCCTTCGCGAATCCTCCAGCTCATATCGCAAAGCTTTTCCACCAAGTAATGGAAGAACCGGAGTTTAAGAATGCTTTCAGACTCATCGCATTTGCTATACTTGATGGCTATCGCACCGGATTAAGGCATAATCCAGAAGGAAATTTACTTCCATTTCAAAAAGAATTTGATTGTGTCCCACAAAATGGAACAACCGCCCTGTAATTTTGCACTCAGAAAGTTAAACCTCTAAAACGTAAAGCAATGGAAAAGAAGAACGACACCCCAATCAAGACTCAGGTTTACAACCTTGTTATCCTCGACAAGTCAGGCTCAATGGAATCAATCCGCAAGGAAGCAATCGACGGATATAATGAAGCTCTCGGCAGCATTCGCGCAGCCCAGCTCAAGCATCTCGACACTCAGGATCATTTCGTTTCCCTTGCTGCATTTTGTGATTGTGGCATTGACATGATCTATGATAAGACTCCTATCAAGGATGCAGAGAAACTTACATGGGATAAATATGATCCATGCTGCTGCACTCCGCTTTTCGATGCAATCGGAAAGACCGTCAAGAAGATCAAGAAGGATACAAAGGACATTGAAGATGCTGCTGTCCTCGTTACAATCATCACTGATGGCTATGAGAACTCCTCAAAGGAATGGACTGGTCCTATGGTGAAGAAACTCATCGACGAGTGCAAAGAAGAAGGCTGGATGTTCTCATTCATTGGAGCCGGTGAGGATGTTGTCAAGGTAGCTACAACTATCTCTATCACGAACACTGTAGTATGGGAGCAGACATCAGAAGGTACAGCAGAAATGTTCGAGAATGAGAACCAGGCGCGCAATCGTTTCTATGATAAGATGGCAGCCCCTTGTTGCGGTGCTCCAATGACAGTGGAAGAGCGAAAGGCTATGAAGAGAAGACTGGCAGAGGAATACTATGACGAGGATAATAAGTAGAAAAGATTGGTAATTGAATCATATTCATTAAATTTGCCTAGATACATTATGCCATATTGTGCTATAAAAGAAATTCAATGATGGGCAAAGTTAAGTCTGGCTATTATAAACACTTCAAAGGGAACATATATCGTGTTCTCTTTGAAGTTAAACATACAGAGACTTGTGAGGATATGGTGGTTTACCAAGCGATGTATGGCAATGGTGATATATGGGCTCGCCCTAAGAGCATTTTCCTGGACGAAGGTCGGTTCACCAAGATTGATGATCACGAAGCAGAGAAGCAAATTCCTCTATATCTGAATCCCAAGTACAATTTCCCGAATATCGAATATGTGCCGGAACTGGTTGACTTAATGGATAAGGATTTATTATCAAGTCCAGTTGAAGCCATGATAACGCTCTTGTCAAAGAAGAATATCATCACGCAAGATTTCTGTGCAGGCTTCAAGAAAGACGATGATGTGGAGAAGGAAATACTAAGGAGAATCAAGGAGTATTCGCCTGGAGATAATCTTGAGGAGATCTTCCATTTGATCCAGATTTGGGGAGGTGCAACAGGACGATATATCTATATTTTAGATGGAGGGTTCAGTTGGCATAAGGTGTCGGAACAGTACACAAAACTTGTAGATACGTGTCTCTCTATATCAAGTATTAGCGATTCTGCAATCAATAAGTTGGTAGATACGGTAAATGAGTTCGATAAGGCTGTAGCTCATATGGGTGTTGCCTTTATTACAAAGCATACACGTTTTTGGTTGAATCGTACTCTTGGCAACAATGCTCTTCCAATATATGATAGCATCATGGCAAATTGTGTGATGCGTAAGAATAGTGTTGAAACAAAGCATCTATCAGAATATTGGTCTGTGATGATTGCTAAGGCACAACAGCTTGGAATTGGTCTTATGCCACTAGAGCGTCAGATCTTTAAATATGCATACGAACAGCGTTAATATAATCTTTGTAGAGTTATGAAATCATACGCCTTATTTCAGCAATACATTTGGCTTGTGAACACCATTCACAAGTATCGTAAGCTGACTCTCGATGAAATCAACCAGCATTGGCTTGATACCGATATGAGCGAAGGACTTCCTATAGCTAGGAGCACATTCAATCGTCATCGTGATGCTATCCTGGATATGTTCGGAGTCATCATCGAGTGCGATAAGAAAGACGGATTCCGGTACTATATCTACAATGCAGAGGTATTGGAGGAAGATTCTATACAGAACTGGATGCTCTCGACATTATCGGTAAATAGTATTCTCTCAGAGAGCAAGGGCGTGTATGATCGTATCCTTCTGGAACAGGTGCCATCAGACGGAGATAATCTTCATAAGTTCATAGATGCGATGAAGCGTGGTGTCCGTGTGAAGGTTGGATATAGGAAATATGGCTCTCAGGAAATCAAGTCCACAATGACTTTGGAACCTTATTTTGTAAAGCTGTTTAACAAGCGTTGATATGCTCTTGTGAAGTTTCCAGAACCTAACGGAATGCTCTTTACTCTAGCTTTCGACCGAATAGTGTACCTTGAAATCTCAGAAGATAAATACATCTACGATAAAGACTTTGATCCTGCAGGATGGTTCAAGAACTGCTATGGTATCGTACGAGATAAGGATGTGCCGGTAGAGACTGTTATCATTAGGGCTTTTGGCCAAGAGGCGAACTATCTTCGCGATCTTCCATTTCACCATAGTCAGAAGGAGATTGCTATAGAAGACGGATATTCAGACTTTGAATTGACTCTCAGCCCAACAGCAGATTTCTGGACACCTCTGATGTCAAGAGGCTCTGCAATTAAGGTTCTGCAACCACAGTGGCTAGCTGATGAGATTAAGAGATTACATCTGGAAGCGGCTAAACTTTATGAATAGCGACTTATGAATAAGATAACTGAAAACACGTCATTTGTCAATGGCGACGAATCATTGGGAATTACCATGCTGGATTTCTGGAAATATCAGTATAGTAATATCTATGATATGCAAGAATATATTGCGGAGTTCATAGTAGGAAAGGTATTGGGAATCAATGAGCCAATAAACAGAGATGGTTGGACTTTGTGGGATATAAACTATAGAGGAAAGCGTATAGAAGTTAAGGAAACAAGCTATTATCATTCTTGGCAGGAGAAAATTGCTAATGGAAAAATCAGCCAGCAAAGATCATTCAGCATTACTCCGGCATTCACGGGATATAAAGATTCTACAACGTCATACGAGCGTCAAAACGACATTTATGTCTTTTGTCTTAACACGGGCAATAACGAAGAAGATTCCTATCCTCTTGATATGGCGAACTGGGAATTCTATGTGGTTCCTACGAGAGCTATCAATGAGAATTGTACTCCAACTCAGAAATCAATATCGCTTGGAAAGGTCAGGAAACTTGCTCCCCTTACAAGATATAAAGAGTTGAAAAATGTGATTGATTCAATCTGTGAAACAATCAAGAAATAAAACTATTTGGAGGTTGTCCCACGATTTGGGGCAACCTCCTTTCATCTTTGTTCTCAGAAATAACAAACTTACATTTACGATTATGGAAAAGAGAAGAGAACAGAGGAAGCATTTCCTTCACACCAATGTCGCAGGATTCATGTATTGGGATGGATGCGAGGCATTCAGCAGACTTGAAGTCGGAACAAAGCTGGAAATGGTTCGAGAGGCTGACAACAAGCACGATTGTGATGCGGTCGCTCTTTACTACAAGGATTACAAGCTGGGATTTATCCCTGGCTCTGAAAACGAGATCTTCGCTCAGTTCCTTGATATGGGACACTCAGATCTCTTTGAAGTTAGAGTCGGCCGTCTTTGTCCAGATGCACATCCTGAGAGACAGGTTTATATCAACATTTACATTAAAAGGAACGAAAAATAATGAAACCGATAATTGAAATCAAGATAGAGAAAGATAGGAAGCAGAATACCGTCATTCTCATATGGAATCCTTCCATATCATCATACACAATGGATAGATTTGAGTCTGACCTTTTGGATATGGCAGACGGATGGGCATCAAACGACTTTAATTGGAGCATATGGGAACACGATAAGGCTAGGAATGGAGATAAGTTTTTCATAGTCAAAGTGGGTCCTGGAACCAATGGAATAGTGATGAGCGGTGAGTTTACATCTGATCCATATCAAGGCGAAGACTGGTCTGGTAAGGGCAGACAGGTATTCTATATGGATATGGAACTTAAGGAAATGATCCATCCGGCCAGAAGCCCATTGCTCACATCGGAAGAACTTTCAAAAGAAATTTCTGACTTCGTTTGGACTGGTGGTCATTCCGGACAGCTTCTCACAGAGGAACAGGCAGATAAATTACAAGAGCTTTGGGATAAGTACCTTGACAATAACTCAGTTATATTTGCACCAAGAGCAGCAAGAAACGAAGATTAGGTAGATTATGTCAACATTAAAAAGAGCAATAGAAATTGCAAGACAGGCACATGCCGGTCAGGTTGACAAAGGGGGCGCAGACTATATAGCCCATCCACTTAGAGTTATGGAAAGGGGTGAAAATGAGGAACAGAAAATAGTTGGAGTTCTTCATGATGTGGTTGAGGATTATGACTGGACTTTTGAGATGCTGGAGGAGGAAGGATTTGCACCAGCGATAATAGAGGCTCTTAAATGTGTTACAAAGTTATCAGAAGGCGAGGATTATGATGATTTTATATCAAGAGTCATGACTAATCCGTTAGCGGTTAAGGTCAAGCTTTATGATATTGAAGATAATCTTGATGTGTAGAGACTAGATTCACTCACAGATGCCGACGTTGCGAGATGCAAGAAGTATCTCAATGCACGTGATCGTCTGAAAGCTGAACTCATAAGGCTAGAATCATAGAAATAAAGCATTAGGGAAGTCAGGGAGCGCGGGTACTTCAGCCTGGTTTCACTCCTAATGAGAGTGTCATTAGTACCGGTGGCACTCATTTTTTATTTAAAGCGGTCTCGCCCTAGATGCCTTTCTACGGAAGTCATCAAAGGCGAGCTATCTATTACTACGGACCGCCGCGAAACTCTAGTCTTTCTTTGAAAGTCAAGAGATTTGCCTTTAAGGCGGTCCTCCGGTGCAAGGGCGGCGACCTCAGTGATGTAGTCGATAGTGCAAGTCGCCGCCCTCGAACGTTTGTACTGCTTAGTGTAGGCCGAGTCGCACATTCTTTGCAATCAAACGAAAAATCTTTATATTTGCAGAAATGCCAGTTGTTATGGATAAGAGACTTACAGACAAGATAGTACGCTACTTCGCAACCCAACCGATTGTGAAGGCTTGGGTGTTTGGCTCTTATGCCAGGGGAGAGGCGCATAGTGGAAGCGATATTGATATACTTGTAGTCTTTGATAAAGAGGCAAAAGTCAGCCTGATGAGGCACGCCAAGATTTCATTGGAATTGAGTGAACTTCTTGGATTTGATGTTGATTTGATCACTGAAGGTACTTTATTATCTTTCGCTGAACGTACGGCTAACAACGACAAGATTTTGATATATGAGAGAGCAAGTTAGGGATAGAGGTCGCTTGGAGCATATTCTTCAAGCTATCGACAAAGTCTTTGAGTTTACAAAAGATGTCAAACGTGAAGACTTTAAGAAAGATAGCATCTTGTACTTTGCGATAGTCAAGAACATAGAGATCATAGGTGAAGCATCATATATGCTCAGTCTTGATTTTAAAGAAGCCCACCCGGACACAAACTGGAAGGTCATCGTAGCAATGAGACATTTTCTGGTTCACGGTTATTACCAGGTGGATCCCGAAGAAGTCTGGAATGTTATAGAACAAGACCTTCTGCCTCTTAAAGAACAAGTCGAGAAATATCTCGCTGAAATGGAATAAGAAAATGAAATCCCCGGATGTCCCTGAGCAATCAAACATTCGGGTTTAGTCTTTTTATAGGCAATCCTATATTCTGAGAAACGGGGCTAATTGGGGATACTTTTTGATAACGGATTGAGATGCTTGGAGATTACTCGGAATTTGAGAATATCTATAAAGTGTTGGTGTGTAATGAATTAGTAAAGTGCCTCTTTGGTATTTGTCTCATGATGTTTCAGCACGTATCGCATTCATTGTGCGCTAGGCACCTCTCAAAATCACTCCCAAATTGTTGTAGAACAGCGATTTGGGATTTTTTCATTCTCTGCTGGACCCGATTTTGACAACATTTGTTCAACATACTCACGTTGCATCCTCAGACACACTTTTGCGAGTGCCCGTCCTAACAGTCTCAGCTAACCCGTTGAGCGGAAAATCATCATCTGGCTGCACTCCAGTCGCTCAACGGGTATAGAATCAGCACCAATGAGCGGCCAGAGGCCATTGCAAGCCAGTTTTTCCGCTCAACGGGTCGTTTCTGAAAACGGTCCAGTGTTCTGATGGACACTGAACAACCGGGATTTTACGTTAAGCCTTTCAATGCTGATAGATTCCTATTATTCTCCACTCTATATCATAAAACAAATCTATTATGCTATGTTAATCACATTATCTTTGATCATATTGGGCTACAGCCTTGGGGGAGAAACTCAGGGATGTGGATTGGAAGCCGAAGGGTATCAGAGGTAGGCTGCGCAGTATCGTAAATTGCCTGCAGATGCATTGAATAATCACTAGAGAAAAATATTATGAGATCGTACAATAAAGAAAATCTGCAACAATGTGTAAAGAATCTGTTTGCTCAGGCTCGATATGAGTTCAAGACCATTCATAACATTGAATGGAAGTTCAAGATTGCTGTTGGAGAGGGAATGACTAAATTCAAGGTCTTTTCGCTATGGGATAATGATGGTGATTGCTTCTATGGAACGGCCTTGGAACTTATCAGGTTGAATTATGATTCTAAGATTATGATTGACCTGTCCGTCTATGTCAGGTATTCGGACTACACTTGCTCTTGTGCAATGGGACTGTGTGAGACTCCGGAGGAGGTGTTTGAGTGGCTGAGGAATCCGGAGTCGCTGCAGAAGTGTCTGGATAAGATAGATGGACTGATTGATAATATTGATTGACTATTATTCCTGTATTATAATGATGAAGACGATGAGTGTCGCTAAAAGAATATGTGGAGTGCTATCATTCCTTCTGGTGTATGCTGGAGCAGTTGCCTTGGATCTTTACAATGCCGCCCGTTATAAGGAGGAGGCCTATCTAAATGGGGAACATCTTTACACAAATTGGTATTCAGTATATGATATACCAGAAGTTCATTGTATAGACGGCCTTGACATCTTTTCTGCTTGTATCTGGCCGATGTTGCTGATTCTGCCATTGTCCCTGTATTTTGCAGTGGGGCGGGAAACTCTCAGCAGATGGTATAAGATTCTGATTGTCCTGTCTGCGATATTGTCGATAGACGGCATTATCTATGACATATGGTTACTATCTCAGACTTTTGTCCCTGAATTCGATTGGGGTGGAGGGCCCCCATTATACATACTATATATTATGGTAAAGTGTGGACTCGAGGTCGTGTATGTCATAATGTTGTCGATGTGGCCGTTCATACGGATGTTCAAGGCGAAACCGGTACTAATGACGAATCAGCTATGAAACGAAAGAAATACGAGATTATAAGCACTATTGGAATAATGACTGCGATTCTGTTGTTTGCCTTGGATATCACATTGGCATTATATGACTTGGGCTGTGGTCGTGGTCCCCAGGGCAATGCTTATTTTGAAAGGGACCCCTTCAGCTGGGATGCAATAAATGATTGGGACTGGTGGCGGTTTTGCTTCGAGACCGGATGGTTTGCCCTGCTTATCATTCCGTGGATTCAATATTTCAATGCCGTCCGTATAGAAGGAAGATTGGGGCGAACTCTTGCAGTAGTAAAGGGTGAACCATTGTTTTCTGTTTTCTTTACTGTGTTCAATATTGCGCTTGTCATAGGTTCTACTTTATGGTTCATCAGAACCGGTGTACCTGATGAGAAGGGTCTTATTTTAAATTATGATGAATGGTGGCGAGAATTGTTGCTTTACTATGTGTTCTTAAGTTCTCCCTTCTATATCCTGTCATCGCTAGCGGTAATAGCAACCAATCATTGTAAAAACCGAGAATTGAGGAAAGGACAATGTATATCTGTAGATAAGCCTATACTGGTATGGCATTGGGTCGTTTCCGCTATTCCGTTTTTGCTGTTGGCATTATCTGTCGTCGAGGCACGTTGGGATATTTTCAGTTTTCTTTGAGAATTGTATCCTCATCTGATAGATTCTCAGACATTCTGTCTCTATATTGATAAAATCTGAAATCAATATGGAAAAGAAATCAAAATTCAGGAGATTGCTCACAAAGGTTGGAGCTGTTCGTTTAAGTTAGATCTGGGATAAGTTCAGGAAACTGTTCAACTTCTGTTGGAAAGCAGGTCTGGCAATTTTTGCCATTGTATTTGTGATACAGCTGGGAGAGGCACTGATTGGTACCTGCAAGGATCATTGGGGACTTACTCATTACTACTGGTGTGACGAAGACCTCGGAAAGAATATCGAGATCCGTCATTTCAGCAACAATCAAGCTGCGACCTACAATAAGATTACTGATGAAAGACTCTCGCCAAAGGTTCGTTGGATTTCGTGTGTGCCGGAGAGAGATTCATTGACAGTGTTCTGTGACAAAGACGGCAAGAGAGGCTATCTGAATGTCAATACAGGTAGAGTCGTAATTGATGGCCAATATAAGCACGCCTGGCATTTCTCTGAGGGACTTGCTGCGGTAGTCGCCGATAACGGAAAGGTTGGTTTTATCAACTATGATAATGAGATGGTTATCCCAGCGGTTTATGAATATGTCACTGACTATGACTATATATTTGAAGATGGGGTGTGCGTTCTGCTTGATGGTCGGACAAATAAGTATGGAGCAATTGACAGTAAGGGCAATATGAAGCTTCCGATGGAGTATTCGCACATCTTCAAAGGATATGGTGAAACAACCTGGTATATCAGGAAGAACGGAAAATGCGGACTGGCTGATGCTGATATGAATATCATCTTTGAGCCTGTATATGATAATATCCGGTCAAATTCGAATGAAAGCAATGCATATCTTACACAGAATGGTGTCAAGCAGTTGGTATCATTTGACGGTGAGCTCATACTGCCGTTTGTAATCGACCAGACCTGGCCGTTGATGTATATGGTCAAATATCACGATGATGAGGCGGATGAATATGAACTGCACCCTTATCTTGTGGAGGTGATGGTTGACTACAATAGCTACGGTGTTATTGACTCCAGAAACGGAAGGATGGTTATTCCTGCTATTTATTCAGATATCACTATGATTTCAAAGGATCTGCTGATGGCCGAGGTCGATGGTGATGAGGAGAATAATGTAGTATTTACTACTTCTGGAGTGGCTGTGAAATAGGACTTTAAGATTCGGCGGTCGACAACCGCTGAATTTGCTATAATGATCTTGTTCTCTAGCTCGACTCCCCAGAAATTCTGCATCAGAACTAAATTTTACAAACTTTTCAAGGGGCTCCCATAAAATGGAACAACTGCCCTCTAATTTTGCACTCAGAAAGTTAAACCTATAAAACATAAAATAATGGAAAAGAAGAACGAAACCCCAATCAAGACTCAGGTTTACAACCTCGTTATCCTCGATAAGTCAGGCTCAATGGAGTCAATCCGCAAGGAGGCTATCGACGGATATAATGAAACACTCGGCAGCATTCGTGCGGCCCAGCTCAAGCATCTCGACACTCAGGATCATTTCGTTTCTCTTGCTGCGTTCTGCGATTGTGGTATCGATATGATTTATGACAAGACTCCTATCAAGGACGCTGAGAAGCTTACTTTCAAAGATTATGATCCTTGCTGCTGCACTCCACTTTTTGACGCTATCGGAAAGACTGTCAAGAAGATCCGGAAGGATACGAAGGATGTTGAGGATGCTGCAGTTCTCGTTACAATCATTACAGACGGCTATGAGAATTCATCAAAGGAATGGACTGGTCCTATGGTGAAGAAACTCATCGACGAGTGCAAGAAAGAAGGCTGGATGTTCTCATTCATCGGAGCTGGTGAAGATGTGGTCAAGGTTGCAACAACTATCTCTATCACGAATACTGTTGTTTGGGAGCAGACATCAGAAGGTACTGCAGCAATGTTTGAGAACGAGAACCAGGCACGCAATCGTTTCTATGATAAGATGGCTGCTCCTTGTTGCAGTGCTCCAATGACATTGGAAGAACGTAAGGCAATGAAGAGAAGACTGGCAGAGGAATACTATGACGAGGATAAGAAGTAGAATTCCGTATCCTTCTGGAGCCTTACTACTTAAAGCCGTACAATAAGCGTTGGTATGCTCTTTACACTTGCATCTATCTTCAAATATCAGAGGATAAATATGTCTATGATATAGACTTTGATCCTGCAGGTCGGTTCAAGAACTGCTACAGTATCGTAAGAGATAAGGATGTGCCTATAGAGACCGTTGTCATCAGGGCTTTCTGCCAGAAGGCGAACTGTCTTTGCGATCTTCCTTTTCACTATAGTCAGAAAGAGATTGCTACAGAAGAAGATTTTTGAAAATACTCTCTTTGTCAATGGCAACGAATCATTAGGAATGACTATGCTGGATTTTTGGAAATATCAGTATAGTAATATCTTTGATATGCAAGAATATATCGCGGAATTTATCGTGGGAAAGGCATTGGGAATCGAAGAACCAATGAATTGAGATGGTTGGACTTTATGTGATATTGAGTATGTCGTCTTTGTAAGGATTCCCACCCTGACTGACAGGTATATATCAGCATTTTCATTAAAAGGAACGAGAAATAATGGAAAAGACAATTAAAATCAAGATGTAGAAGGTTAGGAATGCAGTTATATTCCTACCGAGAGCGGCAAGAAACGAAGATCAAACAGATTTTAACAACACTAGAAAGAGCAATAGAGCGATCTTGAGGGTAATATGGATTTAACGAGAATCGGGAATATGTCGGGGCTATAATTTGATAACGGACTGAGATGTTTTGAGTTCAAAATATGAGATTTTGCCCAATGCGTCGAAGCATAGTATTGTAGTTGGTTGTGCCAGTAAACGTAGTATGAGAATGTTTTATTCTGTTTTGCATTTTACGTATAAGAACCAACTGCTTTCTTGTTACCTTTAAAAAGAATGCCTGATCAGCTATAAAATTAAGATAAGGTAACATTATATCGACAAAAATCGTTAAATTTGTATTGTCATAGTCGGAAATGTGCTATGATAAATACATAAAATAGCGTTTTTCTGTTATTCTAGTCATAAGAAACTACCACTTTCAATTTGACATACGGGGATAATAGACACGAAACATCTGCGTCTCAGCGTATGTCGTGGATATATGTATCGTGGATATATGGTAGTATCATAATGGCGGATGAACATACCAACGCATTTTAGGTGTTGATAATCATAATAATCAATAAAAACTAACAGTTATGAAGAAATTTATTTATGTTTTGGCTGCTATGGTTTTATCAATGGGTGCAGCTGATGCTCAGGATTTAATCACTAAGAAGAATGGCGAGGATATTAAGGCTAAGGTTCTTGAGGTTACTCCAGATGAAGTTAAGTACAAACTTTATGATGAACCAAATGGCGTGACATATACAACTAGAAAGTCAGAGCTCTTGATAATTCGTTATGAGTCTGGTAGAAACGAGGTGTTTAACCAGCAGTCTACTTCAAACCTTTATTACACAGATCGTGAGCCGCTTGAAAATCTTAGGCCAAATATGAGATATAAAGAGCTCAAGAGATTGTATAACCATAAAGAGTATGAGGCAGCATTGGCAGATAGATATAGCCCGGGCTGGACAGGTGTTGCTTCTGCAGTTATTCCAGGTCTTGGCGAGTGTATCAATGGAGAATGGGGCCGTGGTTTGGGTAAATTCTTTGGTAATCTAGCTTTGGTGACAACTGCTAATGTTTTCGTACAGAAAAGCTATGTTGACCCTTACCCTACCTGGCAGGCAGATATCGTAGTTGGTGCCGCATTTTATGTAGCAGCTCTTGGTCTTGATATTTGGAGTATTGTTGACGCAGTGAGAATCGCTAAAGTTAAGAATATGTATGAGCAGGATCTTAAGAAAACTTATGCTGTTGATGTCGACCTCTATCCATCAGTAGATTATATTCAGTTGGCAAGTGGTGTTCAGCCAACTACAGGATTCACATTTTCTGTGAGATTCTAGACCTAATTATATTATATAGATAGGAGGCTGACGAACTTAGTCAGCCTCCTTTTATTTGTACTTTTTGTCTATATTAATTATCCGAGAGTATAACCCTCTCTGTAAGTGTATTTCACGAGTCTGTGATTCATCAGCTCGTCATCATTGACGAATACCTGCTTGTCAGGATCCCACTCGATTGCGTGCTTTACTTCGTTTGCGATATTTCCAAGTGTACAGGCTGTGCAAGTGCTGTGACCGTATTCGACAGGACAGTTCGGGTCTTTTCGAGATCTCATACTGTCAATGAATATCTGGTAATGTACCGGAGCTTCTTCATATTCACCAGTGCTGTTTTCTCTTACGAACATCAGTTCCGGTGACGAGGCGTGGTATTGTGATCTTGTAACTTCGATCCATCCTTTCTCGCCTTCGAAACGTACTCCGTTTTCCTGGGAAACAGGAAGCGGTTCCTCTGTCATAACAACGCCGTTGTCGTAGATCCAGGTGATGTATTCTGCACCATCAACTCCAGCCGGAATGACCTTTACAGGACCTCTGCCATCCATTCCTATGGCCCACTGGGCGATATCTATCATATGGGCACCCCAGTCTGTTGTAAAGCCTCCACCGGTTTCACGATACCATCTCCACGCTCCCCAGCAGTGCTCGTCCTTTCTAGGATCGAGATAGATAGGAGGATTCATATCATCATTGTAGTGGACGTAGAGCGGAAGAGGTCCCAGCCATTTGTCCCAGTCCAGTCCTTCAGGGATTCTTGTACGAGGAAGGTCGTATGGGGTAGGAGGAGCTCCGAATTTTGCCTTGATCTTAAGTATCTTGCCGAGTCTGCCTTCCTGAACCATCTTCACAGCGTGCTGGAATGCCGGATCGGAGCGCTGCTGGCTTCCTACCTGAAGGATGCGATTGTTGTTTCTTACCGCCTTGACAAGTTCCTGTCCTTCGAATATTGTCAATGTGAGCGGCTTCTCGAGATATACATCCTTTCCAGCATTCAGAGCAGCAATAGCTATTGCGGCGTGCCAGTGGTCCGGTGTTGCGATTATAACTGCGTGAATGTCAGGATCAGCGATGAGACTTTCGTATGAGTCATATATCTTGATGTCAGACTCAATGCCCATTTCTTTGTAGATGGCGCCGATATCATTAGCAAAACGTGTGCATTTGTCCTGATAGACATCTGCGCATCCTGTAATCTTTACATTAGGAATCTTTGTAAATCCTCTTGAGACTGAAAGTGCCTGACGTCCCAGACCGATAGCTCCTACATTGATGGTGTCGCCGAATGGATTGGTCTTCAGACTTGATTTCTTGCTTTCTTTTCCTGCTTGGTTTGCGCAACTGCCGAGTACTAGAGTACCGGCAAGACCAAGTGCAGATGTCTTGAGGAATCCTCTTCTGTCAAGTGCCATAGTATATTAGTTTTAGTGGTTGTCCATCTTTAGATGCATATGCTTACAAATTTATACATTTTATATATTATATACAAAGTGTTGCATATAATTTATAAATTCCTTGTATCTTTACTGCAACAAATCATATAATTAGTTAAGACTATGAAAATTACTAAGATTTTTACTGTAGTTCTTGCAGTGGCAGCCGCCGTTTCGTGTGCGCCAAAGAATACAGCAACAGAGGAACTTCCGGTTGCACTTCAGCTTTATAGTGTGAGAGGTGATCTGGAGGCAGATTTCCTGGGAACATTATGCAAGGTCAGCGAGATCGGTTACGACGGTGTCGAATTTGCCGGACTGTATGGCTATGAACCTGCGCAGATCAAACATTGGTGTGATTCATTGGGACTTGTTCCGGTTTCTGCACACGTTCCGTTGGCAGAGATGCTTGCTGACATAGATAAGGTTATTGCAGACTATAAGACTATAGGATGTGAGTATATTGTAGTTCCGTACGTAACAGACGAACGCCGCCCAGGTGGTGAACTCTTTATGCAGATAATAGAAGAAATCCGTGCAATAGGTCAGAAGGCAAAGGATGCTGGTCTTGTTCTTCTTTACCATAACCACGATTTTGAATTCGCGAAGCTTGAAAACGGTCAGTGCGGTCTTGACTATCTGTATGAAAATGTACCGGCAGACCTTCTCCAGACTGAGCTTGATCAGTGCTGGCTTAAGTATGCCGGATATGATCCGGTAGAATATCTCCAGAAATATTCAGGCCGCTCACCTGTAGTTCATCTCAAGGATTTCTATGTGCAGGGAGAGCAGGAGGGTGATCCATACGCTCTTATCGGTCTTGATGAAGGAGAGAAGAAGGCTAATACCGCTTTTGAATTCCGTCCACTCGGACACGGACTTCAGGATATTCCTTCCATCATTGCAGCATCTGAGGCAGCAGGAAGCAAATGGCTTGTTGTAGAGCAGGATAACCCTAGTATGGGCAAGACTCCTTTCGAGTCTGTACAGATGAGTATGGATTATCTCAACTCATTGAAATAATCCCGACCAATATGCAAGACAGTCAGAGGCGTCGTCCGCGCTTCTGACTGTTCTTGTATATATACATCAGATCTTGTGATATCTATTATAGGATTAGTCCCAGAAGTATGTGTTTCATAAATAAGTTGTACCTTTTGTATCTATGAAATAGGGACTTTAGCAAAAATACCATTGCGAAAAACTGAAATTTATCGTGAAGTTCCTATATTTGTGTTCCGGGGCCTTGTCGGGCTTTGAACATACTTTAATCTCATCTGATATGAAACGTGTGATAATATTTCTGTATTCTCTCTTGATTTCCACTGTAATGCTGGCAAATCATCCGACACCCTATATGCAGAAAGGAGCCTCTCTGATCGCGAAAGGTAAATATAAAGAGGCTGTGGCTCAGTTTGATAAAGTGATCGGGAAATGGTGTGAATACGGTGCGGCATACGACTATCGATGCTATTGCAATATCCAGCTGGGGAATATTGATGCTGCTGTTGATGATCTGGTCAGAGCTTTGCGTACCGGAAAGGAAAGAGAAAAGTCAATGGAAATGTTCGACAGACTTTCTGCAATGGCAACAGAGAAGGTTATCGAGGCATTGCTCGAAGAATGTGCCGTCAATCCTCTCAGGAGAAATCTGCATTATTATCTGGGGCTGGCCTGTCAGATGGCCGGAGATATGGATAAGGCGGCAGAAGCCTTTGCTGAATCTTCCAAGGAATACGGAGGATACAAGGTCAGGGCAAGGCTCTATACACCATCGTTTTTCAGAAGCAGTGATCCTGATGAATTCGGAAACTGGACCCGTACTCAGATGAGGTATCCTGACATAGCCAAGGCTAATGAGTACGATGGAAGCGTCAAGTGTTCGTTCTGGATCGATGAAAAAGGTAACGTGAAGGATATAAGAGTCGTTGAAGATGTGCATTATGATATGGATTCGCAGTTAGTCGGAGTGATAGAGAAATCGCCTTTGTGGACCCCTGCTACAGCTGATACAGAACCGGTCAGATCATTCCATACATTCACTATGAATTATATCTTGAATTAAAATTATGAAAAAGATAGCTTCGCTATTGGTATTCCTGTTACTTGCAATGTCCTCATATTCGCAAAATGCTGTAATCGACGGAAAATGGTGGGGAAGACTGGAAATAGGAGGGCAGACTCTGACTATTGGTTTTGAGATTCAGCCCAATGAAAATCAGGCTTTTATGAAAGTGAAGGAGCAAGGTGCGAAGGGAATTCCGGCTGCTCTTCAGAAAGTGACGGCAGATAGCTTGGAAATTTCAATATCGGCGATCGGAGCAAGTTATTCAGGCGTACGGTTGAAGGATGATAAGATAGATGGTATATTCTCCCAAAACGGGATGAAATTGGCCTTGTCCCTTCAGCCAGGAGTGATTCCGGTCAATCGTCCTCAGACCCCGCATCCGCCGTATCCGTATCTGACTGAGGAGGTTATGTTTGAGAATGCATCTGAAGGGGTGATCATTAGCGGAACATTGACTTATCCGATGATGCATTTCCGATATCCTGCCGGAACTATTCCGGTGGTACTTATGGTGACTGGAAGTGGACAGCAGAATCGTGATGAGGAATTGTTTGACCATAAGCCTTTTGCAGTGATTGCACACCATCTGGCCATCAATGGAATCGCTTCATTGAGATATGATGACAGGGGAGTCGGAAAGTCAACAGGGACTCCGGAAAGCATTACTACTCAGAATAATAAGAATGATGCTGCTGCCGGCATTGCATATCTTCGGGGCCTTGGAAAGTTCGGTAAGACCGGAGTGCTCGGTCATAGTGAAGGTGGTACGATTGCCTTTATGCTTGGAGCGGAAAATGAGGTGGATTTCCTTATTTCATTGGCAGGAGCAGCAGCCAAAGGCATAGAGGTAATCATCGGGCAGAATGCGGCAGCGCTCAGACTAAGCGGTTTCTCCGATGCCGTCACAACTGAATACTGCAAGGCTCTCAGAGTGGTTCATACAGACAGGGTCAATGGTGTAACTGTTGATAATCCGGCTGATTATGTTTCCAATGTCTGCTTGACGAATAATATTGTTCTTCCTGCGTCGCTGAAAGCAAATCTTGAAGCTGTAGTTGCTGCCGCCAATGACTGGTTTACGTATTTTCTTGGCTATGATCCGTCCGATGATATAAAGAATATACGCTGTCCGGTTTTTGCGTTGAACGGAACTCTCGATATGCAGGTGATCTGCAAGGACAATATCCCGGTCCTCCGAGACAATCTTCCTGAGAATCCGCATAATCAGATCAGGGAATACGATTCTCTGAACCATCTCTTTCAGCATTGTACCTTACAGAATTGCCTCCTCTATGGTGCAATAGAAGAAACAATTTCAGAAGAGGTTCTTAACGATATTTCCGCTTGGATAAATTCCATCAAATAATCCGGTATTCGGACAAATTCACTATATTCGTGTCAAATTATTGCTACAATGGATTATCAGCAGATTTTAGAGGATATATATAAGGAAATTCTTCCTTTTGCCAAGAAGGGAAGCCAGGCGGACTATATTCCGGCTTTGGCTAAAGTGAACCCGGATCAGTTTGGAATGTGTCTGGAAACCGTTTCCGGGGAAGTTTATCATTTTATGCAGTCAGATACCAGGTTTTCCATCCAGAGTATCACGAAGGTTTTTGCACTTGCTATGTGTCTGTCACTCAAAGGAGAAGATGTGTGGAAACGAGTCGGTAAAGAACCGTCGGGAACTGCTTTCAATTCCCTTGTGCAGCTGGAAGTGGAGAAGGGAATTCCGAGGAATCCGTTCATCAATGCCGGTGCTATAGTGATTGCAGATATTCTTCTTTCAGAACTGGAAGATGCGGAAAGTGAGTTCATTGGCTTTGTCAGGTCGTTATGCGGCAATGATGAAATAGATTATAATGAGGAAGTGGCTCAGTCTGAAAGACAATGCGGATATCTAAATGCTGCTATTGCCAACCTCCTGAAATATTACGGTACGATCGAGAATGATATCGAGAAGGTCTTGATGTTCTATTTTAAAATGTGCTCCGTTGAGATGAGCTGCCGGGAACTTGCCAAGGCATTTATGGCATTTACAAATCGTCAGCCATTCGATTATGCCGGATATAAACTATCCACTTCGAGAATTAAGCGTCTTAATGCTGTGATGCAGACCTGTGGTTTCTACGATGAGGCCGGTGAGTTCTCTTATCTGGTCGGTCTGCCTGGAAAGAGTGGTGTGGGAGGAGGTATAGTGGCCATATATCCAATGCGTTACTCGGTGGCTGTGTGGAGTCCGAGACTTAATTCCAAGGGAAATTCCATTATGGGTATGAAGGCGCTTGAACTGCTTACAACAGCCACGCAGGAATCGATATTTTAGTTCGTCGGGATTTTTGCTTTATAACAATCGTTAAGTAAACAGCTTGATTAATTTATATTCTGTAAATTTGGGTGGTCTTGAATTTGCAGAATATTTGTTTTGATTCGGTTGGAGTTTAGGATTGTTAGATTTTTGTTAATGTGTTCATTATGCTATTCTTACCGTTCATCCTACTTGAATGGAACAGTTATTGCTAATGTCTGAAAAAGCAGTACCTTTGCAAACGAGTTGATCAGAGAGTCGTTCTGAAACTCTCACAACTTATTGGTTATTAGTTTTAGTGTTATTAATTATGTGGTTAGTATGAGGCGTCCCCGCGTGAGCGGCGAAGTCTCATTTTTTTTGCATTCCTGCAAAAAAAATGAGACTTCTGTCTACCCCCGGCTCTCACTGCGTTCGGCCTGCCCCCTGGGGCAAACGGCTTTCGCTGACGCGTATGCCGGACCCGGCCACGGCCTCTGATGAGGCCCTGTTAGATGTCCCAAAGGGAATTTCCTGAGTGGAGCCAGTCACCGATAGTCTTGATGTATAGCATATTATGCATATCCGAAGCGAGGAATGAGACGATATCTTCATTGATCAGAGATTGTGCTCTTTCACGTACCTCAGCACCATATACCCCTGCTAAGGAACCATAATTGGACTGGATCTTGACACCGGCATCTACATATCCGAGAAGTTCATCGTGGCTGAGATAGAAATATCTTTCCGGATGGGGGAGTACAGGTGTAAGTCCGAGCGAGATGACTTTGAGGAATTCTTCCATAGGGATCAGACCTCCCATTTCCGAAGGGTCATTGATAGGAAACTCCATAAGGATATATTGATCTTCTATCGGCATCAATTGGTTCTGCGCCAGAATCTCAGGCCACGTCTCCGGATTCAGTCTGTACTCAGCAGACATTCTTAGCTCGATGTCTAAACCATTGGATATCACAGCATCGGATAATATGTCAAACTTTTCCCTGATGCTCTCCTGAGTGTTTCTGAACTTTTTTGTTATATGGGGTGTACAGGTAATCCTTTCGAATCCCCATTTCGCCATTTCGCTTACAAGCTGGACTGATTCTTCCAATGTCCTTGCACCGTCATCAATACCGGGCAGGATGTGGCTGTGAATATCTATCTTCATTTTAGTCTACAAATTTATTCAGAAGTTCATATACCAAGTGCACCGGGAGGCCCATAATAGTAAAATAAGATCCCTCTATCTTTCCGATTCCAATATATCCGATCCATTCCTGAATGCCGTAAGCTCCGGCTTTATCGAATGGTCGATAAGTATCTATGTAATAATCTATTTCCCTGTCAGATAGATGTTTGAAATGTACAATGGCAGTATCGCTCAGACTTTCGTGCCTCTCGGAATTTCTTATGGTAACTGCTGTTATGACCTTGTGGGCCTTTCCGGAAAGATGCCTGAGCATATCTGCAGCCTCTTCGCGTGAATGTGGCTTGCCCATCACGCGTCCCTCGCAAAGGACCAAGGTGTCTGATGTGATAAGGATTTCGTCTTTTTCCAGCTCTCTATGGAAGCCGTATGACTTACCTTCAGACAGCACTTCCGGAATCCTTTCCTGCGGAGTCTCAGGATCATATACTTCTTCAAAATTGTTTCCTGTATCGACAGTGAACTCTATGTCAAGACCTGCCAGAAGCTCTTTTCTTCTGGGTGAATTGCTGCCTAAAATGATATGTTTTCCCTTGATATTCATAATGGCCGCAAAATTAGCATATTTATCTGAATAATTCCGGATATTCTTCCTTTAAACTCCTGATGCACATCCTTACATATCCGATGTTGACGCAATTCAGATCAGCAATGCATCCGGCATCTATTCCGTATATGGCCAATATGCAGATGTTCTTCCTTATAAGAGGAATCCCGTCATCTTCCGCTATTTCCCTGCAGATCGGGACAGAGGGCATTTCCGATGAGGTGATTGTCCTGAACAGTTCGTTTCTTAATATACCTAATTCCCGGGTAACTAGCTCTTTATGAGCTTTTGAAGATACAGAGGTTTCCCAGATTTTCCTTACCAGCCGGAATCTGCTTTCGGCTGTGATGTTCAATAGCTTGGTCTCTATTTTCATATTGTTTCATATTTGGTCCAAGCTGCAAAAGTATAATAAAAATCTGCCGGAACGCAATGTCCCGGCAGATAAAAGTTTGATGTCAAACTTTTATATTACAATATCTTCTTTACCAATCCGAACAGCTTGTACGGCATATATCGGAAAGGAAGATCGATCCAGGTGCCTGTAGCAATGATTGACCGTCTGTGGCTGAATGCTTCGAAACTTTCCTTGTCGTGATACATTCCCATTCCAGAATTGCCGACCCCG
The DNA here is from genome assembly GCA_021153285.1 of Bacteroidia bacterium. Classification (GTDB taxonomy): domain Bacteria; phylum Bacteroidota; class Bacteroidia; order Bacteroidales; family UBA932; genus Cryptobacteroides. The sequence goes on from JAGKTT010000012.1 coordinate 34,231, forward strand.
CCGAACGGCACGTTTTCATTGGCAATATGCATTATCACATCATTGATGCAACCTCCGCCGGAAGAAGTTCTGCGGATGATTTCCCAGCCTTCGGATTCCTTACCGAAATAGTAGAATGCCAATGGCTTCTCACGGTTAGTAACGAATTCTATAACCTTGTTCTTGAATGAATTACCTTCATCGTCCAGTGTGATCATAGGGAATACGGGACCAAAGATTTCCTCAGTCATAAGAGGGGAGTCAAGAGGAACTTCATCCATCAATGTAGGTTCTATGAATCTTGTGGCCGCGTCTGAGCCTCCTCCTGAAACAATCTTTCCGTCCTTGAAATATCCTGTGACTCTTTCGAATGCCTTGGCGTTCACCATTCTTACATAATGCCTGTCAGCAGCAATGTCTTCACCGTGAAGATTTTTCACCTCTTCAGTAAACGCCTTGACAAATGCATCCTTTACATCCTTATGAATGAGAAGGTAATCGGGTGCAATGCAGGTCTGACCGCTGTTCAACGTCTTTCCCCAGGCTATCCTTCTGGCTGTCAATGCTATATCTGCGGTCTTATCAATTATGCACGGACTCTTTCCTCCCAGTTCCAATACTACAGGAGTCAGATTTTTAGCGGCAGCTGCCATCACAGTCTTGGCCAAAGACGGGCTACCGGTGAAGAAAATCAGGTCCCAGCGCTGCTCGAGCAGAGCAGTATTGACATTCCTGTTTCCCTGAACCACAGCAATATACCTTTCATCGAATGTCTCCTTGATCATATCTTCAATTGTTTTGGAGACAGTCGGAACATATGGGGATGGCTTCAAGACTGCTGTGCATCCGGCTGAGATTGCTCCGACAAGCGGATTAAGAAGTAGCTGGACGGGATAGTTCCACGGAGAAATTATCAAGGTATTTCCCAATGGTTCCTTGACAATATAACTGCGTGAAGGGAATAGCTTCAAAGGACTATGCTTTCTCTCTTTGCGTGACCATTTGCATATGTGCCTGATATGGTTCTTGATTTCACCTGTAACTATGCTTATTTCAGTTAGATAGGCTTCTTCATATGACTTGTGCAGATCGGTCCAAAGTGCATCGCATAGTCTCGACTCCCATTTCTCCATCGCTTTGAGAAACTTCCTGAGCATTTTCTTCCTGAAACACACGTCCAATGTGGCTCCACTGCGGAAAAACTCTTTCTGGGCTTCGGATATGCTTAAAATTCTGTCAGTTGATGTGTTATCCATACTCCTTCAATATTTCGGCGCGTCAAAAATACGCATTTTCTCGTCGCTCCGCTTCGCTTTTGGTTACAATTCTTTAAAAATACTTGGCATTGCTACAAATATTCCTCGTTGTTCAGTCGCACAGCTATCATCTAAGATGCCTTGTTTTGGGCAGATGTATTTTTTCTGCCGGTGAAATCATCCATAGCGTGATAAATACCCATCACTTCTCCGAAGAACCAGTCGAAAAGTCTGGTCGGAAGGATGAATTGCCAGAATCGGATGAAATGGAATCCGAAAGGTATTCCACGGAAAGACCTGTTCCTTTCGATTGCTCTGATGATTCTCTTTGCTACATACTCCGGTTTCAGAATAGGGATGATTCTGGATTTCACACCGTCGAACATACCTGTATTAATATAATAAGGTGCTACGGTAGTGACGTGCACATCACTATTCATATTCTGCAATTCGATTCTGACCGAGTCTGACCATCCGATAGCCCCCCATTTGCTTGCTGCATAAACCGACATTTTCGGATTTGACAGCATACCGCCTGCTGATGCAATGTTGCAGATATGACCGCGATTTCGTCGGATCATTCCCGGAAGCATTGCTTTTGTCACGAACATCGGGGCCAGAGTGTTGATATTCATTGTCCTTATCATCTCATCAGGGGACATCTGGTCGAAAGTTTTGTTGCTTGTGACGATTCCGGCGCAGTTTATAAGTATATCTACCGCCCCGCATTCGCTAACAACTTTATTATATGCTTCTGTAACCAGTTCATTTCCAGAAACATCCACGATGTATCCCTTTACTTTGCCCAATTGGCTCAGTTCATTTACCGCTGACGATATGTTATGAGGGTTTATATCCCATATTATAAGGCAGGAAGCTCCTTTCTCCAATGCCATTCGGCCCATAATCTTTCCGATTCCGGAAGCTCCTCCGGTAATCAATACATTTGCTTTTTCAAATTTCATAACCACTGTTTGTTTTGAGGCCGGCAAATGTAGGACAATAAAAATGCCGACCGAAATTATCGGCCGGCAATGTCGTAAAACACTTTTATTCGTCGCAATTATAGCATTTGTGGGGTGAAATTCCCTGGCTATGTGGCGAAATTTCCGGATTTTCTTTAGAAATGACGCTTGTATTCATATACATCCAGATGCCACAGACCTTGAGATTCCATTACTGCCTGCAATATCTCTCTTGCGCATCCTTTGCCTCCTGGCTTTGTGCTGATATGATCTGCGATCGCCTTTACTTCGTCGACTGCATCACTTGGACAGACTCCGCATCCGCAAGCCTGCATCACAGGAATGTCCGGCAGATCATCTCCGAAATACATCACTTCTTCAGGAGATACGTTATGTCTTTTGCAGAAATCCTCGAAATCTTCCATCTTGGCACGTGAGCCCAGATAGACGTCTTCAGTCTTGATCCCGCAGCTCTCGAATCTCTTCCTGATGCTTTCCGAACGTCCTCCTGTGATTATTGCCATATGGAAGCCTTTCATCACTGCCATCCTGATGGCCATTCCATCCTTTGAATCGAATACTCTGTATAACTCTCCATTGAGGTCTGCGAGTATGCCACCATCAGTGAGGACACCATCTACATCAAAGGCAAATGCCTTGATTTTCAAGAACTTTTCGTTGGTAGACATCTTTGTTAAGATTTAGCTCCGCCGCCGAAACCGCCCATTGGGAATGTTGCCTTAGGCTCGCCTCCAAGAGTGATCTGACCGTGCTGGCTCTCGTATTTGTTGATATTGTCCTGAAGAGCAAGATAAAGTCTTTTGGCGTGTTCAGGAGTCATAATGATGCGATTGCTTACCTCTGGTTTAGGGATACCCGGAAGCATTGTTGCAAAATCGATGATGAACTCGCTGTGTGAGTGAGTGATGATAGCGAGATTTGAATATGAGCCCTTAGCCACTTCAGGCTTCAGCTCGATCTTGAATTCTTTTTCGTTTGCCATAATAATTAAAGTATTACATTTCTCATAGTGGATTCACTGTGTGAACAATGCAAAGATACTGATTTTTTTTGCTATATTTGCACGATTATGCGCCTTATCTGGCGATATGGGTGCTAATAAAATGATTAATAATTGATTAAGAATTAATATATGGAACTTCCTGCAAAGTATGATCCTGCCTTGACGGAGGATAAATGGTATGCCTATTGGCTGGAAAACAAGTTTTTTCATTCCGAACCAGATGAGAGAGAGCCTTATACGATCGTGATTCCGCCACCTAATGTGACCGGTATCCTTCATATGGGCCACGTGTTGAACAATACTTTGAATGACGTTCTTGTCCGCAAGGCAAGAATGGATGGCAAGAACGCTTGTTGGGTGCCTGGTACTGACCACGCCTCTATCGCTACCGAGAATAAGGTAGTGCAGAAGCTTGCGGCAGAGGGTATCAGAAAGGAGGATCTTACACGAGAGCAGTTCCTCGAGCACGCTTGGGAATGGAAGGAGAAGCACGGTGGAATTATCCTCGGACAGCTCCGCAAGCTTGGTGCATCCTGCGACTGGGACAGAACGAAATTTACAATGGATCCGGAACTCAGCGAGGCTGTAATCAATACATTCGTGTATTTCTATAATAAGGGCTATATCTATAGAGGAGTGCGAATGGTCAACTGGGATCCAGTGGGCCTTACCGCTGTCAGTGACGAGGAGGTAGTGCACAAGGATACAGTAAGCAAGTTCTATCATCTGAGATATTTCGTTTCAGACGGTAATGGTAATCCTACAGACAAATATATCATTGTAGCTACAACACGTCCTGAAACAATTATGGCCGATGCTGCAGTTTGTATCAATCCTGATGATGAACGCTATCATTGGCTCAAGGGACAGAAGGTCCTTATTCCTTTGATAAACAAGGAGATTCCTATCATCGAGGATAGCTATGTAGCTATGGATTTCGGTACAGGATGTCTTAAGGTTACCCCAGCGCACGACGTGAACGACTACGAGATCGGAAATCGTCACAATCTTCCTGTTCTCGATATTATCGACGATCACGGCCGTCTGAATGAGAAGGCGCAGATCCTTGTCGGTGAGGATCGCTTCGACGCCCGCAAGAAGATCGTGACAATGCTTCAGGAGGCTGGAAACCTCGAGAAGATGGAGGACTACACATCGCCGATCGGATACTCGGAGAGAACAAACGCAGTTATCGAGCCAAGGCTTTCTATGCAGTGGTTCCTTAAGATGGAGGCTCTTGCAAAGGATGCTCTCGAGTCTGTAGAGAGCGGAGCCGTAAAGCTTATCCCAGACAAATATCGCAATACATACCGCCACTGGATGGAGAACGTCCGCGACTGGTGCATCTCTCGTCAGCTCTGGTGGGGACAAAGAATACCAGCATACTATCTTCCTGATGGACAGGTGGTAGTGGCTGCTACCGAAAGTGAAGCTTTAGCAAAAGCTCAGGAGATTGATGCCAATATCACAGCTGCTGATCTCCGTCAGGACGAGGATGTTCTGGATACTTGGTTCTCTTCTTGGCTTTGGCCAATCTCTGTGTTCGACACAAACAAAGCCGGACATCCGGAGGCTGAGCCGAACAAAGATCTTGCATACTATTATCCTACCAATGACCTCGTGACAGGTCCAGACATTCTTTTCTTCTGGGTGGCACGTATGATTATGGCCGGAAACGAGTTTATGAACGATGTTCCGTTCCGCAATGTATATCTTACAGGTATCGTACGAGATAAACTCGGCCGCAAGATGTCCAAGACCCTCGGTAACTCGCCGGACCCTCTCGACCTTATAGCAAAATATGGTGCTGATGCTGTACGTCTCGGTATGCTTCTTTGCAGCTCTGCCGGTAACGACATTCTTTATGATGAGTCTCAGATCGAGCAGGGACGTAACTTCAATAATAAGGTATGGAATGCCTTCCGTCTCGTAACAGGATGGAATGTTGATGAGGCTGCCCGGCAGCCGGAGGCAGCAGCTGTAGCTGTCAAATGGTTTGACAATAAGCTCAGTCAGGTTATCGAGACTGTAGAGGATCATTTCAGCAAGTTCCGCATCTCTGATGCGCTTATGGCAATATATAAGCTCTTCTGGGATGATTTCTGTGCTTGGTATCTTGAGGCAGTGAAGCCGGCTTACGGAGCAGGAATCGATAAGTCGACTTATGAATCTACAATAGGATTCTTCGATGCACTCCTTAAGATGATTCATCCTATTATGCCGTTCATCACTGAGGAACTTTGGCAGAATATGGCGGAGCGCAAAGCAGGTGAGACTATTATGAATCAGCGTTATCCTCAGGCGAAGCCATATGATGCAGACTTTATAGCTGCATTCGAGATGGCCTGCGAGGCAGTTGCCGGTGTGCGTAACATCCGCCAGAGCAAGAATCTCTCTCCTAGAGAGGCCCTTGACCTGAAGATCAAAGGTGCATTCCCTGCAGAAGTACTTCCTGTGGTGATGAAGCTTGCAAATGTTACAATTGCGGAGGCTGAAGGTGATATGTCGGCTGCACAGAGATTTATGGTAAGGACTGTGGAAATGTTCATTCCTTTGACAGGTCTTATCAATGTAGAGGAAGAGGTCGCTAAGCTTGAGGCGGAGCTTGCATACCAGCAGAAATTCCTTGACAGCGTTCGCAAAAAGCTTTCTAACGAGCGTTTCGTAGCTAATGCTCCGGAATCTGTGGTGGCTGTGGAGCGTAAAAAGGAAGCAGATTCCCTCTCTAAGATAGAAAGTATCACTGCTTCGCTGAACGCATTGAAGAATAACTGATAAAACAAAATTGTTTATACTGTTAACATTTTTGTTATGCTAAGATTTGAGCATTTTCTGGATGTCAGATACTATGAAACTGACCAGATGGGCATCGTCCATCACTCGAATTATATCAGATATTTCGAGTGTGGACGAGTTGCGATGCTCAAGGACCTTGGACTCCCGATAGAGAATATAGAAGAGGCTGGAGTTATGCTTCCTGTTGTCTCTGTCGAGTGTCGGTATAAGGTGCCGGCAAGACTCGGGGAGACATTGAAGATTATCTCGATGATAGATGAAGTGCCAAGAGCCAAACTTGTCATCAGAACTGAGATATTCAATCCGTCCGGACAGCTGGTCTGTGAAGGACAGGTTGTGCTTGGATTCATAAATTCCTTGACCAGACGACCTGTCAGATGTCCCGATTCTTTAGTGAAAGTTTTTGAAGAACATTTTAATTAGAACTGATATGATTATTCCACTTGTATTTAATCTTGGTTTCTGGGAGATTGTAATCATCGCCCTTGTTGTATTGCTTCTCTTTGGTGGAAAGAAGATTCCGGAACTGATGCGTGGCCTGGGTAAAGGTGTGAAGAACTTCAAGGACGGAATGAAGGAAGTCGAGAACGAGGTCGAGGAGATAAAGAAGGATATTGATTCTGAAAAATAATGGCTCAGACCGGTGAGATGTCCTTTTGGGATCACTTGGAGGATCTGCGCAGGTGCATTTTCAGGATTCTGGGAGTGTTTGGCGTTGCGGTTGTCGTGCTGTTCTTTTTCAAGAACTTTCTGTTCGACTCTCTGATTCTGGCTCCTTCCAAGTCTGATTTCTTTCTGTATCAGCTTCTTGGCGCTGATTTCTCGATGACTTTGGTGAACATCGAGGTGGCAGCGCAGTTTCTGATACATATTAGGATTACGCTCATATGTGCACTGATCGTTACTTTTCCTATAATAGTATATGAACTGTGGCGTTTTGTGGCACCTGCATTATACGAGAATGAAAAAAAGGCAGTGCGCGGTGCTTTTGCTTTTGCATCCGTGCTTTTCTATGTGGGGGTAACAGTAGGCTATGCGCTGGTCTTCCCATTGATGCTGAACTTTTTCTCCGGATATCAGGTAAGTCCTGATATCCCAAATACGTTTTCATTGACTTCGTATATCTCCCTCTTTACATCTCTGGTTCTGACTTTCGGAATTGTATTTGAGTTTCCGACTGTTGTGGCTGTGTTGTCGTCAATGGGGATCGTTACCAGAGAAGGACTCTCATCATACAGAAAGCACGCAATATGCGTCGTATTGATTCTTGCAGCTGTAATCACTCCTTCCGGAGATCCGTTCTCATTGATGGTGGTTTCAGTTCCGCTTTACTTCCTTTACGAGTTCAGTATCCTGATATGTCGCAGGAGAGTACAAACTGTTGAAGAAGAATAAATTATGATATCTATTAACAGCCTTACGGTAGCATACGGAGGGTTTGTCCTGCTGAATGATATCAATTTTCATATCAGCGAGAGTGATAAAATAGGCCTTGTGGGAAAGAATGGTGCGGGAAAATCCACTATTCTGAAACTTATATGTGGCATACAGAATCCGACCAGCGGAAAAGTGGCTGTTCCGAATGATGTGAAGATAGGTTATCTTCCTCAGATTATGGAGCATCACCGTGGCCGTACGGTCATAGATGAGGCGATGACTGCTTTTGCAGATATGTTTGCTCTGGAGGATGAACTGGAGAAGATTTCTTTGGAACTTGCTGAAAGACAGGATTATGAGTCTAAGGAATACCAAGATCTTATAGTAAGGATGAATGAGGTGAATGACCGTCTGGCATATACCCGTTCTGACAATCCTCGTGTCCAGGCAGAGCGGACTCTGATGGGACTTGGATTCAAATATGAAGAACTCAGCCGCAATACGGAGACCTTCAGCCAAGGATGGAATATGCGTATCGAGCTTGCGAAGATTCTTCTTTCCAAGCCTAACGTTCTTCTGCTTGACGAGCCTACCAATCATCTTGATATAGAGTCTATTGAATGGCTTGAAGGCTATCTGAAGGATTATCGCGGTTCTCTTGTACTTATTTCCCACGATAGAAAGTTTCTGGACAATGTGACCAACAGGACTGTGGAGATTATGCTTGGCAGGATTCACGATTATAAGGTTCCTTACAGCAAGTACCTGGAACTCAGAAAGGAACGTCTTGAGCAACAGCGTGCAGCATTCGAGAACCAACAGAGGATGATCGAGAAGACAGAGGAGTTTATAGAGCGCTTCAGGTATAAGCCTACAAAGTCCAATCAGGTTCAGTCCCGCGTAAAACAGCTTGAGAAACTGGAAAGGATAGAGGTCGATCTGGAAGATAAATCTGCACTTGCTGTCAAGTTCCCTCCGGCTCCACGTTCTGGAGATATTGCATACAAGGCGGTTGATATGAAGGTCGGATATGGTACCAAGGTCGTGTTTGATGATGCACAGATCGAGGTAAGAAGGGGAGAGAAAGTCGCTCTTGTCGGAAGGAATGGTGAAGGAAAGACTACCTTGATGCGAGTGATAATGAACGAGCTGGATCCAATGGCAGGCGAGTCACGGGTAGGATACAATGTCAGCATTGGATATTATGCTCAGAATCAGGAAGATATACTAGATAAAGAAGATACCGTGTTTGGTACTTTGGACAGAATAGCAGTCGGGGACATTCGTCTGAAGCTCCGTGATATTCTTGGGGCCTTCCTGTTCAAGGGAGAGGATATAGACAAGAAGGTAGCAGTGCTTAGTGGTGGAGAGAGGGCACGCCTGGCAATGGCGAAGCTGATTCTCAAGCCGTATAATCTTCTGGCGCTCGACGAGCCAACGAACCATATGGATATCCGTTCAAAGGATATATTGAAACAGGCGTTGAAAGCTTATGACGGAACTCTGATCATAGTATCTCACGACCGAGATTTTCTGGATGGACTTGTAGATAAATTATATGAGTTCAGAGATGGAAAGGTTAAAGAACATCTTGGAGGGGTTCAGGAGTTCCTTGAAAGAAGAAAACTTGAGAACCTGAGTGAACTGGAAAGACATAATAAACCAGTGGCAGAGGAGAAGCCTGCTGAGGTAGTACAGAAGAAAGAAGAGGCAAAGCAGGAGTATCAAGCTAAGAAGTTCGTATCTAAAGAAGAACGTAAGATAAGGAATCGTATATCATTCTTGGAGAAGGGGATAGAGTCGATAGAAGCTAAAATGGCGGAGATTGAGGCAGTGCTGACGAATCCTGGAGAAGGAGATGATATAATGGAATTGACCAGGTCATATCTTGAAAATAAGAGAGAGCTTGATTTCAAGATGGAAGAATGGGAAAAACTTAATGAACAACTAGAGCAATAGATATGGAAGAAAAGAAAATGCAGTATCTGTTCGGAATGCATCCGGTTCTGGAGGCAGTGAAGGCAGGAAAGAAATTTGATAAGGTTCTTTTAAAGCAGGGACTGGAGGGAGCGCAGTTCAGGGAACTGCTGGAACTCTTGAAAGAGAATGAGATTCCTTTCCAGTTTGTTCCTGGCGAAAAGCTCAACAGAGCAGTACGTGGATCGCATCAGGGAGTTCTGGCTTATATTTCACAGATCGATTATGTCGATATCGAGGATCTTGTCAATACAGCTCTCGCTCGTAGCGAGAATCCTCTTCTCGTTATTCTTGATGGTGTAAGTGATGTGAGAAATCTTGGTGCTATCGCCAGAAGCCTCGAGTGTGCAGGTGGGCAGGGTATCATAGTACCGGCCAAGGGTGGTGCTGCAATGAATGCCGATGCTGTAAAGGCATCTGCTGGTGCTCTTATGAGAATAGATACCTGCAAGGTTTCTAACCTTCGTGTAGCTGCATATTATCTTAAGCAGAGCGGCTTCAGACTTGTAGCTGCTACAGAAAAGACAGACAGACTCATATATGACGTGGATATGACCGGCCCTGTAGCAATTATTATGGGCTCTGAGGGTAAAGGAATTTCACAGGCTATGCTCGACCTCGCAGATGATAAGGCTGCAATTCCAATGTCAGGTGAAATCACCTCACTTAATGTATCCGTTGCTTCAGCTGTCCTTATGTACGAGGCTGTAAGACAGAGAATTGCAAAATAGATTTTTCTGATGTTTGTCCTGGATTCACACTGCGATACTCCGTCACAGATCTTGCGACTGAGGGATATTTCCATTGATAATGACTATGCTCAAGTGGATATTCCGAAGCTGAAAAGAGGAGGAGTGGATGGAGTTTTCTTTGCTCTATACATACCATCTTCGATGGATACTGATCCGGATGCGGCAAGAGCTTATGCTTACAGGATGCTGGATGGAGTCAGAAATTCTCTTGACAATAATCCTGACGCTGTAATCACGACTTCTGTGCAACAGGCTTTGGAAAATCAATCAAAAGGATTGCTTTCCATATTCATAGGACTGGAAAACGGGGCGGCAATAGGGGATTCTCTCGATGAGTTACAGAGATTCTATGCTGCAGGAGTAAGATATGTCACTCTATGCCATACAGGCAACAATCAGATTTGCGATTCCTGTGCACAGAAGTCCGGAAGATGGAATGGCTTGAGCCCTTTCGGGAAGGAAGTGATTGCAGAAATGAACCGTCTGGGAATGCTTATCGATGTTTCCCATATTTCCGATGCAGCCTTTTATGATGTGATAAACCTTTCCACCAAGCCTGTGGTGGCAACACATTCCTGCTGCAGAGCTCTGGCTGATCATCCTCGTAATCTTACTGATGATATGATCAGAAAGATCGCTGCCGGTGGTGGCGTTGTTCAGGTCAATTTCTATCCTGTATTTATTGATGACCGATTCCAGCATATCCTGAATGATTCAGGAATTATGGAAAAGGGGGAAATGATTGAAAGTGAATTTATAGCTGACCCTGCGAATCCTCTGAAGAGATCTGCCTGGAATGCTGTTCAGGATGAATTGAATGCTCTTGAGCGTCCTTCATACAAAAGAATCGTAGATCATATCGACCATATAGTCAGATTGGTCGGTATTGATTATGTAGGTCTTGGATCTGATTTCGATGGTATTGAGGTGACTCCTGATGGAATGGAGGATATTTCAAGGTTTTCCCGTGTTTTAGACGAGATGCGTGCAAGAGGCTATTCTGAATCTGATATAGAAAAGGTGGCATCCGGAAATTTTTTCCGTGTGATGCTGGCTTGTCAATGATGCTTGCGGGTCTGCTGGTGAGCTACAATGAATGTCACGGTCACCATAATTATGCTAATTCCCGCAATTGTCCTCATTCCGAGATGTTCATTCAGGAACAAAACTCCTAATATGACAGCAGTAAGAGGCTGAAGAGCTCCAAGGATCGACGTCATTGTCGGTCCGATTCTTCTTACAGCTTTTACTCCGGTGAAGTTTGATACCATAGTAGACCATAATCCTAGTCCCGCGATAAGTCCCCATAGTCTGAAATCTGATATAAGGGTTATCCTGCCGTCAAAAATAAATCCGCATATGATGAAATAGACTGCGCTCAGCAGCATTATCCAGGTAGTGAACTTCACAACTTCTATCTTGTCAGCCTTTACCTGTTTCATCAATATGTAATAGGCAGCGAATGAGAATGCAGATATTATCGAGCAGGTCAGACCTAGAGCAGTGTTACCTCCTGCTACTTTCAGCCCGTCTCCTGACGCAAGAAGATAGACTCCGAATATTGAAATCAATATGGAGACAATATTTACAAAGGATTTCTTCTCTCCGAAGAAAAGCATCATACATAAGGCAACGACCACCGGGTACATAAAGTTGATGGTGGAAGCGATTCCGCTTGCAATATTGGCATATCCCAGCAGGAGAGTGATGGATGTGATCGAACGAAGGAGACTCAGAACCACTACTTTCCATACTTCATCGAACGATGCCAGTTTAAGAGTCTTTCCCTTGGATGCTGCATAGATCATAAGTACTATTGCAGCTACAGTCCAACGATAGGACAGAACGTCAAAATTACTCAGACCTGCTGCTAGAAGACCCAGACTGAAGAGAGGGGAGAAACCGAAAGAGCAAGATGAAATAATGGCATAGAACACGCCATTCAAGGTAATCCTTTTCTTCTTTTTAATATATCTTGAGTGTGCTATCTCCATTTATCTCCCTTTTATATCTAATGTCTTGTTTGATAATTAGTTACAGCTTTATATAAGCCAGTCTTATTGTTTACAATGTTTACGAAACAAAAATGTTATTAACCTAAACAAAAATGTTTTATTGACTGGTATTTAGTTATTTAAGTTCGTTTGCAATTTTTACTCTCAAATAGTTGAGTGCAGTCGATGCAAAGCGTTCGATATTACGTTTCCTATTGCTTTTGAAGACTGCACTGAAGGTCTCAGTACCCTTTTCGGAACTGACACCTATCCATACAAGACCGACAGGTTTTTCCGCGCTTCCACCACCTGGGCCTGCAATTCCTGAGGTAGCTACGGAGTAGTCACTGCCTGTCAGTTTTCTTACTCCCTCTGCCATCGCGGCTACGCATTCGCTGCTTACAGCGCCGTAACGGGAAATGATTTCCTCCGGTACTCCTAAAACTCCGGTCTTTACGCTGTTGGCATATGATGTGACAGATCCGAGAAAATATGCTGATGATCCGGCAATGGACGTAATAAGTGCGGAAATTGTTCCTCCTGTGCAGGATTCGGCAGTGGCAAGGGTCTTGCCATTTTCGGCCAATATGCGTCCTATGCAGCTTTCAAGGGTATCATCCATCTCGGAGTAGATAATGTCTCCTAAAATATCTTTTAATGATGCAATTTCAGTATCAATTCTTTTTACTGCATCCTCTTTTCTACCACCGTATATGGAAAGTCTGAGTCTGACTCCGGTAAGAGGGTTCGGGAGGTAGGCCAGATGCATATCCTCAGGGAGACTGTCCTCCCATTTTTCAATCATCTTTGCCAATGCAGATTCAGCTACTCCGTATGTCATTAAAGTACGGTGGTAAATGTCTGATAATGAATTATGTGACTTGATATCATCTACAATGTCCGGAAGTGCTCCAATGGCTTCAAACGGTACTCCAGGAAGTGAATAAAGCGTTGCCTTATGTCCGAACCTTGCTTCATCAAATCTGAATACCATTATAGGAGCGGTACCCAGGTGGTTAGGTATTACCTCGCAAGTATCCGGTACTGATGCTTGGGCGATATTGATATCCAATATATCCAATCCTCTGGCACTTAATAGATTATGAATAATCTCCAACTGTCTTTCATCTGTTTTGAAGGCAGTGGATCCGGATAGTTCTGCCAGTGCATTCTTTGTTATATCATCCTTTGTCGGCCCCAAGCCTCCGGTAACGATCACAATATCGTTGTCTCTCAGTTCTTCAGAAAGAGTTCCAATAATGTCTCCACGGTCATCACCGATGGATGTCATTCTGGCTACTTTTACTCCTATCTCGTTGAGAACCAATGAAATATTCGATGAATTGGTGTCAACGACCTGCCCTATAAGGATTTCGTCGCCGATTGTGCAGATGGATGCCTGGATCATTTAGCGTCGTTTTCGAGATATTTGATGATATTCTTGATCAATGCAGGGCCTTCGAAGATAAAGCCTGAATAGATTTCCACCAATGATGCACCTGCATCAAGCATAGCCTTAGCTTGCTCCGGTGACATAATTCCTCCGACTCCGATGATCGGAAGCTTTCCTTCCGATCTGCTGTGAACATATTTCACCAGTTCCAGATTCTTTTTATGAACGGGAGCTCCTGACATTCCGCCATTGCCTATCGCTTCGATCTTCTCCTTGCTTATGCTGGTGATGCCTTCACGGCTTCTTGTGGTGTTTCCGGCTACAATTCCGTCAATTCCGGAACGGAGACAGTAATCTACGATTTCATCAAGCTGCTGATGGGCCAGATCAGGGGATACCTTAAGCAGGATAGGCTTGTAAGTGTCATAGTACATACGGAGTTCAAGCAGCTTGTCCACGATTTCCCCGAGGAAGGAAATATCCTGTAATGCTGTAAGGCCCACTACATTAGGACAGGATACGTTAACGACAAACATATCGACGAAGTCGTAAAGAAGTCCGAAAGACTTTTCGTAGTCCTTTGCGGCGTCCTCATTTATGCTGGCGGTATTCTTGGAGATGTTTGCAGCTACAATCACTTCAGGACGAACCTTCTTCAGATGCTCTACAGCATTCTTTACACCTTTATTATTGATGCCGAATCTGTTGATTATAGCTTTATCTGCTGGAATTCTGAAACATCTCGGTTTGGGATTGCCATCTTGGGGAAGAGGGGTCAGCGAGCCGATTTCAACGAAACCGAAGCCGAAATTAGCCATATCATTGTAGAATTCTCCGTTTTTATCAAGACCACCCGCCAATCCTACCGGATTCGGGAATCTGATGCCGAAGACTTCTTTTTCCAAACTTGGAGAGTCTTTCTTATATATGGCTCTTATAATTGAATGGGCAAATGGGATATGCCTTAAAACGGCGAGAAATTTAAAAAGGATATTATGAGCAGTTTCAGGATTGAATCTGAACAAAATGGGCTTGATAAAGTGCTTGTACATATGCTTTGATCTTTAAAAGACAAATATACTAAAAAAGCAGCACTTATGCAGTACTTTTCTACATTTCCTGAAAAGTTCCATCGTCAAAAAGTACGATAATTTTAGATACTTTCCTTTGTTTACCAATCGTTTGTGTGATGTTATCTAAATTATCGATTTCAGTCGTGGCTGGCTCAGAATACGGAATTATGTCCTTATCTACAATTTCATCGATTCTCGGTATAGGTTCAAAGGTAGGGAAGAGCAGGCTTTCATCCTTAGGTTCTTCTTTAGGTATCTCGGTATCCTTATACATCTTGCCTTTGCCGAAGATCAGCCACTCTATATTTAGGCGAGGGTATTTGGCCATTATTGCCTTGATGAAGTCAAAGCCAGGATTGTTTCTTCCTGACAGTACGTGTGAAACGCTGGCGCGAACAACATTGAGTGTATCCGCAAATTGTGCCTGAGTGATGTTCTCGGCAGCGAGAAACTGTTTTAACCTATTGTTCATTATTGTTTACATTGATGTTACAAATGTAATAAGAATAAATGTAAAATCAAATTAAATTTATTGATTAGAGTTGTGAATAATGATGTAGTAATGTATACAATATAATTATCAATTACTTTAGATTATATTATATAAATATCTGATATTAAATGGTATAAATTATAAAATATTAGGCATTTTCTCGCAATGGATGGAAATATAAGCAAATATATAGTCGGGTACAAAATCAATCTATAGTCAAAGTTTATTTAAAAGTACATAAATTACTGATAATCAATGCTATTATATAGGTTAAAAAGAAATTATAAGAAAAAATTATATCACATATGTGTAATTTACAAACGTTGAAGCGTAACCAATCAAAATGAGTGAAATAATTTACAGACATTACAAATGTTAATGGAAATGTAATCGAATGTCTTGGTTACAAATGTTACAAAGGTGGAATTTCGTTTTTCTTCAGGAATTGACTAAATTTGCATTAGAAAAATAATGATGATTATTATGATTCCTGAAATAAGAATAGAAGAATTTAATTATATACTTCCTGATGAGAAGATTGCTAAGTATCCTCTTCCTAAGAGAGATTCTTCAAAGCTTCTGATATATCGTGACGAAAAAGTCTCAGAATCTTCTTTCTCTTTACTTCCTGGTGAACTTCCTGAAGATTCCCTGATGATATTCAATGATACCAAGGTCGTTCCCGCACGACTTCATTTTCAGCGTGCATCCGGGGCTCATATTGAGATATTCTGTCTTGAACCGGTTCTACCAGAGGAATATGTCAGTATTTTTGCGACCACTGACAGATGCAGATGGAAATGCATCGTCGGAAATGTAAAAAGATGGAAGAATGATACATTATCCTTATATAATCCTATGAATGACAGGGAAATTTCTGAAATGGGTCTTAAGGCGGACCTTGTGGAAAGAGTCGGCGAGACCTCAATAGTAGAGTTCTCCTGGGACAATGGAGCGTCATTTTCAAGTGTACTTGAGGTTTGTGGTTCAGTGCCTATCCCTCCATATCTGAACCGTGAAACAGAAGAAGTAGATCTGGAGCGATATCAGACTCTTTATGCACGTTTCAGAGGATCTGTCGCGGCACCGACAGCCGGATTGCATTTCACTGATAATGTGCTGGAGGACATAAAAGCACGAAATATCTCCACTGAAACGGTATGCCTGCACGTTGGAGCCGGTACTTTCCTTCCTGTCAAGAGTTCTCTTGTTTCAGAGCACACTATGCATAGGGAACCTTTTGTCGTCACTCTTTCATTGCTCGAAAAGCTACTTGAAAGCAAGGGTAAAGTCATTGCTGTAGGAACAACATCTGTCCGTACTCTCGAGTCCTTATATTATATTGGTGTGAGTTGCATAGAGAAAGGTATTCCTTTTGATGTGAATCAATGGGATCCTTACTCCAGAGATTATTCATACTCTATGGAAGAGTCTCTTTCTGCGGTCATCAAGTATCTTAAGGATAATAATAAAGAGGAATTGAGTCTCGGAACGAGGATAATAATTGTCCCGGGATTCCGTTTCCGCGTCGTAGATGTACTGGTAACTAATTTCCATCAGCCTCAGAGTACTCTTCTGCTTCTGATATCGGCATTTGTCGGGGGAGATTGGAAAAAGATCTACGATTATGCCCTGGGGCACGATTTCCGCTTCCTAAGCTATGGCGACAGCTCGGTTCTGTTCCGTAAATAGAATTACGATTATTTGGAGTTTGCATTTTTGTAAAAAGATTTTATATTTGCAAATTGTACTAATACTTACACTTTTGAACGATGATTGACTTATCTGAATTTGAGAGCATTAGTCCGTATACGGATGCAGAAGCAGCAGAGGCACTCAGCAAATTGGCAGAGTTCCCCTTGCTTTCGCGTGTATCTCAGCAGTTTTTCCCGGAGGAATCTCCGGAGTTTTTGAAGAATCTCCTTAAAAGCATAAAGACAATTGATGAGTTCCAGGTACTTGTGATGAGTAAGTTTGTCCGTTGGGTACTTGATCATACTGCCAAGAACTTCTCTTATGACGGTATTTCCAATATAGATCCGTCAAAGAAGTTTCTTGCATTGTCTAATCATAGGGATATCATTCTTGATCCTGCCATCTTCCAGCTTGTGCTGTTCAACAATGGCATCCCAATGACAGAAATCGCTGTCGGAGATAATCTTATCACTAATAAGACCATCGAATATCTGATCCGCTCTAACCGTATGATCAAAGTTGTGCGTGGCATCACAGCCCGTGAACTTTATCTTTCTTCACAGCTTCTCTCCAGATATATCCGTCTTAATATAACGGAACAACGTAGCTCGATCTGGCTTGCACAGAGGCAGGGACGTACCAAGAACGGCTATGATGTGACAGAACAGGGACTCCTCAAAATGCTTGATATGAGTGGGGGCGATGATTTCCAGCAGAATTATCAAGAGCTCAATATCATTCCGATGAGCATTTCCTACGAGTACGAGCCTTGTGACATTCTTAAGGCCCGTGAACTGGTTATATCCCGTAAGCATAAATATGTCAAGGCTGAAGGTGAAGACTTTAACAGCATTATGGTCGGCATAATGAGCCCTAAGGGCAATATTCATCTGAATATCGGCAAGCCTCTTACTTCAGAGGAAATTGCAGAAGCCGCACAGTGCGATAAGAATGACCGTTATCAGAAGATCAGGCACGCTGTGGATCTGAGAGTAATCGATGGTTATAAGCTTTGGAAGAACAATTATATAGCTTACGATATTGCAAATCATTCATACAGGTATTCAGATATGTATGATCGTGCTGATATGGAGCAGTTCGTATCTTATATGGAGGCCCAGCTTGATACGGTAGAACCGGAAATCAATCGCGAGGATCTAAGGCGAATTTTCCTGGATATATATGCTAATCCAGTGGTTACCAAAGAATTGCTTGCAAAGGAAAAAGCGACGGGAAGTATATTGCTATAATAATGAATCAGCCGGACTATTACAAAGTCCGGCTGATTTTCTTTCAGTTCTGATGAACGTGGATGTCCATCTGTGGGAACGGGAATCTGATACCATTCTTAGGTAGCTCCTCGTAGATTCTTTCGTTGATTGCAAATTTAACATTCCAGTAGTCTGATGATGCAACCCATCCTCGCATTACAAACTTCACGCTGCTGTCACTGAGTTCTGACAATGCGACAAACGGATCAGCTGGTGCTCCTTTGACTGTATTGAGAATCCTTATATCGCTTTTCAATAATGACATAAGGACTTCTTTGGTTTCCTGTACTTCTGCACCGTACTCTACAGCCACTGTCCAGTCAAGCCTTCTGATATCCTTGTCAGAAAAATTATTGATAGTGCCGTTGAACAGGGCGCCGTTGGGAATTATCACGGATTTGTTGTCTACTGTATTGAGCTTTGTATTGACGATATTCACTTCTGCTACTGTTCCTTCGTAACCCTGTGCTTCGATATAGTCTCCAGATTTGAAAGGCTTGAAAGCTATTATCATTATTCCTCCTGCAAAGTTCTGAACTGTTCCGTTCAGAGCCAGACCTATTGCCATACCGCCGCCCGCGAGTAATGCGGCAATTGATGTGGTGTCGATTCCTACAGCTCCGATTGTTATTATGATCAGCAGTACAGTCAGGGATATGCTTAATATACTTTGCACAAATGACGAGATGGCCGCATCTGTTTTCTTTCTCTCAAAGATTCTTCCGACCATATTCTTTATCTTTCTGATCAACCAGGCTCCGATCATATATATGATCAAGGCAGCGAGAACTTTCATACCGAAACTTATGGCCTTGTCAATGAGTTCTTCGAGCAGAATGGTCACAGGCGTTGTCGATAATTTCTCTGTCAGTGCTTCCAGATGCTGCTGCACATCAATCGTATCAATAGGAGCAGTCTGTAGTATGCTTAAATTCATAAATTGTTTGTTTTTAACGTATAAAACAAATATGTTTATAGTGATAACAAAAATGTTATGTGTCTTGTGGGAATAATTTCACCACAAATCAGATATTTGCGATCAGATACCACATATATCCGATCTCGGCTGAAAGCAGGATTATACCTTCAAATCTGTCCAGCTGCTTTTTCTTGAAGCAATATGCACTGGCAAGAATGAATAATGCGGAAGCCAGCAATGCGCCGAGATCGACGTATGTCATTCCGCTGAAAGAAAGAGGAGTGATCAAAGCTGAACCGCCTAGGATAAGAAGGATATTTGATATGTTCGAGCCAAGTACATTTCCAAGTGCAAGCTGTCCTCGTCCTTTAAGGGCTGCAACTACGCAAGTCGCAAGTTCCGGCATCGAAGTTCCGGCTGCCATCACTGTGATTGCTATGAATTTGTCTGAGACTCCGAATGCCTTTGCAAGTTCAGTAGCTGCATTCACAAAGAGCTTTCCACCTATGATAAGTCCTGCAAGACCTGCTATTATAAGCATTATCGAAATGCCTGTTTTATATTCCTTGATACCTTCGCCATCTTCATCTCCGTTGTCAGAACGGAAGGAACTCCACAGATACCAGACAAAAATAAGTAGAAGTATTGCTCCGTCAATACGGCTGAGCTGGTCTGAGCCGATACCGAAAATTGTGAAATTCATTCCAAGAAGAATGAGAAGAACGGTGACAATTATATTTAAAGGAATATCTTTCTTCAAATTGCTCTTTGTAATGGTCAGCGGAGCAATAATGGCTGTGACTCCAAGAATCATCATCGTATTGAAGATATTGGAACCTACTATATTACCGATCGCCATATCTGCCTTTCCTTGGAAGGCGGAAAGAAAACTTACCACCATTTCGGGGGTAGATGTACCGATACCCACGATGGTAAGACCGATCACGAATTCGCTGATGCCAAATCTCTTTGCAATGCTTGAAGAACCATCTACCAGCCAGTTTGCTCCAAATAGAATGAGCAACAGTCCTCCTAGAAGAATAACTATCTGCAGTAACATAATTTATATAGTGTTCTATTAATGAAAAATCTCACAAATTTATGAAATAATATCTTAAAAACCTTATATTTGTTATCTGCACAGTAAATGATATTCAAATGAAGCGTCTGATAAGTATTCTGGTTATTTTTCTATTCACTCTTTCTGCCTTTGGCAGCGATTCTCTGACTGTCTTTTATCGCATCAGGCTTGATCAGGATATCGATCCGTCGTCCCAGCGTCTTGTCACATTGGGACTTGAAAAGGCTCGCGAAGCTCAGGCTGATTATATACTTCTGGATCTGGATACATATGGTGGTGCAGTGAATGCAGCAGACAGTATAAGGTCAGCCATTCTCAGATATGAGAAACCTGTAGTGGCTTTTGTCAATATGCAGGCTGCATCTGCAGGTGCCTTGATCAGCATTGCCTGTGATTCGATTTATATGAAGACCGGCAGTTCCATCGGAGCTGCAACTGTCGTAAGTCAGACCGGTGAGGTGATGCCGGACAAATATCAGTCCTTTATGCGAGGAATGATGCGTGCTACGGCAGAAGCCAATGGCAGGGATCCTCATATAGCAGAATCGATGACTGATACGGCCAATGTGCTCAGCCTGACTCCTACAGAGGCTATTGCGGTGGGATTCTGTGAAGGAATATGTGAAAATGAATATGAAGTAGCAGAGAAGGTAAGCGGGGGTAATACGTTTGTAATCAAGAGTATGGAGGATGATATGACTTGGCTGGACCGCTTGATTCAGCTCCTTCTTAATCCTCTTCTGCAGTCGATATTTATGATGATGATCATCGGAGGAATATTTGTAGAAATCAGGACTCCTGGTATCGGGCTTCCTCTGGTTACTGCTATTGTAGGTGCTCTTCTGTATTTTGCCCCGGCTTATATCGGACACCTGGCGCAGTCTTGGGAAATCCTGCTTTTTGTTGTCGGTCTTATTCTTATAGCGGTGGAGATTTTCGTTCTTCCCGGATTCGGTGTGTGCGGAATTTCGGGTATCATTGCGGTGATTGCGGCACTTGCATTCTC
This sequence comes from Bacteroidia bacterium, assembly GCA_021153285.1. Classification (GTDB taxonomy): domain Bacteria; phylum Bacteroidota; class Bacteroidia; order Bacteroidales; family UBA932; genus Cryptobacteroides. Next base: position 55,282 of record JAGKTT010000012.1, read on the forward strand.
GATGGTGGACAACTTAGAGTTTTTCCATTGGGATGGATCGATTAACCTCAGGCCGATCATACAGCCGCTTGGGATAGTGGTTCTATCTGCCGCGGCTGCAGTTTTCGGTTCTGTATGGATAGTGCGTAAGCTCTATGAAACCCGTTCATTCGACCATATAGCCCTCAGACAGGAAATGAAGGCGGATGAAGGTTTCACAGGAGTGGTTTCTGATCTGGAAATCTATGTCGGTCAAGGAGTTACAGTCTTCACTGATATGCGTCCCGGAGGTAAGGTGATGACATCTGACTCACGCATACTTGAGGCGACACTGAGATTTGGAGGCTATGCTTCCAAGGGTGAGATTCTAAAGGTAGTCTCTGCGGAGCAAGGAAGACTTTACTGCGAGAAATAGCAAAATAAAAACCGACCGGACGGTCGGTTTTTATTTTGATTCTATTTTCTTTTCAATGCGACTACATTCTCCACGTGATGCGTGTGAGGGAACATATCCACCGGACGGACAGCTGTTATGATATAATCCTTGCAAAGGATTTCAAGGTCACGTGCCTGTGATGCCGGATTGCAGCTGACATAGACCATACGGTCTGGAGCTGCATTCAATATCACCTGTGCCACATCCGGGTGAATACCGGCTCTTGGCGGGTCGAGAATGATGACATCAGGATGGCCGTGTTCTGCAACAAAGGCATCGGTAAGAATATCCTTCATATCACCTGCATAGAAGTCGCAGTTTGTGATTCCGTTGTTCTGAGCATTGATTCCTGCATCTTCTATTGCTTCCGGAACATATTCAATACCAATGACTTTAGAAGCCTGACGTGATACGAACTGGGCAATTGTTCCTGTACCTGTATAAAGGTCATAAACTACTTCCGAGCCAGTAAGCTGAGCATATTCGCGTGCTACACTGTAGAGTTTGTACGCCTGCTTCGTATTGGTCTGATAAAAAGACTTCGGGCCGATCTTGAACTTAAGTCCTTCCATATACTCATAGATAGCATCTTCACCTTTATAAAGATGGCAGTCCTGATCGGCAATGGAGTCATTGGCTTTGCCGTTGATTACATAATAGAGGGACGTGATCTGAGGGAACCTTTCAGCAACAGCATCCAGAAGGGCAGTGCGGGCCTCGGCATCTTCATAATAGAAGCAAAGAATCAGCATTACATTGCCGGCTTCAGTAGTACGGATGAACATATTTCTGAGGAAACCTTCGTGCTCACGGATATTAAAGAATGTAAGTCCGTGAGTAAGAGCATATTCCTTAACGAAAAGACGGATTTCATTAGATGGCTCAGGCTGAAGATAGCAGTGCTCTATGTCAAGAACCTTGTCAAAGAAGCGTCCTACGTGGAAGCCAAGACCATATTTTTCCTGTGGACTGAGTGCCTCGGCATCCTCATTATCGAAGATCCAGCGGCGCTGTGAGAATGTGAACTCCAGCTTGTTGCGGTAGTAAGTCGTCTCGTCCGAAGGCACGATAGGGCTGATTTCAGGAACGTCGAGATGGCCTATGCGCACCAGCTGGTCATAAACCTGCTGCTGCTTGGCCTGAAGCTGCATATGATAAGGGAGTGGCTGCCATTTGCATCCTCCGCATACACCGAAATGCTTGCAGAAAGGTTCAAGACGATGTTCTGAAGGTTTTACCATACGGAGAATGAATCCCTCCATATAGTTTTTCTTTTTCTTAGTAACCTTCACGTCTACTATATCTCCCGGAACTGCGAACTGCACGAAAAGTACAGTGCCGTCAATTCTTGCCAGGGCTTTGCCTTCTGCTGCAACTGCCTCGATAACAACATTTTCTAAAATAATATCCTGCTTCTTTCTTGCCATAATGAGTCCTTTATAAATAAACAGCCTCGCATCTTATCTGTACGAGGCTGCAAAAATATCAAATAATCGTGATATTAGGAAATCCTTGTATTGGTTTTATATAGAGTCTGGGAGATGTTGATCAAAAAGTCACCCATTGTTTCCAGCTGAGAAACGATATCCATATAATATACACTGGTCTGGTAGTTCTTGCGGTCACTCTCTATACTTTCGATCTCCTCGTCTCTGAGGTTGTTTCTCAGATTGTTGATCCTGTCCTCGGCAGCATAGGCATTGGATATTTCTTCCAGCTTGCCGTCGAAGGCGAGAGTGAGATTAGCGATCATCACACGGTATGCATTATCCACAAGATCAATCATTGCATTGAGCTTTTTGATGGTTTCACCGTCGAAAGTCTTGTTATGGACATTCCTGCGGGAAAGAATACGGCTTATGCTTTCACCTGAGTCACCAAGAGATTCGAGCTCACCGATGATCTTGTACATTGACTTGATCTTCATAGAGGTCCTGGCACTGATTTCTTCTGAAGAGACGGCATTGAGGAATGTAGCGATCTCATACTCGATCCTGTCAGATATTTCCTCGTATTTTACGAGTTTTCCGCGGAGTTCCTCGAATTTTTCAGGATTGCTCTCATTGATTGCTGCTCTGGCATATCCCAGACCGTTCCTTGATATATGAGCAAAGTGTATGATCTCTTTGAAAGCCTGCTCGGTAGATAGTTCCGGCGTAGCCAGACGTCCTGCCTCTATATATTTGAGCCTGAACGGTTTATCCTTCTTGTTCTCCTTTTCCCTGACGAGTTTGGTCACAATCTTGGCTATCAGTCCGGTGAACCATATGAGAATCAATGTATTGAAGGTGTTGAACAATGTATGCAGCATTGAAAGACCGTAAAGTGCTGACGTGCTGGCTGCACCTTCTGCTGAAGTTACTATGAATCCGGGTGCTGCAGGGTCAGGTAACCCCATAATTTCTATGATTTTACCTACAAGCGCCAGGAATGGTTTGAAGAATATCAATGCCCATATCACGCCGAATACATTGAATATCGTATGTGACAATGCAGCTCTTTTAGCTGAGGCATTTCCGACCGAAGCTGCAATATTGGCCGTGATGGTTGTTCCGATGTTTTCTCCAAGAACCATTGCGCAGCCCATAGGGAAGGGGATCCATCCCATACTGAGCATAATAAGTGTAATGGCCATTGTGGCGGAAGAAGACTGCAGGATCAGTGTCAGGACAGTACCCACACCAAGGAATATCAGTACTGACCAGAATCCGTATCCCGACCATTGTCTGACGAATTCCAATACCTGAGGGGTCTGTTTCAGATCCGGAACAGATTCCTTCATAAATGAAAGTCCGAGGAAAAGAAGTGAGAATCCAACGATAAGTTCACCGATATTCTTGTTCTGATTCTTCTTTGAATTGGAAAACAGGAATCCCAGCAGCATCAATGGTACAGCTATTATGGAGATATCGGCCTTGAATCCCAGAAGTGAGACCATCCAGGCTGTTATAGTGGTACCGATATTGGCTCCCATAATCACACCGATGGCCTGAACAAGAGTTAGAAGACCGGCATTTACGAAGCTTACTACCATTACGGTCGTAGCCGAAGATGACTGGATCAATGCTGTGATGCCGACTCCGGTAGCTACACGCTTGAACGGATTGGAAGTCATCGCAGAAAGAAATCCACGAAGTCTTTCACCGGCAGCTTTCTGAAGCCCGGAACTCATAAGGTTCATTCCGTAAAGAAACATACCCAGTGCACCAAGCAGGCTGAAAATGTCCAAAATATCCATTGTCTAAGTTTAAGATAAATTCAGTTTAATTTAGCACGGCAAAATTACCGCTAAGACCGTCCATTTACAATATATTATGCATTAAATATTTGTTAAAAGGTGATAAGCTCTATTCGTTAACTTAACATAATATAAACAAGAAGGTTCCTATTTTGATTATTATAGGAACCTGATTTAAATAGGAACTTGTGCTTAATTATGAACGACTTATATTAGATCTTCATCGTAATCTTAACGCTGATTATCAATTTTTTAAATAAACGACGTTTCCACACAATCACGATACAAAAAGTTCTCATTTCTTTTTAATTATACGGTTAACATTAT
>JAGKTT010000013.1 GCA_021153285.1 Bacteroidia bacterium
CATCTTACGCTCACCTCCAGGTTATGCGTGATGAGATCATCTCTCTCGGCATCATCCCGCCGGTAGCAGAGTGGAAGACTCTCAATCCAAACCTTTAATATCAGATTCCCGATCAGGGAGCTATGAACTATGGGCGATGCCGGGACTTTCCTGTGCATCGCCTTTTAAATATAGATGATGTTATGAAGAAATTTCTGTTTTGTCTTATCTGTCTGATAACTGTTCTGTCCTCTGCTTATGCTCAGGAATGCTGGGTGATGAAAGCTGATTCCCGCAAGGATTACAACGGTGCTACAATGGCCAACGGACGTCTCGGCGTAGTTACCGATGACCGTCCCTTCACGGCTCGCGAGATCGTGCTTGCAGGAGTCTTCGATAAGGAAGGATACAATGGCGTGAGCCGTGTGGCCCGCGGACCTGTGTTCCTGAATATGGAACTGACCGTAGATGGCAAGAAGGTGGAGGACAAGGATTTTACAGGGTGGAACCAGGTCTTCGATATGAAGAAGGCTCAGCTTACCACAAACGTGGAGCTGAAAGGTAGGGCTTCCTTTAAATATACAGTGTTGGCTCTCAGGCATTTGCCATACAATGCAATGTCAATCGTAGAGGTCGTGCCGCAAAAGGACATCACTCTCAAGGTGGAGAATGTCTATGGCCTGCCGGAAGAAATGAGCGACCCTCAGGCGAGCTTCGGGGAAGGCGCACAGCTGGTTTATCAGCTCAATGCCGCCACCCGCACCAAGATGCACCGCGTAAGTTCCTCTTCAATGTTTATGTTCGACGCTCAGGAACCTGAAGTGAAACGTATCGAGGAGAGCGGACGTGACGGAATGTGGTTCTCTGTAGAATTGAAAAAGGGCGAATCCTATCGTTTCGCACTGGTGGGAGCTGTCTGCTCTACCCAGGATTTCAAGGATCCGGTCAATGAGTCCAAGCGTTTTGCAACATTTGCCTACAAATCAAGCATCGACTATCTTATGGACAGGCATCGTGCAGCCTGGGAAGAACTCTGGCAGAGTGATGTGATCATTGAAGGAGATCCGGAGTCACAGCTTGACATCCGCCACGCCCTTTATCAGCTTTACTCGATCACCCGTGACAATTGTCCGGTAGGCATTGCTCCGATGGGCCTTTCGTCAAGTGAGGGTTACAACGGACACTATTTCTGGGATACCGAACTGTGGATGTATCCGCCGATTCTGGTTATGAATCCTCCTGCAGGCCGCTCGCTTATGGACTACCGTGCAAATTGCCTTCCTCAGGCAGTCCAGAATGCTGCAAATCACGGTTATAAAGGAGCTCAGTACCCTTGGGAAGCGGATTCCTCCGGAGAGGAATGCACTCCTGTATGGGCATTGACCGGTACTTACGAGCATCATATCACGGCAGATATCGGTATTGCGATGTGGAATTATTATTGTGTCAGCGGGGACAAGGACTGGCTCAGAGAAACAGCCTGGCCTGTACTGCGCAATATCGGAGATTTCTGGGTGAGCCGTGCTGAAAAGAATGACGACGGCAGCTACTCGATACTGAATGTCGTGGCGGCTGATGAATACGCTGAGAATGTGGACGACAATGCATTTACCAATGGCGCGGCTAAACGCGTCCTGAACAATGTGGTCCGGGCTGCACAGGTGCTGGGCTACAATGTGGATCAGCGCTGGAAAGAGGTGGCGGACGGACTTGTCTTTACGTACAATGAGGATGGCGTGACAATGGAATACACCGGTTATCAGGGCCAGCTGATCAAGCAGACTGATGTGAATATGCTTGCCTATCCTCTAGGAGTCGTGACTGATCCTGAACAGATTCTCCGTGATATCAATTACTACTTTGACCGTATCGATCCTAACGGTCCGGCGATGAGCAATGCCATAATCGCAGTGCTCATCGCCCGCCTGGGTGACCCTGATACAGCCTTCAAGGTCTTTAAGAAGAGCTATACAGACAAACTTCGTCCACCGTTTGGCGTATTGTCGGAAAATGCCAACAATTCCCGCGTTTCCTTTGCTACAGGTCTTGGAGGAATCCTTCAGAGCGTCATCTTCGGGTTTGCCGGAATTGAGATTACAGAAGATGGAATAATCCAGCTTCCGACACGGATTCCTTCTCATTGGAAATCTTTGACCGTAACAGGGGTCGGTGTGGAAAAGAATACTTATAAAGTGGAAAATCCGGGTTTTATGAACTAGGATTACTGTGTTTTGTTCCCAAACAGGGTATTCTTGAAAAAAAAGTGCAAAATTTTTCAAAAAAGTTTTGCACTTTAATTTTTTGTGTCTATCTTTGCAATCCCAAATGAAAGGGAAACCAATAATCGGGGTGTGGCGCAGTTGGCTAGCGCATCTGGTTTGGGACCAGAGGGTCCTGTGTTCGAGTCACAGTACCCCGACTTACAAAGGCTGATCTTCGGATCGGCCTTTTTTATTTTTCCCTTATTCTAAAATTCAATACCTTTGCAAATGTCGGGATGTATGGTGTGATGTGTAAGTCGCTGTTTCCTTGTGACTTGCGCTGAATCACCTGCTCCAAGTGACGCAGGTGATTCAAACTAATCTATTGAATATTAATAGTTTATATGATACGGGCAAAAGGAATTGAAAAATCATTCGGCAGCTTGAAGGTGCTGAAAGGTGTCGCTCTGGAGGTTAATGAATCCGAGGTTGTCTCTATTATGGGCGCTTCCGGTGCTGGAAAGTCGACATTGCTTCAGATATTGGGCACCCTTTCCACCCCTGATTCAGGATCTCTTACCATTGACGGTGTGGATGTCTTCCGTCTTGGAAGTCGGGAGCTTTCTGAGTTCCGAAACAAAAGAATCGGTTTTGTTTTTCAGTTCCACCATCTTCTTCCGGAGTTTACGGCCTTGGAGAATGTTATGATTCCGGCTTTTATCGCGGGTCGTTCCAGGAAGGATGCAGAAACTGCCGCTAAGGAATTGCTTACGGAACTTGGTCTTGCTGAGCGCTTTACGCATAAGCCATCGGAACTTTCAGGAGGAGAGCAGCAGAGGGTGGCCATAGCCAGGGCTCTTATCAACAAACCTGCGGTTCTCTTTGCGGATGAACCTTCGGGAAATCTTGATTCGAAGACAAAGGATGAACTTCACAGACTCTTTTTCAGGCTGAGGGACAAATATGGGCAGACAATCGTAATCGTCACTCACGATCCGGATCTTGCGGCAATGTGCGACAGGTCTATGTTTATGGTGGACGGACAGTTTGTTGAGGAATAATTATGGGAGTGTTCAGATTCAAGAGATTCGATGTCGTCAATGAACGCAGTGCGATGAAAGTCAATACTGACGGAGTTCTTCTGGGTGCGGCAATGACAATATTGTCCACTGACAGGACAATGCTGGATGTGGGTACCGGCACAGGTACAATCGCTCTTATGGCAGCTCAGAGATTATCTTCTGTCATTCTGAGCGAAGTGAAGAATCTCCGTATTGATGCCATTGATATTGATGAGGCCTCTGCATCAGAAGCTGCAGCCAATTTCACTGATTCCCCTTGGAGTGCAGCCCTCAAGGCCCATCATCTGCCACTCGAAGAATTTGCAGATTCTACGGATTCGAGATATGACCTTATCTTTTCAAATCCACCGTATTTCGAGGACTCCTTGACTGCACCGGATGAAAGGAAAAGTACTGCCAGACATACTTCCGACGGGCTTTCATACAGAGACATCTTCGAATTTGCCAAAGACAGGCTCTCTGAAAACGGACGTGTTTCCCTCGTTCTTCCAGCTGATCAGGAAGCGGCTCTGACCAGATATGCCAGAATGTGCGGACTGCATCTTTTCCGCATCCTGCGTATCAGGACGGTTCCACGAAAGGCACCATCGAGAATGATTGCTGAGTTTTCTCGTATCAGATGTGCTGAACCAGTTCAGGAGCTTCTTACAATACAAGATGAGGGAAAGTATACCCAAGAGTATCTTTCCCTCACCGGAGATTTCTATCTGTTTGCCTGATTATCTTTTAGAAGCTGTTTTGTCGCTTCCACCTCCGTGGAGCTTGCGGATGTGATGTCTTCTGAATTTTTCTTCTGCAACATAAAGCTTTGCAAGCTTTTCGGTAGGAAGAACCTTTGCATAATCCTTATACGCTTTCTGTTCAACTTCTCCCTGTGCTTTTAGAGCGGCTAGATGTTCATCAAGAAGTTTGTTCAATTCCTTTTCGCTCTTTCCTGCTGCTACAGCATCTTCCACAGCCTTGTATGAGCGGAAAACGCGGCGTATCGCCTCATCTCTTTCCTTGTCCACCTGATTATATACAGGCCAGAAGACCTGAGCCTCTTCAGGGGTGATTCCCATTTCCATTGTCAGGAATGCGATCTTTTCGCTCATTATCTTTTCCTTCCAATTGTCCTGGAATCGTTCTTCTGCAAATGCTGATATTGCTGACGTCAGCAGAAGAACTGATGCGATGATTATGTAAGTTATCTTTTTCATATGTGCTTTTATTTAGATAGTTCGATTTCTTCTGCGCTGACTCCGCTGTAGATCAGATATTCGATGATGTCCTCGTCTGCAACATAGGCATCGGCAATGTGATCCATTTCTTCGTAATAATCAATTTTGGAAACATCGTTTGAGAAAACGATGAAGTCCTCCTGAGTGATATCCTCTGACGGGGTGGTGCGCTGCAGGAAGAACGTACCTGCTGTGGCAAGAAGAATGAATGTCGCCGCCATTGAGACAAGCGGTACGAGCCTTTCTGCCCAGTTCTGCTGTGCCGTCCGGTATGGCTTCATCTGAGATTTGAATTCCTCGAAATAGCCTTCGGGAGCAGTGTGTGCCTGCTTGCGAAGCTGAGGATTTTCTGCCAATATGTCTCGTTTCATTTCTTTCATACGATTGTTAGACGCGATTTTAAGTCAATGGTTTATAGTAAGTCAGAACTTTTTCTGCAGATCTTCCTTTACTTTGTTATAAGCGTGGTGATAAGAAGCCTTAAGAGCTCCGACCGAGGTGTCGGTGATTTCAGATATATCTTCATATTTCATTTCATCGAAATATCGTAGGCTGAAGACGATGCGCTGCTTTTCCGGCAGCCTCTGGATAGCCTTGTGAAGTTCTCTCTGGAGTTCGTCCCCATTGAAATAAATATCCTCGTCAATCTTTCTTTCGAGCATTGCCGATGCCGTATCGAGGGAAATCAGGGCCTTGAACTTCTGTTTACGTAGGTGGTTGAGGACTTCATTGGTCGCGATACGGTAGAGCCAAGTGTATAGCTTTGCTTCTCCTCTGAATGTGGGAAGAGCCGACCAGACCTTGATGAAGATATCCTGCAGCAGGTCGTTCGAATCCTCGTGAGAACACAGGAATCTGCGGATGTGCCAGTACAGTCTTTCAGTGTAGGCATCGACAATGCCCCTGAAAGCTTCTTCCTGCATCCCGCAGCTGTAAAGTTCTATGATTCTTTCGTCGGTCACGTAAGATAAGACAATTAAATTGCTGTTTGGATTAAAAGCAAATGTACGAAAATTGTTCTATCTTTGCACCGATTATATACTTAAGATGAAGAACACAAGAAACTTTTGCATCATCGCGCATATCGATCACGGAAAGAGTACCCTCGCAGACAGAATGCTGGAGGTGACAGACACTCTCAATGCGCGTGATATGGAGAATCAGGTCCTCGATTCAATGGACCTTGAGAAGGAGAAGGGCATCACGATCAAGAGCCACGCCATCCAGATGGATTATAATTATAAAGGTGAGAAATACACACTCAACCTGATTGACACTCCGGGTCACGTTGACTTTTCGTATGAGGTGTCACGTGCCATCGCTTCCTGCGAAGGAGCACTTCTGGTGGTAGATGCTACGCAAGGTATTCAGGCTCAGACTATTTCAAATCTTTATCTGGCTATCGAGCACGATCTGGAAATCATCCCTGTCCTGAATAAGATCGATGTAGAGTCGGCTATGGTGGACGTGGTGACTGACCAGGTCATCGACCTTATCGGCTGCAAGGCTGAGGATATCCTGCTTGCTTCAGGTAAGACAGGAGAGGGCGTCAAGGAAATTCTTGATGCGATCATCGAGAGGATTCCGGCTCCGCAGGGTGATCCTGAAGCACCGCTACAGGCCCTTATCTTTGACTCGGTATTCAATTCTTTCAGAGGAATCATTGCATATTTCAAGGTTATGAACGGATCCATCCGCAAGGGTGACAAGGTCAAGTTCTTCAATACCGGAAAGGAATATGATGCAGACGAGATCGGAGTGCTCAAGATGAAGATGCATCCGCGCGACGAGATTCCTTGCGGAAGCGTGGGATACATCATTTCCGGAATCAAATCGGCTGTCGAAGTGAAGGTGGGTGATACCATCACGCATCTGAGCAGACCTTGTGCCGAGGCTATCGCTGGTTTCGAGGAAGTGAAGCCGATGGTCTTCGCAGGTATGTATCCAGTGGAGACAGACCAGTATGAGGAGCTTCGTGCTTCTCTGGAGAAATTCCAGCTCAATGATGCCTCATTCGTATTCGAGCCGGAGTCTTCACTTGCGCTGGGATTCGGTTTCCGATGCGGATTCCTCGGACTCCTGCACCTGGAGATCGTTCAGGAACGTCTTTTCAGAGAGTTCAATATGGACGTCATCACTACTGTCCCTAACGTATCTTATAAGGTATATACTACTCAGGGTGAAGTGCTGGACGTGCACAATCCTTCAGGACTCCCGGCTCCTACACTTATCGACAAGATCGAAGAACCATATATCAGAGCTCAGGTCATCTCGCGTTCGGATTATTACGGACCGATTATGAAACTTTGTCTGGACAAGAGAGGAATCCTCATCAATCAGCATTATCTCACAGCTGACCGTCTGGAGCTTACATACGAAATGCCGCTTTCAGAGATTGTCTTTGACTTCTATGACAAGCTTAAGTCAATATCAAAGGGATATGCTTCATTCGACTATCACGTCATCGGATTCAAGGAGGCCAAGCTTGTGAAGCTCGATATTCTGCTCAATGGCGACCCTGCCGATGCGCTTTCGTCGCTTATCCACGCAGACCACGCATACGATTTCGGACGCAAGATGTGTGAGAAACTCAAGGAACTTATCCCTCGCCAGCAGTTCGATATCGCTATCCAGGCGGCTGTCGGAGCAAAGATCATTGCCCGCGAGACAGTCAAGGCTGTCCGTAAGGATGTAACCGCGAAGTGTTACGGCGGTGATATCAGCCGTAAGAGGAAACTCCTGGAGAAGCAGAAGCAGGGTAAGAAGAGGATGCGCCAGATCGGTACGGTGGAGGTTCCTCAGAGTGCATTTATGGCAGTTCTTAAGCTTGACTAATAATACAAAAAAAGGGAAATCATCACGACTTCCCTTTTTTTTGTTGCTCTCCGCCGCCGCAAAGGAATTGCACATTTACTTAGAAATTACGGGCGGCAGAAAGAGACGAATAAGATTCTTAACCGGAAGCAAATATCGCTTTCTTTTACAGATGTAGAGTTGTAGCTCTTGTTGTTTTTGTTGTTGTTTTACTTGTTGTAGGGCCCTGAGAGGCGCTTTTTTGAAAAATGGGAATAAATTGGAATGAGAAGATCCGAGCATATGATCCGAGCGGATTTATGCTCTCTTTGTCAGGAATCGTACTGGGTGTGCTGCTTGCTGTAGCCGAGTATCGTGTGGATTTTCCGGTTGCGCTGTCCTTGATACTGACCGCCGGTCTGATTCATATCTATATGCAGACTCTGAATAAATGGTGGATGACGGCATCTGTTGCGGGTGCAGTCCTTACGGTGTATCTTTCATACGGTACCCTGTTTTCGCTCGAGTCTCTTATCCTTCTTCTCTTCGCCTATTTCATTATACGTATGGCCAGAGGTATGGGTGGGCGAGGCCGGATCTTTGACGGATTCCTGAACTGTTTCCTTAAAGGACCGGTTGCACTGGTCGGTGCTTATTTTGTGTGTACCCACTCCTTCCCGCACTGGTTCTTCCTTTTCCCGTCTCTGTCGATCGGATTTCTTTCCGTAGCGGCTGACGGGACTGCGGACAATTACAGCAAAACTCTGACGAATCTCCTTATATATATAGGTATAGCCTTGATGGTCGTTTATTCAAGTCTCCGTATTTTCGTACCTGTACATTTCCTGTTTCTAGTCACTCTTCCGGCATTCATCCTGATTACTCTCCGGATGTATATGAAAAAAGAGAAGGAGTCTGGCTCTTACAGGCCGGCCCTCGCTCTCAGTACTTTTGCTCTTGCCCTTCTGACAGGCATTGGTTTTATAGGATATCTGTTATAATTTCATAAAGAGCCTTACGGCACGGGATCATATCCGCTTCCGCCCCAGGGATGGCAGCGGAGGATGCGCCGGACGGTGAGATAGAGGCCTTTGATGGGGCCGTGCTTGCGGAAGGCCTGGAGGGCGTATTGGGAGCAGGTGGGCGTGAAACGGCAGCAGGGCTGCTTGAGGGGGGAGATGCAGACCTGATAGAATCTTATCAGAAATATGAAGGGCGAGATCAGGATCTTCCTGACCACGCCCTTAATTTTCTCCACCTTCCTGTTCATTTTTCTTAGGTTTGCCCGAGTGATTGATCTTGTCTATTATCTGACCTACGGCTGCATATATCTGCTCGTAACTCAGAATTTCCTTGGTGGAATACATAAAAAGCACATCCAGACCACCCTCGATGGTCAGGTTGTGCTTCTGTTTCCTATAGCTTTCGCGGATGCGGCGCTTGAGAAGGTTGCGTTTAACGGCTCTTTTGAACAGTTTCTTAGGAACTGAGACCATTATACGGTTCACTTCATTGTCTGTTCCCTTGCGGCAGAGATAACGCAGTCCCTCCACGTTGCCGTGCTTACCCTTGGCAAGAAGCATCGAGATGCCGGTCTTGCCGCACAATCTTTCTTTCTTGGGAAGAGTATTGCGGGTCTGCTGCTCCACGTTTAATTCTTGGATAGATAGATTTCAAGTGCTTTTGCTACTGAAGGCGCTTCAGGAGTAGGTGCTGAGATCTCGATGCTGAGTCCTGCTTCTTCCATAGCTCCTACCACTGACTTGCCGTAAGACACGAACTTGATGTCACCCTGAGTGAATTCAGGATGGTTCTCATAGAGTGACTTTACGTCAGCAGGGTTGAAGAATACGATAAGGTCGTATGTGTGAAGGTCTACATCCTTGATGTCCTGTGGCACCGGCTTAACGAACACAGCTGTCTCGAAGTCGTACTTCTGTGTCTCGAATGCCTTGGTCACTGCATCCTTGGAAGAAGACTCTGCTGTGGCGATAAGGAATTTTTCAGCCTTGTGCTTTGTGCCGATGAGTCCGATGATCGAGTCAGGCTTTCCGTCTCCGAAGAAGATCTTTCTCTTTCTGTAAACTATGTGCTTCTGAAGATAGTTTGCCACAGCTTCTGTGGTGCAGAAGTATTTCATTGTTTCAGGTACCTTGACGCGAAGCTCTTCGCAGAGCTGGAAGAATGCATCGATGGTGGATCTTGCTGAAAATACGATTGCAGTATGGTCAAGAATGTTAATTCTCTGAGAACGGAACTCCCTGGAAGTCAGGGGTTCTATCTTGAAAAACGGCTTGAAGTCGAAATTGACTCCAAACTTTTCTGCAATGCTGGTATAAGGCGAAGCCGTCGTCGGCTGCTGCTGTGAAATCAGGATGTTCTTTACACTCATTCTAACCTAAAAAATTATGGCCGAAGCCACCAAGACTCCGGTCGGTAAAATTTCGAGGGCGCAAAGGTACAAAAAAGCTGTGAAAAATGAGCAGCCTGAAGCAAAAATTTGTAATTTTCTTAATATGAAGAGTGCATAAATGAGTGCTGATACACAAAGCATTGCACTTCTTATCATACTTTCTTCGACGTCTAAGAAGCTCATTACTCCTCCCATTGCCAGAAGGATGATCGTAAGAATGATGAAGAATGTGAATGATGATCTTACTCCGGTCCTGTAGGTCTTGGGCTGCATCTTGTGCGGACGGATCATCTTTGAGACCAATGTTCTGATGAGTATGTATATCAGGAATATTCCGATGATGGCAGTCAGATGTAGTCCGGCTCCGAATGAATCCATAAATCGAGGAGCATACAGACCGAATCTCTCCACTGTAAGGCAGAACGGAAGTATCATTGCCACCGCGAAAAGGTCTCTGTCGAGGCTGTGCTTTACGCTGGCTTCAAGATTCACGCTTTCCTTCCATCTGAGCGTGCAGGCCATCAGGGACGGAAATATATTCACCATTCTTCCCAGAAGAAGAATGACTATGAGTACTGAAATAAGTGCCAGAATGTCGAAAAGCATATCAATTGCCTCTTTTTGCCTTATATCCCATTTCCTTGAGAAGAGTGGTCACTCTGTCGCGGAAATCACCCTGGATGGTGATTTCTCCGTCTTTTGCACTTCCTCCCACTCCGCACTTCACTTTAAGAGTGCGTCCAAGTTCGGCAAGGTCGTCGGAGGTTCCGACAAATCCCGTCACCAAGGTCACCTGCTTTCCGCCGCGGCCCTTCCTGTCGATGGATACTATAAGGTTCTGCTTCGATGGTTCGAGAGTAGCTTCTTCTGCAGTGCTTTCTTCTTCGTATGCGAAATCGGGGTTGGTGGAGAATACCACACCGAGTCTTTTCTTCCAGTCGTTGTCTGCCATTTTGTTTGTTCTATGTTTTTGTGAACTTGCATTGATTTGTCGACCGCAATGCAATTGCAATTTATTTTGCAAATATAGCTATAATCGTCGTATATTTGTAAGTTTGGAAATAAAATGGAAATAATGGATAATAAGAAATTTACACTTTGGAACAGGGTTACTGCTGTCGTGGTTACACTCATTGCAGCGGTGACTTATATCCTGACTCTTGAACCGACCGCATCCTTCTGGGACTGTGGCGAGTTCATTGCTTCGTCTTACAAACTTGAGGTCGGTCATCCTCCGGGAAACCCGGTGTTCCAGCTTTTTGCAAGATTGTTTACCATCTTTGCGGACAATATGCACGCTGCGGTGGCAGTCAATGCTTTCAGCGCCATATGTTCCGCATTGACCATCTTCTTCCTCTATCTTACGATTGTGTTCCTCGCTAAAAGGATTATAAAGCCTTCGGCAGAAGGTACTTACTCCCTCGGAAAGGCAATCGCTATCTTCGGATCAGGAGCGGTGGGAGCCCTCGCATATACTTTCAGCGATACATTCTGGTTCTCGGCTGTCGAGGGTGAGGTGTATGCAATGTCGTCACTTATCACCGCTTTGGTGTTCTGGGCGATGACCAAATGGTATGACCAGGCTGACCAGCCGTATGCAAACAGATGGATCGTGCTCATTTCCCTTCTGATGGGTCTTTCCATCGGTATCCATCTGCTGAATCTCCTTGCTATTCCGGCTCTTGTATTCCTTTACTATTACAAGCAGCGTGAGGACGGACATTATTCACTCAAGGAATATGTGAAGATCTTCCTGGTATCCGTGGTGATATTGGCCGTCATCCTTTTCGGAATCATTCCTTATCTTCCGAAGATTGCGGCATATTTCGACCTGTTCTTTGTCAATACGTTGGGACTTCCGTTCAACAGCGGTGCAGCCTTCTTTATGCTTCTGCTGCTGGGTCTTTGCTTC
This sequence comes from Bacteroidia bacterium, assembly GCA_021153285.1. Taxonomy (GTDB): domain Bacteria; phylum Bacteroidota; class Bacteroidia; order Bacteroidales; family UBA932; genus Cryptobacteroides. The sequence goes on from JAGKTT010000013.1 coordinate 11,601, forward strand.
TGGGGACTTTTCCGCACAATGAAGCAGGGAAAGGTCTTTGCCAATACGGTGCTTCTGTGCTTCACGATGATAGTGATCGGATTCTCGCTCTTTACTATCGTCATCATCCGCTCGAGCGCAAAGACTCCTACCAACGAGTATCAGCCAGACAATCCGTTCACTCTCGTGCGCTATCTCGGACGCGAGCAGTACGGAAGCAACCCTCTTGTTTACGGTCAATATTTCGATGCTCCTTATGATATAGAGGAAACTAGGTACTGGGCTCCGATGGGAGATGAATATATCCACACTGAAGGCCCTGGGGACGTTACCTATGCGTCAGAGGGCAAGATGCTCTTCCCTCGTATGTGGAGCAGCGATTCAAGACATATCTCATTCTACAAGTCATATATGGGCAACGGCGGCCACGTGGTCAAAGGTGCAGAACATAAGAAGCCTACATTCTTCCAGAATCTTGCCTTCTTCTTTGATTATCAGATGAACTGGATGTACTGGAGATACTTTATGTGGAATTTTGCAGGCCGTCAGAACGACATCCACAGTCCATCCCCTGGAGACCCTTTCATAGGAAACTGGGAGAGCGGCATCACTCCATTGGACAATTTCCGTCTGGGCGACCAGTCTGCAGCTCCGGGCTATCTTAAGGACAATCCTGCGAAGAACCATTATTATATGCTTCCTCTGCTTCTGGGATTGATCGGACTCTTCTTCCAGTTCGGTCGTGACAAGAGAGGCTGCTGGCTTACATTCCTGATGTTCTTTATGACAGGTATCGCCATAGTGGTTTATCTGAACCAGCCTCCTTTCCAGGTGCGTGAACGTGATTATGCATATGCCGGTTCCTTCTATTCCTTCTCTATCTGGATCGGTCTTGCCGTAGCTGCCGTGTATTCTTGGCTGGAGGAGCGAATGAAGGGTAAGGAGGCCGTTGCAGCTTCTGCTGTCACAATCCTTCTTCTTGGAGTGCCAGCTCTTATGGCGGCTCAGAACTGGGATGACCACGACAGAAGCAACCGTTACACAGCAGTGGAGATGGCAAAGAACTATCTCAATTCCGTTGGTCCGAACGGTATTCTCGTGACTCACGGCGATAATGATACATTCCCGCTCTGGTATGCCCAGGAGGTGGAAAATGTCCGTACTGACGTGCGTATTGCCAATACATCCCTTCTTGGAACAGACTGGCATATCGACCAGATGAAATATGCGATGAACGAGTCTGCTCCATTGGATCTGACAGTCGGCCCTAAGCAGTATCTTTATGGAACGAACGAGTTTATCTATATTTATGATACACGCGATACTGCCTTCCTCCTTTCGGATGTGATGCGCATTTTCAAACATCCTGAGGCAAAACTTCCTCTTACAGGCGGCAAGATGGTGGACTATATTATGTCCCGCAAGTTCATCATTCCGGTCAATAAGGAGAATGTCCTCAAGTATGGTATCCTTGATGAGAAATATGCGGATATGATTCCTGATCAGATCACTCTGACCATCCCTAAGGACAAGAGTTATCTGACCAAGCCTGAACTCTTTATGCTTGACCTTCTTTCCAACTATCAGTGGGATCGTCCGATCAACCTTCTCAGTATGGGAGGTGACATCAATATCGGTATGAAGGATTATCTGATGTATGAGGGATTCTCCTACAAGTTTGTTCCGATAAAGAACAGGATGAAGAGTACGGAGATCGGCTTCGCAGACCCTGAGGATCTTTACAATAAGATGAAGAACGTATTCAGCTGGGATGCGCTTAAGAGAACAGACTATTTCGTTGATTATCAGAACTATTATACATTCTGTGGCGTTCTTTCTCAGAGACAGATCTTTGTGAATGTAGCCAAGGAAATGCTTAAGATCGGCGACTCGGCCCGTGCGGTGGAGATGCTTGATATGTGTCAGGAGGCGGTACCGGTAGAGAACTATCCTCTCGATATGACCTATCTGGGCTTCTCTAACGAGTATATGGTCATCGATATGATCGAGACTTATTATAATGCCGGTGCAGACGATAAGGCTCTTGATCTTTCCCGCCGTCTTGCTGACGAACTTTTTGTTTCGACCGAATTCTTCCTCGAGTACTATGATCTGACAAAACGCGAATTCGAGAACTGCTACCAGTGTCTGTCATATATAGCTGATCTTGCCGAGCATTATGATCAGAAGGAGTTTGCTGCGGAAGTCCGCGACCGTTTCAATGCTCTGTTGGATATAGAAGAATAACTTCGACAACCAAGCCTGTTGAGATTCAGCGAAAGATATGGAACAGATAAACATATATTCCGGAAAGAAGGCGGTCAGCCGTATTGTAACAGGTGATACTATCACTGGGCTGGAGGCTTGTCTTCAGCCTTACAGGAGCGTCTTTGCGATCGTTGACAGAAATGTCGCAGAGAAATGTCCGGCTGCAGCAACCTTGATGGAGATACTCAAGCGTAGCAAGGTGAAGGTCAGGTTCATCGATTCTTCGGAACAGACCAAGACCCTTGAATCCGTTATGGATATCTGTGCCTGGCTGTTGGACAACAATGCCGACAGGGATGCTCTTCTTCTGGCGGCAGGTGGCGGAATCACTACTGATATGGCAGGCTTTGCGGCGTGCATATACAAGAGGGGAGTACGCTTCGCTTATGTTCCTACGACCCTGCTTTCGCAGGTGGATGCGGCAATCGGAGGTAAGACAGGGGTCAATTTCGACCGCTACAAGAATATTCTCGGCATAATCCGGCAGCCTGCCTTCACATATATCTGTCCTCAGATGCTGGAAAGTCTGCCTAAGCGCGATTTCCTTTCGGGAGTGGCAGAAATGCTCAAGACCTTCGTCATAGAGGATAATGGCAATTACCAGAAGGCTGCAGATCTGTTCTTCGATATCCAGAGTGAATTCCACGTGGAGGTTATGATGTATGGAAAGGACGAAGAATCGGTGTGGAAAGGACTTTTGCAGAAACATCGTAAGTCTCTGAACCAATTGATCGCAGCCGCAGCCCGTGTTAAGGCCGGCGTGGTCTCACGTGACCAGTTCGAGAAAGACGAACGTCGTAAATTGAACCTCGGTCATACTTTTGCCCACGCTATAGAGACACTTGCACAGAAAGAGGTCCTTGCCCGGCAGGATTCTTCCATTGACGGACTGTCGGCGGAAGATCTTCATTTTCCTGACGGTGTGACACACGGAGAGGCAGTTGCAATAGGTATGGTTCTGGCAGCCCGACTTGCTGACCGCTATTACAGAAATGACAGCAATGAGACAACTGCCCTCGAGGCGAAGATAAGCAACGATCTATGGGACTGCGACATCCCTTGTTATTGCCCATATTCCATTGAGGAACTGGCTGCAATAATGAAGAAAGACAAGAAGGCTGAGGGGGACAGGATTCATTTTGTCCTGCCTAGGTCAATCGGAGAAGTTGAGACTGTCGAGCTGACCCTGGAGGATGTCTGCATCCTGATGAAATAATTATATAAGTCTATGATTTGTACCACAATACAGAATAAGAACTACGAGCAGATTCTTTCTGCCCTCGAACAATGTGAAATGGCGGAAATCCGTCTGGACAGATGTTCTCTGACATCCAGGGAGACTGATGATCTCTTTGCCTCAGACACCCCTTTGGTGGCGACCTGCCGCATCAGCGAAATCGCTTCCGCAGAGCCTTCCCTTCAGGATCTTCCCCCTCAGAGTCGTGAGATCAAGGCTATGCAGATAGCTGAAAGGCGTCTGATCAGAGCCATCGAGGCAGGTGCGCGATATGTGGATGTGGAGATAGAGGCGCAGAAGCAGATGTCCAAGAGGGTGCGTCAGGCGGCCCACGAAAACGGAACGGTCTTCATCAGGTCATACCACGATTTCGAGGGCACCGATTCGCTCGAGGCTCTCAAGGCAATCGTGGAGAAATGCGTTTATCACGGCGCGGATATGGTAAAGATCGTCACCTTAGCCCAGTCCGAGGCTGACATTGACAAGATATTGGCCTTATATCAATGGTGCCGTGAGGAGAAGATTTCGGGCAATGAGAGGATCGGTGCGCTTTCCGACGGAGGCCTTATTGCCTTCTGTATGGGTGAGGAAGGTCGCAGTTCCCGCTTGGATTGTCTGAAATATGGCGCCCCTTACACCTATGCCGCCCTCACCGAAGATGAAGCCGCGGCTCCCGGCCAATGGGCGACTGCTCCTATGCGGAAGGCGGTATACGGGGATTTCCCGTTCATCGGTGGTGTCGGTGGCGAAAAGCCCAATGAAAAGTGCACTTTGTGTACAATGCCTGTGTCCAAGAGTTTCGCACAGCGTGCCATCATAGCGGCAGCTCTTGCCGACGGCACATCCCACCTTCGAGGCTACACCCCTTGCGGGGACAATGAGGCGGCTCTTCAGGTAGCACGCAATCTCGGCGCAGAAGTGGATGTCAATGGCAATGTGGTGACAATCAAAGGAATATCCGCACAGTCCGGTAGCCTCAATCTCCCTGAACTTCACGTGGGTGAATCCGGCCTGCTTACCCGTATGCTGATTCCTCTTATGGCTCAGCTGAGCTCGGGCGCGGTTAAATTTACTGGCGAAAAGACTCTTCTGGGACGTCCTCTCACCGGAGCCAAGGAGATAATGGATGCTTTCGAAGCCACTGTCACTTCGAGCGAAGTCACTGTCATTCCGAGCGAAGTCGAGGAATCTTCTGCCATTGTCCGTGTCCCATTGACAGTCAAAGGCCCTCTCAAGGCCGGCCGTGCCGAAATCTCCGGCAAACACGGATCGCAGCTTATCTCCGGTCTTCTGATGGCTCTCCCGTTTGCGGAAAAGAACAGTTCTCTCGTTGTCCGTGAGCCAAAGAGTATTCCATATATGTTCATCACCCTTGAAGTACTCAAGAAATTTGGAATCAAGATCGGCAATGATATGCTCGGCGGTCCTGATTTCCTGGCTTCAGACGGGGATTGGTCCCTCTGTACCGAGATGGTTTTCAAGGTGAAGGGTGGCCAGAAATATAAGGCGACTGATATTGATCTTGAGGGTGATTGGAGTGCGGCAGCCAATTTCCTGGTAGCCGGTGCGATCTTCGGAAAGACTGAGATCCAGGGACTTGATACCACTTCCCTTCAGGCGGATCTCTCTATTATGGATATATTGATGGACGCAGGAGCGAGCCTTTCGCAGCTCGATGGGGACAGGGGCAATATCACTGTCCAGCGTGCTCCGCTCAAAGCTTTCCGTGTGGATGCTTCGAATTGCCCGGATCTCTTCCCGATCATTTCTGTGCTTGCGGCTTTCTGCCAGGGCACAAGCCGTCTGGCTGGTGTCGCTCGTCTTGCTAATAAGGAAAGCGACAGGGCCAAGGCGATTCTGGAGATGATGGAACAGATGGGAGTTCAGGCCTGTGTGGAGGGTGACGAGATGGTAATCGAGGGGCATAGCCTTGCACAGAGACTGCTGGGAGATTGTCTCCTGAAAGGCGGCCGGTACACTTCACATCACGACCACCGTATGGTGATGGCCCTGAAGGTGGCTTCCATCGGGGCCGACGGACCGATCCTCATCGATGATGAGCAGTGCGTTGCAAAGTCATTTCCGCAGTTTCACGAGATATTTGATAAAATATGAATACCATAGGCAGAAAATTCAGAGTAAGCATCTTCGGGGAATCCCACGGGGACCTCATCGGAGTGGTTCTGGATGGCGTTCCGGCCGGTCTGGAACTGAGCGGTCAGGATTTCGAGCAGGATATTCTTCGCAGAAAAAGCGGAGCCAAGGGCACGACTCCACGTATCGAGACGGACTGTCCGATGATCGTGAGCGGAGTCTTTGAAGGTCATACCACAGGTGCTCCTCTAACAATAACCTTCAAGAATACCAATACGCATTCCTCTGATTATGAGCTTTTTGCAGCGATGCCTCGTCCTGGACACGCAGATCTTACAGCTGCTCTGAAATGGGATGACTGTCAGGATCCTCGCGGCGGCGGACATTTTTCCGGAAGACTTACCCTGCCTATCGTAGCTGCCGGTGTCGTTGCGAAAAAGATGCTTGCAGATGCGACAATGCTGGATGATGCTCCGGTGACAGCAGTGCAGGCACGTATTGTAGAGCTCGGAGGAATAGCTTCGGGTGATTCCGACTCTCACAAAATGACGGGTCAATGGCAGGAGGTCATCGATCAGGCCATCAAGGACGGGGACAGCCTCGGAGCAGTCATCGAATGTACCGTTCCAGAAATTGATCCCGGCTACGGAGAACCGTTCTGGGACAGTGTAGAGTCACTTATTGCGCACGCAGTATTTGCAATTCCTGGTGTCCGCGGGATAGAATTCGGTGACGGATTCCAGGCAGCGCGGATGAAAGGATCGGAGCACAATGATCCGATCGGCCCGGATGGCAGACCTCTGAAAAATGGTGCGGGAGGAGCCAATGGCGGCATTACCAACGGAGCTCCATTGACCTTCCGTGTGGCCTTCAAACCGACTTCAAGCATCCGAAAGGCCCAGCAGACTTTCAATTTCCTCACCGGCGGGATGGATACCCTCGAGGTACCGGGCCGTCACGATGTCTGCTTCGCACTCCGTGCTCCTGTGGTAGTGGAGGCAATGACGGCCATCGTGCTGGCTGATCTGGTTTCTATCAGATAAGAAATTCCCTAAAACTCGTTCAAGAAAAACCAAACTAAATATTATGAAATCAAGACTCCTTATCGCGGCCATCATCATTCTTGCCGCATTCTCTGCATCAGCCCAGCCTCATCCGCAGGACAAAGGCTACAATTTCGTTCAGAATGTTTCATACACATCTGCAGATGAGACAGATGCATATCGCAAGGAACGTTGCAAGCTTGATATCTATTACCCTGAGACAGACAACGGTTTTGCTACCCTCGTATGGTTCCACGGTGGCGGCCTCGAAGGTGGCAACAAGGAACTTCTCGAAGGATTCCGCAGACAGGGATTCGCAGTGGTAAGCGTGAATTACCGCCTTTTCCCAAATTGCAAGTGCCCTGACTATATTGATGACGCTGCAATGGCTGTCGCCTGGACTTATGACAATATCGAGAAGTACGGTGGCGTGAAGGAGCAGATCTATGTTTCAGGCCATTCTGCCGGAGGTTATCTTACTCTGATGGTGGCACTTGCAAAGGAATATACTGCTAAATATGGCTTCAATGCAGACAATATCGCCAAAGCATATCCTGTAAGCGGTCAGACAGTGACCCATTATACAATCAGGAAGGAAAGAGGACTCCCTGACGGAATCCCGGTGATCGACGAGTATGCTCCGATGACTCACGCTGCCAGAGGCGGTGCTCCGATGATTCTCATCTGTGGTGACCGTGATCTCGAAATGCTTGCACGCTACGAGGAGAATTTCCATCTCCAGGCCCTTCTGAAGAACTTCAAGCACGACTCTGTATTATACGAAATGCAGGGCTTCAACCACGGAACCGTGCTGGCTCCGGCTGTAGCCCTGATCAGTGCAGATATCAAGAAGCTGTGGAAGCAGTATTCTACTTCTTCTGTCCGATAATCGAGAGTCTGGAAATATCCTTGACGTCGAAATCACCGATAATTTCCATTATTACACTTTCTTCAGGCCCGAGAACTGTCATAACGAATGACATATCATTCTTACGCTTTTCCGGCTCGTACAGGTAAAAACTGGAAATCCTTCCGTCTCCGGATATCTTTGATATCATCCGGTAATCTTTCCGTATAGTGGCAAGCACTTTGTCACAGAGTACATCGGCTGAGCCTTTATAGCTGATGATTCTTATCATCTTGATTCCGTCGAGAAGGTCTTTGACGTCAGAAGACGCACCCTCCTTCATTATCGACAGCATTGTCTTTCCGTAGATGACGCTCTGATACTCTTTCTTTCCTGCATAATCATCGAATATGCCATCCAGGATGGAACTCTGAGCAGAGAGTCCCCACGGAATCATTGCTAATGCCAATATGATCAATAAGCGTTTCATTTCTTCAAAGATTAGAATCCGAATTTGCAGCCGAATGATAATGTGTGAGCGTCGTTTCCTGTTCCGGGCTTGAATACAGGGGTAAGAGAGTAATCAACGTATAATCCGAAGCCATCCCAGGTCGAACTGAGTGATATTCTGCTTTTCAATTTGTTGAGCCCCTTCACCTGATATACAGTCTTTCCGGGATTCTTGTATTTTACTGATGCGCTGCCAAGAATTTCGGCTGTGCCGGAAACCATCAGCATTACTTTATGGATTTTGAAGCCGACTCCCATATTGAAGCCGTAGTATGTTGTTCTGAGTCTTGACTTCTTTACATTGCCTTCGAGAGGCCGTGGCATAAGATCTCCGGATTCGTTGTTATATAATGTGACGTTATTATTGAAGCTGTATATATCAAAGGAGGCAAGGACTCCTATCTTATAATAGAATATGCCTCTTTTGTCCAAAGATACAGTCCAGCTGGCGGCCTCTAAATCGAAACGCCCCGCATCGATGTCTAAGAAATCATCCTCTCCTTCCCACGGACCATAGTATGGCATCGATGTAAGAGCTACCGCTCCATATGAAAAGCCCAACAGATTGGCTATCACTGCATTCTTGCGAGGTTCGTGGTAGATGTATTCGTCAGTGTATTCCTCTTTGTCGTTCTCGCCGAGAGCAATGTTGAATCCGGCTATACTGATTCCGAGTTCGTCTCCTTTAGTGTCGAATACCACAAGAGAATCTGTCTGTGCGTGTGCTGCTGATGCTATCGCTATCAAGGCCAGCAGGGTTATGATACGTTTCATTGTCTATTTGTTCAGTTGTTGTTTTCCATTTCCAGTGTGAGAGCCCGAGCTATGTCGAAACTGCTCTCGAGATTGTCAAGATAGGCCAGACAGGTAATGCTTTCAAGTGCCTGCTGCGGGTCTGTAATCGCCTTGCCCTCAGCATCATATCCATATACCTCCCGGTCGAAAAGCGAGACAAACAGTCCGATGGCGGCTGCGGCCGATATTGTCCCCCATACAATCTTTCTTACTATTCCTTTCGATCTGGCTACAGCAGGTGAGTATGTCATTTCCGCGGCCTCGGACATTCCTCTCATTATCACTTTCACCGCTCTCAAATCAGCGGGAATATCCTTGACCTGATTGAAATACTCCCTCAGTAGCTCTTCCTCTTCAGCGGTGCTGTCCCCGTCGAAGTACCTGTCGCAGAGCGTGCGTATCTTATTGATGTCATATTCCATATCCGATCTCCTTTTCTATTATCTCCCTCAGTGCCCGGCGGCCTCTCGAGAGTATTGTCCTTGCATTTGCCTCGTCCGTTTCGAGGATCCTGGCTATCTCTTTGCCGGAATACCCTTCTATGTCTTTCAGATGGACCGCCAGACGCTGCTTTTCGGGCAGCCGGGCCAAGGCTTTGTGAACGAGCTGTCTGTCGCTCCACCCCTCAGGGCTTTTCTCGTCTGGGACTTCCGGAATCTTAGGAGTGGTGTCTTTCCGTCGGCGCAGGCGGTCGATGCAGGCATTCCGGACGGACCGGGTAAGAAATGCATCGATGTTTTCGATTTCCTGCAGACTGTCCTGTTTGCGAAGAACCCTTTCGGCCACGTCCTGCATCATATCCTGAGCCTCCTCGCTCCGTCCGAGTATGCTGCAGGCAAGCCTGAACATAAAATCCAGCCTCTTCTGTCCGAATATGTTTCTTCCGTCAAGTTCCATTTCTGCCTATATGACGCACAAATGTACAAAATGTGTCACGATAAATGTGATTTTTTTAGCGAGGTGCATAAGGTCTTGTACCTCAGACGCTTACGTAAACTGCGTGCTGTGCAATGGGGAGCACGTGGTTAAAGTAAGTGGCTGAGGCATAGGAGGATAGTCTTCTCGGGGCATTGGCGTTCGCTATGGGCGCTGGTAGATGCGCAGACCGAATTCGGATACTATACTCATCAGGTGGTCGAAAATATCGGACTGCTTTCGCTCGAACGATGCCCAGGCCTTGTCTTTCAGGAAGAAATATACATAGACCGGCACTCCGTAGGCTGTGGCTTCCTTCTGGGTTACAATAATATCGAGATCGGCATTCACCTCGGGATGTGACCGGAGGAAAAGTTCAATATATAAACGGTATATCTGTATGTTGGTCGTCGGCTGGCTTTCGGACGGAAGAGATTTTATGTAGCCGCTCAGTAACGGAACCGCCTTGCATATGTCTGAAATGAGATCCGGTGTGCAGACCTCCAATGTGTTGACATCGATGAAAATGGATTTGTCGGCTCTGCGGCCGGCGCTTTCCTGCATTCCGCGCCAGTTCTTGAATGCCGTGGTCACAAGAGTATAGGGCGGAATCATAGTCAGGGTATTGTCCCAATTGCGGACTTTCACGGTGTTCAATGTGATTTCCTCGACATTCCCGTTCGCGCTTCCATCAGGCATCTGGATCCAGTCCCCGATGCGGATCATATCGTTCTGCGAAAGCTGTACCCCGGCCACAAAGCCCAATATGCTATCCTTGAATACAAGCATCAATACTGCTGCGGAAGCACCAAGACCGGTCAGTAGCACGGCCGGGGATTTGTCGATCAGTACGGCGACAATGATGATGCCTCCCACAAAGTACAATGCCACCTGCAGGCCCTGGATCAATCCCTGCAGCGGATGGCTCTTGTATTTGTCCGTCTTGCTGTATTCGTCCAGAAATGCGGTAAGAATGGAATTGCATATTCTGATTCCGACCACTATCATATATATGATGTCGAAGCGGTGCAATGTCCGGATCAGGGGATCACCGGAATTAAATGCAATGGAAACCAGCATATAGAACAATATGCCCGGAATCAGCAGCAATATGTTATACCCGAGTTTCCTTCGCACAAGGACAATATGCCAATTTGACCTGTGTAGTCTTTTATTCCGTAACGTAACCCATCTGAACAGGCTTTGCAGTCCCCAGTTTATTGCGATGCACAGTCCCAGAAGGATCAGAGTCGTAAAGACACTGTCAAGAATTCCGGCCAATCCTTCGTCCATCCCGAATCTGCCGGTCATCGTCTTATTCAACCATTCTACAAGAGTATTCATAATAAATGTTTTTCTCCTGCAGGGCAACAACCGTGCAAAAAAAGCCCGACCAATGTGGTCGGGCTTAATGTCAATATTTGATTTTATTATAAAGTTCTAAGAGACTTTTCGCAAACACTGAAAGTGTTGAAAGTCTTAGGAGTAAGTGAGTTAAGAGTCTTCTTGCCACCCTTGAACTCCTTGACTGCGCAAGTTGTTGCCTTTGTCGCAGGAGTGATTGTGATAGGGAATGTAGGGAAATCTGTCACGCCTGTAAAGGTGTACCACTTTCCTTCGATTTGAGCAAGGAATCCTGCCTTGTCAAATGGAATTGGGTTGCCATTGCTATCCTGCGCTTCGTATCCGATAGCGATTTTGTTTCCGTTCTCATCGTGTCCTCCGATAAAGGCAGGTACGCCTTCTGCAGCGTAGAAGTTTTTAGGGCCCGAAAATGCTACGAACCAGATGTCGCCATTAAGGCCTCCATCGAATTCGTATGTTCCAATGCTCTGCATTGGTGCTGCCCAGAATCCGTTCTCTCCATCCCATTCAATAACTACAGGAAGATCTGTCTGGCCTTCCCATCCTGTCATAATGAATGACTGGTTTGCTTTTCCCTTTGAGAATGTAATAGGCCAAGCTACGCCGTTAGCACCTGTGAAAGTCCAGTCGCCGATCCAAGCAGCATACTCTGCTGTAGGCTCCTCTTCGTCACCACTGTCATCTCCACCACCAAGGTTCTCAAGGTCGATAACCTCTGAAAGTGCGTAAAGACCGGTAGCCTTTCCGTTTGTGTCACAGCCGATAGCCATAGCATACCATTTTGTTCCATACTCAGGATCGATTGATACCTGTGCAAGAACGCTTTCAGAATAAACGATATCAGCCCAAGTTGCTTCTGGGTACTGAGCGAGCATCTCCTCCCAAGCCTGAATCTCAGCTTCAACGATAGCCTCGATACCTAATTCCTCATAATAGTCTACTGGCCAAGCAGTAACGAAGAACGGATTTGTATCGGTTGTCTCTACCACTACAACATTATCATAAACCTTTCCGCCCTCTTCGTAATCTCCGATATATGTTACTGTCCAGTTTGGATTTACAGTCATTCCTTCTGGTGCCGGAGGTGTTGGAGGCACAACCTCTTCTTTTTCAGTCTTGAATGTTGTAGATGCGGCTGTTCCGTAGAGCTCGCCCTCTGGAGTGATACCGAATGCGATGAATGTGTAATCAGTATCCTGCTCGAGGCTTCTTACAGTAATAGTTGTACTTGTGTTCTTCTTGAGACCTACAATCTTGTCACCATCAGCTTTGAGCTCAGCTACCTTTGCATTTATGGCTGCGTTTACATCAGTATCAGTAGTTGCAAATGCATACCAGGTATCCTTTGTAGTACCGTTGTGCTCTACCTTTACCTTAGCCTTGTCGATCTCTACCTCAGTCACCTCGAGAGTGAAAGTGAGATCCTCGGTGATCTCTACCTCTGGAGTATCAGGGTTGTCAGGATTATTTGGTTTATCAGGATCCGGACCTGGCTTCTCAGTACAGCTTACAAACATAGCTGTGATCGCTGCTACGGCAGCAAACTTAAAAAACTTTTTCATAACTATAATTGTTTTTGGTTGTTTTCCGGCGCGAAAGAATTTCAAAATTACATACAATTATTTAAAGATGCAAATTTAATATCCTCCTCCAAGAGCCTGATAGAGATTGATTACTGCCTGAATTTCATCAAATCTGTCAGAAACTTCTGAAAGTTCAGCTTGAAGAAGATTCTTCTGAGCGGTCAGAACTTCGAGATAATTTGCATTTCCGTGCTTCATAAGAAGCTGAGTGTTCCAGACTGAGGCCTGTAGATTCAGTATCTGTCTCTTGTCAAGTTCGACTCTCTTCTGAGCTGTCTGCCACTGAGTTACGGCATTATTGACTTCTACTCCTGCGTCGAGAAGGCTCTGTCTGAACTGCCAGGCCGCTGCCTCTCGCTGTGCCTGTGCCGCCTGGAGTCTTGCCTTATTGGCTCCTCTTCCGAAGATGGGTTGTGCAAGAGAACCGATGAAATTGGTGATCATCGAGCTCGGGTCGATGGCAGTGCCGCCGGAAATTGTCCAGCCAATGGCTCCGCTCAGGGTAAGGTTCGGATAGAATGCGGCCTTGACCGAATTGACATTGTAGAAAGTCTGGGCAAGGGCCATTTCCGCCTGGCGGACATCCGGTCTGCGGCTCAGAAGTTCTGCAGGTACTCCTACCGAAAGTTTTTCCGGGAATTCCAGATCTTTCAGGCTGCTGCGTTCGATGGGCATCGGGACGATGCTGACCAATGCGCAGAATGAATTCTCCATTGCCAATATCTCTTTTTCAAGAGTAAGGACGGAAGCCTCGACATTGAGCTTATTGGCCTTGGCCTGGAGCACTGCTGCTTCATTGGTCTTTCCTGCGCGCTTCAAGGCCTCGAGGGTTCGGATGTTTTCGTCCCAGGTCTGCATTGTCCTCTTGCTGATGGCAAGTTTCTCATCCAGGGTGACAAGGGTGTAGTAGCTGTTGGCTATTGTGGCTACGAGCTGTGTCTGGACAGCCTGCTGGTATGCCTTGCTCTGCTCTACTGCTGCCTGGGCCTTGCGCTTGCTGTTTCTGAGCGAGCCGAAGATGTCTGCCTGCCAGCTGGCGTCTGCTCGGGCAGAGAAATTGCCCGGAGCTCCTCCCTGAGCAGTGAATGTCGCACCCGGGAGCAATGCCCATCTGGCAGAGAGCAATGCCGCTTCGGCTTCCTGTACTCTGTGACGGGCTACGTTGAGGTCTGTATTGTAGTCGAGGCTCAGCTGTATCCACTCCTGAAGGATCGGATCAGTGAACATATGGTCCCAGGCGACTGTGGCTGCGGAAAGGGTGTCGCCGGTGATTTCCATCCTTCTGTAGAGGCTGTCCACGAACCACATCTGCTCGCGCTCGTACTTTTTGTAGAGGCTGCAGCTGTGGAGGGAGAGGATGGTGATTGTCAATATCAGTGACTTGTATAATTTGTTCATTTTGTTCGGGTTTTATAGATTCTCACGTCGCTGGCGCTCCTCAGAATGACGAGGGGTGCGCTTCGGCATTACCTTTTCTTCGATGTATTGGAATACGATGAAGAGGGCAGGTACCACGATGATGAGCGCTATGGTTCCGATGAGCATTCCTCCGACCGTACCCACTCCAATGGAAATATTTCCGTTGGCTCCCACTCCGCTGGCAAACATAAGCGGAAGCATACCGAAGATCATTGTAAGAGATGTCATAAGGATAGGTCTGAGACGGACCTTCGCTGCTGACATAGCCGCCATTGTGATGGACATTCCTTCTGCGCGTTTCTGTGATGCATACTCGGTCAGGAGGATGGCTGTCTTGGCAAGGAGTCCGATGAGCATAAGGAGACCAATCTGGAGGTAGATGTTGTTTTCCAGGCCGAACATCCTTGCGAAAAGGAAGCTTCCTGCAAGTCCGAACGGAACTGAAAGGATGATTACGACAGGGATGAAGATGCTTTCGTACAATGCGCAGAGTATCAGGAAGATGAACAATACGCAGATCCCGAAGATCACGGCTACGGAGTTTCCTGTGTCGGCTTCCTCTCGTGACATTCCTCCGAATTCATAACCGTATCCGGCAGGGAGGACCTGTGCCGCCACTTCACGCACTGCCTGGATGGCCTGGCCGGAACTGTATCCGTCTGCAGCCTGTCCGCTGACAGAGATCGCGGTGAAGAGATTGAATCGTGAAATCGACTGAGGACCGTATATTCTGGTCAGTTTCAGATACTGGTTTATAGGTGACATTTCGCCGCGGGAGTTGCGCACGAACATATTCTGGAGCGATTCTGTGTCCAGACGGAACTCCGGTGCTGCCTGAAGCATCACGCGGTACAGCTTCGAGAATCTGTTCATATTCGATGCGTAGCTTCCTCCCACATATCCGGCGAGGACTCCCAGCACGTCGCTCGGAGAAATTCCGTTTCGCTTGCACTGTACGGCATCGACTTCTACCAGATACATAGGATATTTCGAGTCGAATGAAGTCTTGGCACGCGATACTTCAGGACGTTTGTTCAGCTCGATGATGAAGTCGTTGGTGATCTTCTCCAGATCATCCAGCTTTCCTCCCTTCTGGTCCTGGACGTAGACTTCGAAACCATTGCTTGCTCCATATCCAGGAATCATACCGCGCGTATATATCATAATGTCGGCAGAAGTGATGTCGGCCGTACGGGCATACATTTCCTCAATGATGGAGTCAATATCGTCACCCTTTCCTGTACGCTCGTTCCAGTCTTTCAGCTTGATGACGAAGTTACCGGTCGAAGATCCCTGTCCGAACATCATACCCCATCCGGTAGTTCTCGAATATGCCTCGATCTGAGGGATGGAACTGATTCTGGCGTCAATTTCGGACAATACCTTGTCGGTCTCGGCAATATTGGTTCCCGGAGGAGTGCGGACGTCCATATTGATGGAACCCATATCTTCTTTAGGAACGAGACCAGTCTTGGTGGTGTTCATAAGGTATGCAAGGCCTCCGCAGGCAATTATCAATAATATGACTGTGAGCCACTTGCGTTTGAACATAAACAGCACGACGTGCTTGTACTTGTTCACCACGGCTCCGAATCCTGCGTCAAAAGCCTTGTGGAAACGGCTTGAGAAGCTGGCCTTCTGTCCCGGGATGACTTCCTCGTGCGGAGTCATTATTATGGCGCAGAGAGCAGGGGAGAGGGTGAGCGAGTTCACCAGTGAGATACCTACGGCTACAGCCATAGTAAGTCCGAACTGGGTGTAGAACGTACCTGTGGTACCTCCCATAAAGCTCACTGGGATGAATACGGCCATAAAGACGAATGTGGTGGCTACGAGAGCTGTAGCGATTCCGCCCATTGCGTCCACTGTAGCTTTATATGGCGATCTGTATCCTTCGTCGAACTTCGCCTGGACCGCTTCCACCACCACGATGGAGTCATCCACCACGGTACCGATGACGAGCACCAGGGCGAAGAGGGTGATCATATTGAGACTGAATCCTGCAACCATCAGGAATGCGAATGTTCCCACGAGGGAAACAATGATCGAAATGGTAGGGATGACAGTCGAACGGAAACTCTGGAGGAAGATGAATACCACGAGAATCACCAGAAGGATGGCCTCGAAAAGTGTCTTGATCACATTCTTGATCGAGGCATCGAGGAAGTCCTTGGTACTCATCAGGTCGACGATTTCCAGACCCTTAGGCAGATCTGCACGGATCTTCTCTATTTCAGCATCCACTGCCACTATGATTTCGTTTGCATTGGATCCGGATGTCTGGGAAATGCTGATGGTAGTACCGGGATGTCCGTTCACCAGACCTACATAGTCGTAGCTTCTTTCACCGAGCTCGATAGTAGCTACATCCTTGAGCCTCAGCACAGTACCGTCGCTTTCCGAGCGGATGACCATATTTTCGTAGTCGGTCACGTTCTCGTAGCGTCCACGATATTTCAGCACATATCTGAAGGTATTCTCCGATTCCGCTCCAAGGGTTCCGGTAGGGGCTTCCAGGTTCTGCTCGGACAATATTGCCGAAATGTCCGAAGGCATAAGTCCGTATTTGCCCATCTTGCCCGGATCGAGCCAGATACGGAGCGAGTAGTCTCCTCCTCGAACGTCCACCTCACCGACTCCGGCTATACGTGAAAGTCTCGGTTCGATATTGATCTTCAGGTAGTTGGTGATGAATTTTCTGTCGAATGAGCCGTCAGGACTATATACCGCCAATGTCTTGATTCGGCTTGTCTGACGCTTGCGTACAGTCACACCGCTTCGGGTAACTTCGGCTGGCAGAAGGCTCTGTGCTGATGCGATACGGTTCTGCACATTGACCATTGCCATATCTCCGTCCGTTCCCTGACGGAAATAGATCTGGATGCTGGCCGATCCGGAATTGGTCGCAGAAGAGACCATATACATCATATTCTCCACACCGTTGATTGCCTCTTCCAAAGGTACGAGAACACTCTTCTGCACTGTCTCGGCATTGGCTCCGGCATATGCGGCCGAAACGCTGACGGTAGGAGGTGCGATTTCCGGGAACTGCTCCACAGGCAGCTGCGTAAGGCCGATGAGACCTACCAGGAGGATCATCACCGATATGACGCCCGCAAATATCGGACGGTCAATGAATGTCTTTACGTTCATTATTCCTTGTCCTCCTTGCTCTTGATAGGGGTACCTTCCTTTATGAGACCTGCGCCTTCGGCAACGATTACATCTCCCACCTCAAGTCCGTCTGTGACAATGTATTCCACTCCGTTGTTCTGAGGGGCGATGTGGATTTCTGTAGATGAAGCCTTTCCGTCCACTACCTTATATACGAATATCCTGTCCTGGAGTTCGTATGTGGCTGACTGAGGGATTACCATACAGCCATTGAGGGTGGTAGGGATGATGATGGTGCCGCTACCGCCGTTGCGGAGGAGGTGATTGCGGTTATTGAACACGGCTCTGATGCTCACTGATCCGGTGCTTTCACTGATGGTACCGCTGATTGCATTGATCTTTCCTGTATGTTCATATCTGTCGCCGTTGCTCATAATGAGCTCCACCTGCGGCATCTGTCTGATGGCGTTGTCCAGAGATCCGTACTGTTTCACCATATCAAGCATCTGATTTTCAGCCATTGAAAAATAAGCATATACCCGGCTGTCGTCAGATACGGTCACCAGAGGCTGTGTGATATTGCTGTTTACAAGGGCTCCCACGCGGTACGGAATCATTGAAGCCACTCCGTTCACCGGAGAACGTACTTCGGTGTAGGAGAGATTGTTGCTGGCATTGACTTCCTCCGCTTTGCAGAGAGCAAGCCTGGCTTCGGCTTCGGTAAGGTTATTCTGAGCCGTCATCAGATCGAACTCTGACACCACGTCCTGGGCATAGAGATCCTTGTTGCTCTGAAGAATCAGGCGTGCGGTGGAAAGTGATGCTTCCGCGCTCTTTACATTGGCCACGGCAATTTCATAGGCAGCCTTGTATGGAGTCTGGTCGATAACGAACAGGACCTGTCCCTTCTGTACATTTTCTCCTTCCTCGATCAGTATGTCGGTGATCATTCCGCTTACCTGAGGACGGATTTCCACTGTCTGGACTCCGCTGATGGCAGCAGAATATCCTGTAGTGAGGGTACGGTCGCTCAGCGAAACCGTCATTGTCTCATAATAGTTTTCTTTCTGTGTAGTCTTTTCTTGGGTCTGTCCGCAGGAAACCAGCGCTGCGGCACAGATGATGGCAGTGATGTATCTGTTCTTCATAGATAGAAATTATTGTCTCGGAATAAACAGCAAAGTTACTGAACTTTTTGGAGTTTATATAGTAATGTAATGCCTGAAAAGTGAAACGATGGATAGTTTCTCTGAAAAGTTCACCGGAACTAAAAGCATAATGTCAATTTTGATTCACTTTAAACCCTTGTCTCGAGGACCGCGGGGCTTTGTAACAGCCACATAAGAGAGAATTGTTAAAATTTATAACTTGTTGATTAACTGGAGATACAGAGTTTGGTGTGTCTTTGTTGGTCCACTTATTCCCCCACATTGAATCATTTTTAATGATAGATTTGTTACATTTGCTTTACAGAGTGTCCTTGGCCGGGCGCAGACCGTGAAAAGACACACATACTAACCATTTTTAATATTAACAACTAATTTCTACCGTATGAGAAAATATCTGACTATGGTGGTGCTGCTGTTTATGAGCATTTCGATGTTCGCCCAGCAGCATTCTGTAAAGGGTACGGTGGTGGACCAGAACGGAGTGCCGGTAATCGGAATGACCGTGATGGAGCAGGGTACCCAGAATGGTGCGACCACCGACATTGATGGTAATTATCAGATCACTGTTTCCAAGGGGGGGGCAGTACTGGAATTCACCGCACTTGGCTACTCGACTGTTGTTGAGGCAGTGAACAACCGCGCTGTCATCAACGTAACTTCTGAGGAAGAGGCAATGGTCCTCGATGCAGTCGTAGCCATCGGATATGGTTCAGTCCGCAAGAAGGACCTCACCACAGCCGTTTCAACTGTTTCGACAGAGGATATGAAGCTTCGTCCTGTAACTGAGGCTTCAGGTTTCATTCAGGGTAAGGTAGCCGGTGTTACCGTACAGCAGACCAGCGGTCTTCCTGGTAGCGGTATGACAGTCCGCGTACGTGGTGCTTCTTCTATCGCATCATCAAACGACCCTCTTTATGTCGTGGACGGCGTGCCTGTAGGTACAGGTAACTATGCGATCGCATACCTCTCTCCACAGGATATCGAGTCAATGCAGATCCTCAAGGATGCTTCTTCAGCTGCCATCTATGGTTCACGTGCTGCGAACGGTGTCGTTCTCATCACTACCAAGTCCGGTAAGAAGAGCAAGGGCCCTCAGGTGAACTTCAGCGCATATGTAGGTATCCAGGATGTAAAGCGTTCATATGAGGTTCTTAATGTAGAACAGTATAAGGACCTTATGGATGAGATCGGTGCTGTAAACCTTCCTGACGGACTTAAGGATGAGACTGACTGGTTCGATGAAACTTACAAGACAGGTATCAACCAGAATTATCAGATTTCTGTGTCGAATGCGAATGAGAATACAAAGTACTATATCGGTGCGGGTTACTCAGATGAGCAGGGTGTACTTCCTGTAGCATTCAACAAGCGTTTCAACGTAAAGGCTAATGCCGAGTCAGAACTTTACAAGTGGCTCACAGTAGGAACAAACCTCGCGTATTCACATTATAAGAACAATGGTATCATTTCAGGTACAGGTTCTAACCGTGCCGGTGTGGTTCTCTCAGTTCTTAACACTCCTACCTATGCCAAGACTTGGAGCGAGCAGCCAGGTGAGAACGGCTGGTATTGGACCAACTTCTATGGTGCAAACCTTTCAACTCCAGCTGAGAACCTCGCAAGAACTCAGGACAATTACACTCAGACTGACCGTATGCTCCTTACCGGATATGCTCAGATCAACTTCACAAAGAACTTCAACTTCAAGTCTACAGTTTCAATGGACCGCAGATGGGTTCACAGCTATTCTTACTTGAATCCTGTCGAGACATCACACGGTCGTACGCAGCACGGACAGGCTTCTTCTGAGAGAAGTGATGATATAAGAATGGTATATGACAATATCTTCACTTATAACAATACTTGGGATGCTAAGCATAACTTCGAGGCAATGGCAGGTACCTCTGCAACAACTTCACGTTGGGAGAATCTCTCGGGTTCAAGAAGCAACTTCTCAACTGAGAATTATGACAAACTTTTCGGTTTGAGCGGTGGTAACAACGGTGGTCTCAGAGGACAGAGCCAGGGTCTCTCAAGATGGGCTATTATGTCATATCTTGCTCGTGTTTCATATAACTTCGACAGCAAGTACTATGTTACTGTAAACTTCCGTGCGGACGGTTCTTCAAAACTTGCTCCTGGAAACCGTTGGGGTTACTTCCCTTCAGCTTCTGCTGCTTGGCGTATTTCAAGTGAAGAGTTTATGAGTGATGTGGAGTGGATCAACGACCTCAAGCTTCGCGTGGGTTGGGGACAGCAGGGTAACCAGTCAGGTCTGGGTGACTATGCTTGGGTTCAGACATATGGCACAAACTACTTCGACTGGACAAACAGCGAGTATACTCTTGCAGTTCCTACAGTAGGCTCAAAGAACAATATCGGAAACAAAGGCCTTACCTGGGAAACTACAACACAGACCAATATCGGTGTTGACTGGTCTATGTTCAACAGCCGTCTCGTGGTTACTCTCGACGGTTACTACAAGTATACCAAGGATCTCCTTATGAACGTACCTCTTCCTGATCCAAATCCAAGCATTTACAGAAATGAGGGTGAGATGTCTAACTGGGGTCTCGAGCTTGCCATCAACTCCGTTAACATCGAGAACAAGGACTGGAACTGGACAACCGACTTCAATATTTCAATGAACCGCAATAAGCTCGAGAGTCTCGATCTTAAGTCTGTTTACTATTATACAAAGACTTCTGAAAACTTCAGTGATTATTGCGTTAGAATGACTCCTGGTCAGCCTCTTTCAATGTTCTGGGGTTACAAGGCTCTTGGAGTGGATCCTGAAACAGGTATGATCCAGTACGAGGATCATAATGAAGACGGTAAGATTACTGATGCCGACAAGCATTATATCGGTAACGCAAATCCGCTCTTTACAGCTGGTCTCACCAATACTGTAAGCTATAAGGGACTCAGCCTCACTGTCCTGGTGACCTCATCTTATGGCAATGATATCTACAATGCATCAAAGATTGACCTTGTAGGTATGGTATCAGGTGCTAACCAGATCACTGACGTTCTCCGTCGCTGGAGAACTCCAGGTCAGATTACAGATATTCCTAAGTCCAACGAGATCGACAACCTCAAGACTTCTACCAGATGGATTGAGGACGGTTCTTATCTCAAGATCAAGAATATAACTCTTTCATATAATATCACTCATCCGGCTCTCAAGAAGGCTAACATTGCACGTATCCAGCCATATGTGACTTTGGATAATATGATTACCTTCACAAACTATTCAGGATATGACCCTGAAATGAGCCAGTATACAAGTGCTACATCAATGGGCGTTGACTGGGGTACTTATCCTTGTGTAAGAAGCGTTGTATTCGGTGTTAATATTGACTTCTAAAGATCTAATTGATAAGATATGAAAAGAATATATAGAATTTTAATGATTGCCTCTGTTGTCAGCCTTGCATCCTGCAATCTGGATCTTTATCCTGAGACCGGATACAATGAGGGCAATGTGAATGTAGAAGAGAGTACTGAGTCTCAGTACAATACAAGAGAGGATATGAAGGGACTTCGCGATGCCATCTATCAAAGCTGGGCTAAGGGAGTTCAGGAGTACGGCTATCAGGACTTCCTTATTTATTCAGAGTGCCGTGCTGATAATGCTTACTGCGGAACAAATACTGCCGAGATTATGAATATCGAGGCTAACAAGCAGGACGGATCAAATCCTAACGTGGAGCGTGACTGGGGATACTACCTCCAGCAGATGAGTAATGCTAACAATATCATTCTCAATGTCGATCGAGTGATGCAGCAGGACCCTACCCTTACTCAGGCTGAGGCTAACGAGTGGAGTGCAGAGGCAAGATGCTGGAAGGCTTGGGCTCTTTTCCAGATGTCACGTCTTTGGGGACCTGTTCCGGTAATCAATACTATCCCACCAGCAATCACATCGGAGAATGTAGAGGAGGTTTATTTCGAGTACTTCCCTCCACAGGAGACTCTTGAAACTGTTTATACTCAGCTCGTTGAGGACCTCACTTTCGCGATCCAGTATGCTCCGGATGTGGATCCTTCCGATAAGTTCAAATTCACAAAGGCATTTGCAAAGGGACTTCTCGCACGTATCTATGCCGAGGCTCCTATCCGTGACTGGAACAAGGTAGCGGAACTCTGTACATCGATCGAGAATGACTATGGCTTTGAGCTTTGCGAGGATTATGGTGAAATGTGGTCATACGATGAGAATGATGCTATCCGTAATACCAAGGAGTCTATCTTTGAGGTACAGTGGACTAAGGCCAGCGGAAACTGGGTGTGGATGATGTTCCATAGAAATGCTTACAGCCCAGCAGACAGCTACACTTGGGCAAAGTGGGTCACTCCTTCAAGAAACCTCATCAAGGCATATGATAAGGCCGGTGATACAGAAAGAAAGAATGCATCCATCATCATCGATGCCTGCCCTTGGTCAAATTACTATCCTGCTGAGGAGTATGCATTTATGCATAAGGTTCCTACAAATGCATCAAGCATCATCCTGATGCGTCTTGGTGAAATCAAGCTTCTCCACGCCGAGGCTCTCGCTTGTACCGGTGACCTTGCTGGTGCGACAGCACTCGTGAACGAGATTCGTGAGCGTGCAGGTATCAAGCCTATCCAGCAGCCTGCAAGTCAGGAAGATATGATTACTGCTGTTCTTGATGAGCGTCGTCTTGAGCTTGCGTTTGAGGGACACCGTTTCTTTGACCTTGTACGTCACGGCCTCGATAGAGCAAAGGCTGTTCACGATTCAATGAACGCCGAGGATTCTTACTGGCTTCCAAGATTCCCGCTTTCGGAGGATACCATTCTTATGCCGGTTCCTCAGAGTGCGCTTGAGGATAATCCTACTCTTGTTCAGAACCCTGGATATTAATAGCTTATGGTTATGAAAGTTTCTAAGTTATTTCTTACTGCTGGTCTTGCCTGTCTATGCGCCTGCAACTGCACTACATCCAAGCCTGAAAACACTCAGACTCCAGTTGAGCCTGAAGTTGTGAAGGATGTAGCAGCGTATGTTACAACATCAGACAGCAGATTTCAGTTCGAGAAGTCGTATTTCGACTTCGGAAAGACAGGCAGTATGTCACCATATCTTATAACATACGATAAGACAGCTCTTGCTGCGGAGCCTGTCGATGGTTTCGGACTTGCCGTGACAACATCAACAGCCTACAACCTTCTCAAGATGTCCCAGGAGGACAGGACTGCTTTCCTGACTGAGACTTTTTCACGTGAGAAAGGTGCCGGAATGAGTCTCATCCGAGTTTCAATCGGTGCTTCAGACTTCTGTCTTGCTGACAATTATACCTGGTGCGATACTCCTGGTCTTGAGAACTTTGCTGTTCACGCAGAGGATAGGAATAATCTCTTTCCTATTCTCAAGGAAATCTATGCCATCAACCCTGACGTGAAGATCATCGGTTCACCTTGGTCTTGTCCTCAGTGGATGAAGTGTAATATGCCTGGCGGAAACAACTGGGATGTATCCAAGTTCAATGTTCCTGTGACAGACGAAACTACATACAACTCTTGGACTGGCGGTCGTCTCAAGCCATCTTGCTATGATGAGTATGCAGAGTATTTCGTGAAGTGGATCCAGACAATGGAGGCCGAGGGTTTCGATATCCACGCGATCACAATGCAGAACGAGCCTCTCAACCCAGGTAACTCAATGTCACTGGTAATGCCTTGGCAGGATCAGAAGGAGTTCGTGAAGGTTCTCGGTCCAGCAATGGACAAGGCTGGTCTCGCTGACGTGGAGATCCTCCTCTTCGACCACAACTTCGATTATGACGGAAAGGAAGGTCAGGACAATTATCCGCTCAACATCTACGCTGACCCTGAGGCTTACAAATGGGCTGACGGTTCTGCTTGGCACAATTACGGCGGAAGCGTGACAGAGCTTGATGAGGTCTATAAGACTAATCCTGAGAAAAAGATCTACTTCACAGAGGCTTCTATCGGTGAGTGGATCGGTGGATGGGATGGTAGATGGAACTTTAACTTCCTTTCAAACTGTCTTCTTAACGACTACTCTACAATGTTCCTCGGCGTTCTTTCACGTGGTGGAAGGGGATCTGTTCTCTGGAACCTTATGCTTGACGAAAAGAGAGGCCCTTACAGCAGACACGACGGTTCTTGCAAGACTTGCTATGGTGCTGTGACTATCAATTCTGCTGACTACAAGGCCATCGTAAAGAACAGTCACTGGTTCAATTGCGCTCACGCTTCTGTAGCTCTCAAGCCAGGAGCAAGAAGAATGCAGCATAAGGCTTTTGCTCTTCCGTCAGGATTCGAAGTGCAGATGTATCTTAATCCGGATAATACAATCGGTGTTCTTATGTGCAATAAGAACAGCTCAAGCCAGCAGGTTGTATTCTCAAATGATAAATTCACTGTTAAGTATAACGTGCCAGCTAATAGTCTGGTATCACTCCTTTGGCAGGAATAACATTAAAACATAAATGAATATGAATAAATTTATAAAGATAGCGGTATTGATCGGATCTGGTGTAATGGCTTTTGCTTCCTGCCAGAGAGAATTTCAATTCGAGTTTGCCGAGAACGGTCCAGAAATGAATGTGGATTGTGAAAATCAGGCATATTTAGGTGGCAGCATTGAATTTTCAGTCAATGTGTCTGACAAGGAATATCCATTGTCTATTCTTAAGGCACACCTCTTCACAGACCTTGATGTGGAAGGTGGCAAGCCAGAGCCTGTAGCTTCATTTGAGGTCAGAACCAAGGAAGAAGGAACATATGAGGGCAGCCTTGCTGTTCCTTACAGCATCAATGTCTCAGATGGAAATATGCCTGTAGTATTCACTTCGGTAAATACTCATCTCGGATATACATATGATACAGTATATGTGGCTGTATCGCGTCCTAAGTACGAGTATCTCACACTCAAGACTGACGACGGCGCTGAGTACCGTATGGAGAAGAAAGAGGTTACATCTGAAGAACCACTTGCTTCTGACAACTATTGGTACGGTTATACCGGTAACTTCCCTGCGGAATGCAAGGCTGTTATTGTAGCTCCTGAATATCAGGATGTTCCTGAACTGACATTCGGTTGGAGCGGAACAGGTATTGAAGTAGGTGCTGAGGATTATATCACATTCTCAAATGGTATTGCCGGTGAGTATGAGATTACATTCAATACTTACGATCTTTCTGCTGGTCCGTTCATCACTCTTGAGATCAATGGTGTCGAGACAGAAATGGTGGCAACAGACAAGTATGCGGCAGTTGTCAATCTTACTCAGGGTAGTGATATCCAGATTACAGGATTTGCTCCTGGTTTTGAGGGCTGGACAATTGATCCTGACTACCTTGAAATGACTGATCCTGCAGGAACATTCAGATTCCTTGCTGTTGACGGTCTTTACAAATTGATTGTTGAGACAAAGAACGAGTTCATCAGAGTAGAAGCTATGAAGGATATGACTAATCTTGCTACATTGAATTCTGATGGAACTGGTGCTGTATGGCTTATCGGTAGTGATAAGGTCGGAAAGCCGACTATGGCTCAGGGTGCATCCTGGTCACCAGAGGCTGGTGGTCTCTGTCTTGCACAGGTAGCTCCGAAGGTTCACCAGATCACTCTTGTTGCAGGTGTTCAGCTTTCTTGCGATGATGTGAACTTCAAGTTCTTCCACCAGAAGACCTGGGGTGGTGAGTTTGGTTCTTCTAGCCTTACTTCAGACAGCGATACATTCTATGTGAATGCCGGATCAAGCGACAACGGTAACGTATTCCTCCACGATGGCAAGACTCTTGAGATGGGTTCTATCTGGAGATTTACAGTGGATCTGACTGCTTATGACGGCACTACAGGTGGTGTCCTCAGAGTAGAGTGCATCGGTATGCAGGAGATCGAGGCAGAAAACCTTACATTTGCAGGAGTAGAGATGGAAATGCTCTCAGCTGACCTTTATGGTGCAGCAGTTGCCCTTGAGAAAGGACAGACAATTGCAGTGTCAGGTATCGACAGCCCTGCATCGTGGTATATGGATCCTGACTATTTCACAATGGATGCGTCTGGACTTAAGTTCAATGCTTCGACTGGCAACTATTACATCAAGGCTAATACATCACTCAAGTATGTAGTGGTGAACAGACTTAATGCTGATGGTGAAGATGCTACTCTTGCAGAGGGTGCTCTCTGGCTGATGGGATGGGGTACTGCACATCCTACAATGGCTTCCCAGTTCGGATGGACTCCAGGAGCTGCTTACTGTATGGCTGAGGTGAATCCAGGTGTATATCAGATGACAGGTATCGCAGTTGAAGAGTCAGATAGCGAGACAATCGGAGGTCGCTTCAGATATGATTACCTTTCATTCAAATATTTCCACCAGAATGGCTGGGGAGGAGAGAAAGGACAGGGTACTGTCGTTCTTACAGACGAGGCTTCAAAGTGGATCAAGGATGCGGGCAATCTCGAACTTGCTGACGGTGTTCAGCTTGAGAAAGGTGCTACTTATGTACTTACTATCGACCTTTCTGTATCCGGAACGGAGACTGTTGACTTCGTAAAGAAGTAACATACTTCTGATAATCATACGAAAGGCTGATGACGGCATCGTCATCAGCCTTTTTTTGTATATTTGCCCTGCTTATTGAAAAATATGAAGAAGATAGCCGTCATAGTCCTTGCCTGTTTCTTTGCAGCAGCTGCTGCGTTTTCCTGTGACCGACATCAGGAAGCCCCCTTGCTGGAGCTTCTGGACGAGACATTGGAAATGAAGGAAACTTATAAGGGATACTTCCAAAAGAGAATTGCAGTGCTGGAGGATGTTCTGGCTGAGCAGGTGGATCCAGAGCAGGTTTACAATATCCGCAAAAGAATGGCTACGGCTTACAGGACCCATAGTTTCGATTCTACCTTGAAGTGTCTTCTGGCTAACAGGTGGCTTGCCATAAAGTCAAAAGATATTCATAAGAAAGCTGAGACAGACTTTATGCTTGTCGAGGTTTATACAATGGCAGGTTATCACGTGGAGGCGGGAGATATCCTTGATCGGTATTCTGCGGAAACCGTTCCTGAGAATCTTTTAAAATCTTATTATGATGCCGCTCATTGCTTCTATGGCGAGACGATGGCCTATACTTCCTCAGATGAAATATATGCCGAAAAAGGGGCTAAAAGAGATAATCTCAGGGATATTCTTCTGAAAATGATACCGGAGAGGACTCTCGAATGGTATGATCTGAAGCGAGAAGAGGCCGAGTCTGTACGCGATACAGTGATGGCCAGAGAATACGCTTCCAAGATGACGGAGTGTACCGAGGTGAATACACCGGACTATGCCAGGGCTTGTTATTTTTACGCTAATACCTTTGTCGATGCCATCAAGAGGGAAGAGTGGCTCATCCGTTCTGCAATAGCAGATGTGATGTGTGCTACGAATGACTATGCATCGCTCAATGAGATTTCACGCATCCTTTTCGAACGTGGTGATATTGACAGAGCGTTCCGTTATGTCGCTGATCATTGTATGACTGATGCCCTTGCTTACAATGGAAAACTCAGAGCCTGGCAGATATCCCAGTTTTTCCCTGAAATCGAGCAGGCTTATCAGGATAAGCATCTTCGTCAGACAAAAAGAATGGCAATGATGATCTTCATTGCGGTACTCCTGCTGGCTCTTCTCCTTTTCCTTCTCCTATTTATCTTCAAGCGTCAGCAGATTATGGACTCAATGCGAAAGAAGCTTCAGGAGTCATATATGCAGATCGATGAACGAAATCGCGAACTGACAGACATAAACAACCGTCTCGTGACTCTGAATTCCCAGATGCAGGAGGCTGACAAGGTGAAGCAGGAGTATATTGCTCTTTTCTTAGGTATATTGTCCGAAAACATCAGCAAGACACGTCAATACCGTCATCACGTGCTGAAAGCCATCCGACAGGGCAATACAAAGTCTCTTGAGCAGGAAATCGAGCTGCTGCCATCAATGGATGACGACATACAGGAGTTCTACAAAATGTTTGATGAGACTTTCGTCAACCTTTATCCTGACTTTGTAGACAAGTTCAATGAACTTCTTGCAGATGGTGCTGCCATTGTTCCTAAAGGAGATGATATCCTTACGCCGGAGCTCAGAATCTTCGCGCTTATAAAGCTTGGAATCTCTGACTCCAGCAAGATAGCCTCGCTTCTGCATTATTCGGCCAATACCATATATAATTACAGAGCCAAGATAAAGAACAAGGCTCGTGGCTCCAGAAGCGAGTTTGAGGAAGCAGTGAGGAATATTGGATAACCTTTCTTATAAAAGTTTTGTGATGGCATCCTGATATTTGCGTGATATCGGGATACTTTCGTATCCGTCCTGGTTCAGATCTGCCACTATAAGGCCGGCTGAATCTCTGTGGACTACTCTGATGTATGCAGGATTTATGAAATATGATCTGTGGCATCGAACGAGACCGTGTTTGCCCAGATCTTCTTCAAGGGCGCGCATCGATGAGCGCAGGATGAACTTCTTTGTCCGGTTCTTATCCAGATAGTGGATCTGGACATAATTATCCTCTGAATTTATGAAAATTATGGCCTCGGGAGCTATGACAAAACGAAGCTTTCTGTATTCGTCATAAAAACGTATCAATGAATTGTCATCAGCAGGGGAATCTTCTTCATTGTTTTTCGCATACAGCTCCAGCCCGAGCCACAGGAAACCGTAAGGATATATGCAGGTAGCCATCATTGTAATGAATGACGAACCGGCGATTTCAAAAAATGGTGTCGTACCATTGTTCATAAGTACGATATACATCGATACTCTCTCGAAATTATATGATTATGCCACTACGGTATATTCAAAGAAGCAGTATACCCAGTGGTATGATACCAAGGAAGGCGGATATACATTCGCTTCGTTCAAGGAAAATACCGACAGTCTTTCAAAGATATTGACACAGTATGGCATCGGAGCAGGTGACAAGGTGGCTATCCTTTCGCAGAGTATGCCTAATTGGTCTGTCGCGTTCTTTGCAGCAGCGGCTTTTGGAAGGATATCCATCCCGATCCTACCGGACAGTTCGGAAAATGAGTGACCAATAAAAGTGTAAATAAATCTTCTCAGGTCAGTTCGGCGGAGGTGATGAAGGAGCCGTTTGAAAAGACTGCCACACAGAAGATACGTCGTTTCAAATACAAGGAATCTGCGCCGATTGTCGAAGAAGAACAGAGGAATAAATAAAGATCTAAGGTGGAAAAATCAGTTAAAATATTATATTTTAAAACTATTTTTCTACCTTAGTTCCTTTAAATCCATAATCTGACCAGATATATGTCTGAAAAACGCGTGAAACTTAAGCGGGTAATGCGCCCTATCGATGTGTGGGGCCTTGCTCTAGGAGCGATTATCGGCTGGGGATGTTTCGTTCTCCCGGGAACGGCATTCCTCCCTAAGGCAGGCCCCGGCGGTACTGCTATGGGAATGCTTATAGGTGCTTTGTTGATTATCGTCATAGCAGTCAGCTATGGCTATCTGATCCGTAAGTTTCCGATCAGCGGTGGTGAATTCATATATGCCAAGGAGGCTTTCGGTAAGAGGAATGCCTTCGTGTGCGGATGGGCTATGATTCTGGCTTATTGGAGTCTTATTCCATTGAATGCTACTGCGTTGGCGATGATAAGCCGTTATCTTTTCCCTGGAATCGTTCAGCAGGGACTGCTGTATGAGATAGCTGGTTGGGAAGTGTATGCCGGTGAGGTCATTCTTGCTTCGGCAGCTATAATATTGATGGCTCTGCTTAATATCAGGGGCATAAAGCAGGCAGCGTGGATACAGACAGCGATTGCCTTGACTTTGGTCGGATGTATCCTTGTCATTACATTCCTGGTATTCTGCATCTCGGACTGGAGCAATCTTGCACCTGCCTTCCCTGAGGGAAGAAGATGGTGGAAGGGAGTATTCAGTATTGTCGCAATGGCTCCTTGGGCTTTCATCGGTTTTGACTGCATACCTCAGAGCGCCGAGGAGTACAATTTCAGTCATAAGAAATCCACATTCATAATGATCTCGGCTGTGCTTGTGGCAGCGATTATGTATATTGCCGTATGTGCAGTGACAGCAGTCGGTGTGGAGCCTTGGCAGCAGCTTCTTGACTCGCGCAATGCCTGGCCGACGGGCTATGTAGTGAGGAATACAATGGGACTTGCCGGTATCATTGTCCTGGGTGTTGCAATGTTCTGTGCCGTGGTTTCCGGTATGAACGCATTCTATATTTCGACATCCAGACTTATGTATGCAATGGCTAAGGAAGGAAGTCTTCCAAAGTGGTTCGAGCATCTTTCGCCAAAATACGGTACTCCGACCAATGCTATTATCTTTACAATGGCAATGAGTCTCTTTGCACCTTGGTTCGGAAGAGAGATCCTACTATGGATTGTAGATATGACCAGTGTCGGTGCAGCAATCGTATTTGCTTACACTACAGGCTCGGCAGCAGTTATCGGTTATAGGAACGGAAGTAAGAAATATGCAGTTTTCGGTATTATCGGCTGTCTGTTTTCATTGTTCTTCCTTTCGCTTCTGATAATTCCGGGAATGCCGGGATACCTTACATTCCAGAGTCGTATAGTGCTGTTTGTATGGATTCTTATAGGTGTCGCATTCTATTTCACAATCCGCAAGAGTTATGTCAAAGGAAAGAACTGATTATCTTCTCGATCTGAATGAGATTCTTGGACCGAAAATGTCGGCCAAACTGCCGGGGTTCGCGAAGAGATTTCTCAGAAAACGCCTTCATATGGATCAGATCAACGATTGTATAATGAAGGCGAAACATTATGCCGGCGCGGGCTTCTTCGATGAAGCTTTGGACTATATTGGCATAAAATACAGGACCCGTGGAGAAGAAAATCTCGACCTGTCCAAGAATTATATCTTTGCCTGTAATCACCCCCTGGGCGGCCCTGAGGCTCTGATCATCGGATCTGTGTTCAGAAGAATATATGGTGACGGATTCAAGGTTCCCGCTAATCAGATTCTATACAATATGAAGCCTCTTCAGGAGTTCTTCGTTCCGGTCAAGGTGCAGGCCGGGCGTCAGAGCAGGGATATTGCAGATAGATTTAGCCAGATGTTTGAGTCTGATTGTCAGGTGCTTGTCTTTCCTGCAGGACTTTGCGCCAGGACATTCAAAGGCGTGATTACTGAAATGCCTTGGAAGAAAATGTTCATCACCCAGGCCCGCAAGTACCAGCGCGATGTGGTGCCTGTCCATATTTCCGGACATAATTCCAAGTGGTATTTCTTTCTCAGCTGGCTCAGCAGGATATTGAAGCTGAAGATGAATCTGGGTATGCTTTTCCTTGTGGATGAGCTTTTCAATAAAGCTGGAGAGGAATTCGTCATCACATTCGGAAGACCTATACCGTATACAGACTTCGATGCCGGCAAGACTGACCTTCAATGGGCCGACATTGTAAAGAACAGAGTCAAGGAATTGTCTCTGGACAATGGTTGTACACCAAATATGTAAGAAGTTATGATTCCACCTATTATTGAACCTGTAGATGTCGCTTTGCTTAAGAGCGAACTCAATGAAAAGACTTTTCTCCGCAATACCAACAGGGGAAACAATGAAATATATGTCGTGAACAACGAATCTGCGCCGAATGTCCTCAGGGAGATCGGACGTCTTCGCGAAGTCTCCTTCAGGGCAGTGGGTGGCGGAAGCGGAACAGAGTGCGATCTGGACCATTTCGACCTCGAAGACAAGGCTTGTTTCCAGATCGTGGTATGGAATCCTGAAGCTGATGAAATCATCGGTGGCTACCGTTTTACAAAATGGGCTATGGCATCTTTCCACCCGAACGGTCAGCCATATGTGAACACCGAGCATCTTTTCGACTTTTCGCAGAAATTCATCGATGAATATTTCCCATATTGCATTGAGATGGCCCGTGCTTTCGTACAGCCTAAATACCAGTCTGCCCAGATGGGACGCAAGGCTCTCTTTGCTCTGGACAATCTATGGGACGGAATCGGCGGACTTGTTGCTAGAGACCCTTCTGTCAAATATCTTTCAGGAAAGGTAACCATCTACAGCTCAAGCCCTGAACTCAGCAGAAAAGCGATGGTTTACTATCTTGATAAATTCTTCGGGGACAGGGAGGGACTCATCACCTCGAAGAATCCTGAACGCTGGACCTCCGAGCAGGCACAGATGTTTGACGAGATGTTCACCGGAGCAAACTATAAGGAAAACTATCAGATCCTGAACAATTATGTGAAGTCAATGGGTGACACCATTCCGCCGCTCATTCATTCATATATTGGTGTCTCCGATACAATGAAGACCTTCGGAACCACTTTTGATCCTGATTTCGGAGACTGTTACGACACAGCGATGATGATCACTATAGCCGATATATATAAGGAGAAATACGACAGATACATAGCTTCATACTTCAAATGATCATTGTATGAGGAAAACTGTATCTTTTGTGATAGCCGCGCTATCCGTCGTGCTCGCAATCCTGCTTCTGGGAAACATATTGCTGATAGGTGACAAGATAGGAATGGCCACGCACAGTTATGTGGAGTATGCTTTCTATATTGTCATTGGCCTTCTGCTGTTCTACTATCTGGTCCTGCCGCTTGCCGGACTCCTCCTTATGCCGGAATTCCCGAAGCTTCAGACTGAAGACGGGTGGGATGTCAGGCAGATGAAGAAATTTGCCTTGTCACTGGCAAAGAATTGCTTCTATATTTCTGATCCATCAGATAGAAATATAAGAAAAAAGGAAATCGAGGGAGCTGTAGCTTCTGCTGGTGATGATGCAGAAGCTCTGAAGAAAGTGATTGCAGAGGAGGTAGGAGCAAGAGTGAAGAATATAAATTCACTGGTGTCTAAAAGCGGCCGCAAGGTCTTTGTCCTGACTGCGGCATCTCAGAACAGTACCCTTGATACACTCTCTGTCATTGTTCTGAATATCAGACTTATATATCAGATCATATATGCCACGGGATATCGTCCCAATATTTTCCAGCTTAGCCGGATAATGACAGGGGTGTTGGGTTCAGCCTTTACCGCATACATTTCACAGTCCCTCACCAATTCGCTGGAAGGAGGACTCAAGAATCTTTTTGCCAATACGGGTGTTCCTGTTCTCGGGCCGCTTCTTGGAATGTTTCTCAATGGTTCGTTCAATGCTGCCCTTACCCTCTATGTCGGATATACCACCCGCAACTATGTGCTTAAAGGCCCTGAAGCTTTGAATAATGAAAACGACAAGGCCGGTGTTATGTCGAGTGCCGTTTCGATGGCCTCCGAGTTTATTAAAGAAAAAATGTCTTTGAAGAAAGAGGGGATTGCAGACCGTGCCTTGGCCGTCACAGAGAAGGTTTCCGGTCTGGGAAGATCCTTTGTGGAGCGCTTGACTGAATGGTTCAATCTCAGACCTTCAGCTTCAGACCAGCAAAAATAGCATTGGCGATATCGTAACCTTCCTGATATAGTGCTGTCAGTTTTGCTGTGTTTTTCTCCATCCTGCTGACCTCTACCGGTCTGATCGGACGTATGACAAGGATCCTTCCTTCGTCTTCAAGCCTTTCTATAGCCTCTATTGCGAGTGAGGACAATAACGAGTTTATCAAATCCTTGATTCAGGGCATATTCGACAGGAATGGAATCCACGATGCCACCGTCCAGCATAGGTACTCCATCGACATAAGTTATCGGAGATACGAACGGAAGGCTGCTCGAAGCCCGCCCCCTTCCAGGACCAATGCAATGTTGCTGTCGATCGTCATATGGCGAAGATAGAAAAGTCTCGATATGTATGCAGTTAGACGATATAATAAGAAATCGTCTCCCGGCCTTTCTGGAAGCGGTATATGTGAAACATTTATGCGTCCTTTGTTTCAATTGCAAATTGATTATTATTTGTGTAGGCAAAATTTAAGTTTCAATATTTTTCAATATAAGTATTGAGATTATGTGCTCAGTGTTTTATGTCGTGTTCACAAGGATTTATGTAATGTTAGAAATCCTTGCGAAATTTTATAATTTTGTGAGAAATATTCTGGTGTAATGGAACAAAACAAGATTATACTATATCAGGACGACAACGAGATCACTCGTGTGGCAGTTAGATTTGCGGATGAGGATTTATGGCTTACACAGAATCAGTTGGCGGAGATTTATTGCACAAGTCGTGAGAATATCACGATGCATATAAAGAATATATATGCAGATGAAGAGTTGCTGTTGGATTCATTCCGCAGATGGGCAACGCAAAGGCTCCACGAATATATCCAGAAGGGATTTGCTATGGATGATGAGAGACTGAAGCAGGGTGGAAACCGGTATTTTCGTGAACTTTTGCAGCGTATCAGGGATATCCGCAGCAGCGAGCGCAACTTCTATCAGCAGGTAACGGATATATATGCGACAGCTGTTGACTATGATCCTCGCAGTGATATGACGAAGACATTCTTTGCGACTGTGCAGAATAAACTGCACTATGCCGTTCATAAGAATACGGTGGCTGAGGTCATATATAATCGTGTGGATAACGAGAAGCCGTTCGTGGGAATGACTAACTTCAAGGGTAACTATGTTACCAAGGACGATGTGAAGATTGCCAAGAATTATCTTTCAGAGTTGGAGTTGCAGAGGCTGAATCTTCTCGTATCCGGATTCTTGGACTTTGCTGAGTTCCAGGCTTTGGAAATGAATCCTATGACGATGAAGGATTGGATTGAGGCTCTGGATGCTCAGATAACTGCTCATAAGAGAAAGGTCCTGATCGGGAACGGAACGGTGTCGCACGCTCAAGCGATTCAAAAAGCAGAGAAGGAGTTTGAAATATATCGCCAACGCGAGATGGAGATGCTGGAAAGCGACTTCGATAGAGAGATAAAGAAACTCAAAGAAAAGAATTGATGCTACTGGAAGTGTATTAAGGTCAAAAGAAGAACGAGGGAATGAAGTGGTTAGTACCAATAACCAGTTGAAATTAATGAAAACTAAACGAAATTCAGAATTTTCAAGTTCCCTAAAGTTGGATCAGTCGTGTCTAAGGGCTTAACGTAAAATCCCGGTTGTTCAGTGTCCATCAGAACACTGGACCGCTTTCATAAACGACCCGTTGAGCGGAAAAACTGGCTTGCAATGGCCTCCGGCCGCTCATTGGTGCTGATTCCATACCCGTT
>JAGKTT010000057.1 GCA_021153285.1 Bacteroidia bacterium
CGATCTGTTCTCGTGTAAGCATATTCTCAGTTTGTGTTAGTGCGACAAAGTTAGGCCTCACTTATACAAACTGAAATATGTACTTCGTCGGATGCTTACATCGAGCCATACCGGGGTCATAACAAGCATCCCGATGAATCCTGACAGCAGGTATGCAGTGCTCATAACCCTTCGTCCGAAGATGACTACAGTTGTGCGCTTGCCGACTGAGGCGTCGTCTTCCAAATCCCTGTAATTGTTGACCACCAGCACATTGGCTGCAAGAAGACCGATAGCGACAGAAGTCTCTATGACAATATCGACAGAATCCCACGATGATGTCTGAAGATACCAGGTCAATACGACCGGCACAATACCGAAGAAAATTATCACGGCAATATCTCCCAATCCGTGGTGTGACAGAGGATATGGCCCTGCGCTATATGCGAGTGCGAAGCAAAAAATCAGGATTCCGGCGATGATGAGCCACCAGGGCCCCTAAATCAGCAAGGCACATCCGACTGCTGCCGCGATTCCCAATGTTATGAATGTCGCTGCTTTCATTGCCTTTGGAGCAATCTCACCTTCTGTTACGCTTCTGCGGAATCCGGCGCGGCCTTTCTTGTCGATTCCGTTCTTGTAATCATAATATTCGTTGGCGAAATTGGCTGCGATCTGCGCGAGGATTGCAAATGTAAGGCACAGCAGAGCAGGAATTCCCTTGAAGGAGTCAGACAGAATGGCGCAAGCCGTTCCGGCAATTACTCCTGCAATGCTTACAGGAAGCGTCCTGAGCCTCATTGCTTCGATCCAGTGTCTTATCATAGCGCAGCTTTTTTTCCAACATACATACGGCAGATGCCGAAAGTCATCGAAGTATGTTCCACGGCTGCGAATCCTGCGGACTTCATCATCCCTATGAATTTATCCGGAGCAGGGAAGCGAAGGACGGATGCAGGCAGATATTCATATGCACTGCGGTTGCCGGATACGAGGCCACCGATTGCCGGAAGAATCTTCAGAAAATACAGCTTGTAGCACCACCGTATGAAGGCATTGGAAGGAACCGACAGTTCGAGGATAACAAGTTTTCCACCGGGAGCCAGCACTCTGAACATTTCACTGAGACCGATCTCAAGATGTTCAAAATTACGGACTCCGAATCCTACTGATATACGGTCGAACGTATCATCCTGGTATGGAAGTGCTTCACAATCAGCTACCGACAATTCAGCAGACAGTCCCGCTTTCCTGATCTTCTCCCTGCCTATGGCCATCATCCCTTCAGATATATCTACTCCTGTCACATTGCTTCCCGGAGCTGCCTTCTGAGCTATTTCGATCGTAAAGTCTGCTGTTCCACAAGCCACATCGAGGACTTTGATAGCTTTGTCCATATCAACAATCTCACGGACTGCCTTCTTTCTCCAGCCCTTGTCGATATTGAGTGAAAGGATATGATTCAACTTATCATAGTCAGGGGCTATGTTGTCAAACAGTTTTCTTATTCCTTCTTTCTTAGCCATATCTATATGTGTTTTCTTCTGATAAAATATACGTATGTCAGCAGGATCACATTCATCATCAAAGCATAACATATGGCAGGAAGAGCCATCTCTCCGCTATTGAAAATGAAAGGAGATGATGCTATGGCAATCGCCTGCGCGGCATTCTGCATTCCCACTTCTATCACTATCGTACGTCTGACTGCATCGCTGAACCTTCCAATCCTGGATATGCACGAGCTGCAGGCCATTGCCATCAGTATAAGCATTGCCACGGAAAGGCCCAAAGAAGCAAAATTCTCAGCAATCTCTTTCCTGTACTGCAGGAAGAATACCGCAGCTAGAATCATCAGGGCAGGGAAGGCCATCTTACCTAATACCTTTCTGACCTTCACTGATGCTGTCGGGCAAAAGTGCTTGAACATACTTCCTGCAAGAAGAGGAGCGAAAAGCAATACAATATTCTGTACAAGAAGCTTTCCCACAGGAAGTTCAATGCTTACACCAGACATATCGGATACCACAGCGGCAACAGACTCCATAATCAAAGGAAGTGTGAAAAGAGTTATTATGCTGCTTAGTGCAGTCAGAGTGACAGATAATGCGATATCACCCTTTGCAAGCATAGAAAAGACATTTGACGAACTGCCTCCGGGACAGCAAGCCACAAGCACAAGCCCCATAAAATATACAGGTGGAAGTTTAAGAAGCCACGCTGTCAGGAACGCGATTACAGGAAGAATGATTATCTGACCGATCATTCCCCAAAGCACAGCCTTGGGGTGATGCGCAATATCCGTAAAAGCTTTCTTATTGACATCGATGCCCAACAGAAACATCAACACAATGAGAATGGGCATCACTATCCATATTGTACTCATAAAGCCGGGAAAATTGAATTATCGGAGTAAAATTACAAGTTCTTTATCTGAATTACAAGTATTTTCCCGGCTCCTGACATTATCTTATTCCTCTAACTCCTCGTCAAACTCTTTCACCTTTCTGTACTCCACGTCAGTAAACCAGTCAGTGAGTTTCTGAACGGCCTTCTTCTTGATCGTAGGAGTTATATTGTCCATAACGGTTTTTATACAGGCGGTAAGAGCTGCTACATCGTCCGCATATCCGGCTAAAGGGATAAAGTCGGGAACAAGGTCGGCCGGAAGGATGAAATAGCCCAATGCGCCAATGATTATGCCCTTATGTTTCCAGGGAGTGTTCTCGTCGATCAGAACATAATATAAGAGAAGGACATAGTAAATCGCCTTGATTCCTGCCTTCTTGCAGACCTTCCCAATCTTGCCGAACAATCCTTCCTCAGAATAGTGTTCCTTGTATTGTTCTATATTTTCAGGCGTTCTTTCAGTTTTCATTTCAATAAACCATTAATTGTTTCCGTTATAGTGATCAATATGTTTTCTTTCCACTCTCTTTGCGGGTTTCATCATATAATTCCTCGCAAATATAAATCATCCGGTTCAGAATAATACCATACTATATGAGTTTATTTATATGATTCCCGATTGTACGGATTCTTTAGCTATAAACGGCAAAAAATCGATTTATTTTGTAAAAAAGCAAGAAGCTTTTAATTAGATTCCTATGGTTATGCGTAATATTGGAAGGAAACAAAACATACTGCAATGAAAAAGATCCTGCCCCTATTGTTATTTCTTTTTACAGCATTAGCCTCTAATGCACAGATTCTGACCATAAACTTCAGAGATTGTACGGTCGAAGAGGCAATGAGTCACTTAAAGAATGAAGGAATCAGTTTCATACTTAAAAGTGATTCGGTAGATATGGATGCCAAGGTAAATGCAGATTTTAAAGAGGCCTCTCTCGAGATGATCGTGAGGAAGATATTCGAGAATCAGAACGTTTCATTGATAATCAGTGACTCTGTCGTAGTGGTTTCTGCAAAGTCCGAACCGGTTCAGACGATGAAGACGGAACAGGAAGTACGTAAGATAGAAGGTAAAATTGTCGATAGCCAAGGTGCTCCTGTTTCTGGTGCCAGCATTTTCATTAAAGATACAAGTATCGGTACTGTATCAGGATCTGAGGGAGACTTCTCACTTCCTCTGGACAAAGAATCTATATTAGTCATTTCGTGTCTGAGTTATGCCACCAGACAAATCAAGGCATCCCCCGGCCAGAAGCTTACGGTTGTCCTTGAGGATAGTCAGGAGTTTCTTGATGAGGTGGTTCTTGTCGGATACGGAACACAGAAAAAAGTGAATCTGACAGGAGCTGTCGCTACAATATCTACAGAAGCGATTGCCCAGCGTCCGGTAGAAAACATTTCTCAAGCACTTCAGGGCCTGATACCAGGCTTGAATATAGCCCAGTCGAGCGGATTGCTGGATTCCAATCCTTTGATCAATATCCGAGGAATAGGTACAATCGCAGAAGGTTCATCCGCCGCACCGCTTGTATTGATTGATGGAACAGAAGGTAATATCAATACCATCAATCCACAGGATATTGAAAGTATCTCAGTACTTAAAGATGCGGCATCCTCGTCAATATATGGATCGCGAGCACCATTTGGAGTGATCCTTATCACGACCAAATCAGGAAGTGAATCCAAGACATCAGTAAATTACAGCAATAACTTCAGGTGGGCTGGTCCGACCTTCTGGCCAAGGATTCTGAATTCATATGATTTTGTGACACTTGCCAATGATGCTTGCCGAAATTCAAATGTTGCCGACTTCTTCAATCCTGACCAGGTAGAGCGTATCAGGAAATATATTAATGGAGAAATAACTACTGTTTCCATCCAGAATCCGGATAACCCGAAATATTGGGCAGACGGATACCTTCAGGGAAATGCAAATGTCAACTGTTTCAAGGAATACTTCAAGGATAATTCTTTTTCACAGGAGCATAATATCAGTATGAGCGGCGGCAATAAGAAATATTCCTTTTATATGTCGATGGGTTTTCTTGACCAGCACGGTCTGTTGTCTGTGACAGATGATATTTATCAACGCTTTACTCCGAGTGCCAAGATCACTGCCCGTCTTACAGATTGGATGAAGGCAACATATTCTCTCAGGTACAACAGGACATCTTATGACCGTCCGATTTATCTTAATCAGTCTTTATTTGCTGACTGGGCACGTCAGAGCTGGCCTGAAGTTCCTGCGTATGATGATAACGGATATATCTATATGGATAATGAGCAGCTTCAGCTTATGGTTAACGGAGGACGTACGAAAGAAATTACAGACAATCTGAACAATCATTTTGTACTGACTCTCGAACCAGTAAAAAATTGGGTGACAAATGCTGAACTGAATTATAATACACAGGTCTACACCCAGAATGAGGTCAGAATTATGACATATGCTCACGACTATAATGGAGATGCATTTGTAAGGAACAGCGAAAGCTATGTGAAGAACAACAATGTCAAGAGCAATCATCTGAACCTGAATGTATATTCTACTTATGACTTTCAGGTCCTCAAGCATAATTTCAAATTGATGGCCGGATTCCAATATGAGGATTACGTCACATCCAATTCCGGAATAAAGAATGTTGGTGTAATCAATTCTGATCTCGCCGTCATTGACCTGACCACCGGCTACACATACGATGGTAAACCTGTGGCTCCTTCCTTTTGGGGCAATAACGCCAGCTGGGCGACTGCAGGTTACTTCGCAAGAGTAAACTATGACTATGACGAGCGATATCTCTTCGAAGCAAATATCCGATATGACGGCTCATCACGTTTCCGTGCTGAAAACAGATGGGCGTGGTTTCCGTCGGTTTCAGCTGGCTGGAACATTGCTAAGGAACCTTTCTGGGAGCCTGCTTCAAGATATGTGAACACTCTTAAACTTAGGATGTCCTACGGTTCGTTGGGTAATCAGAATATCGGCAACTGGTACCCGACATACCAGAAAATGGGCGTCTATATCAACAACGGAGCCTGGCTTCAGAATGGTAAGGCTACCAATACGGCTTACTCACCTGAACTGATCAGCTCTTCACTTACCTGGGAAACCATCAGGTCTTACAACCTTGGCCTGGATCTGGGAGCATTCAATAACAGGCTCACCGGCTCCGTCGAACTTTACTCTCGGTACACTACAAATATGATCGGTCCTGCACAGGAACTTCCGTCCGTTCTTGGAGCGTCTGTTCCTCGTACCAACAATACTGACTTGAGGACCTATGGATTTGATTTGGAACTTCAGTGGAAAGACCATCTTGACTGCGGACTCTTCTATGGCGTCAGATTTATCTTATCTGACAATCAGACTGAGATCCTCAGATATCCGAATGATTCAAAATTACTGATGACCAACGGAATATATTCATATTATCCGGGTAGTCACGTAGGTGATTTCTGGGGACTGAAGACCTTAGGCATAGCGAAAACCGATCAGGAGATGAAGGCTCATCTCGCAACTATTCCTCACGGAGGTCAGTCCTGGCTCGGCACTGACTGGAGGGCTGGTGATATTATGTATGCAGACCTCGATGGAAACGGAGTCATTTCTATGGAATCCGGTACACTTGAGGATCACGGTGACTTGATCAAGCTTGGTAATGACCAGCCGCGTTATCAGTTCGGTCTTGACCTCAATGCCTCTTGGAAAGGATTTGATCTGCGTGTCTTCTTCCAGGGTGTAGGAAAGAGGGATTTCTGGCCGGGATATGTCGCATTCTGGGCATCAAGCAATCAGAATATCTGGTATATGCTGGGATTTGAAGAGCATCTGGACTATTTCCGAAATACTCCATCTGGAAATCTGGATGTCAATCTGGACTCGTATTATCCTCGTCCACTCCTGAATGCAAAGAATCAGTATATGCAGACAAAGTATCTTCAGGATGCATCCTATATCCGTCTTAAGAATATTACATTCGGATATACCATCCCGCAGAAATATACTCAGCGTTTCAAAGTAGCGAATCTGCGTCTGTTCTTTACCGGTGAAAATCTATGGACCGGAACAAAATTGTCTTCGGTATTTGATCCGGAAGGAATCAACGGAAACGATAAGATCAGTGGAATCGGATATCCGATTATGAAAACCTGGGCGTGCGGCCTTACAATCACTCTTTAACATAAAGATGCTATGAAACATAACATATATATATGCGCATTTGCAATCTTGCTTGCTGCATCTTCTTGTGACAAATTATTGGACAAGGAACCTACATCGCAAGTCTCTCCTGAGAAATACCTCAATGAAGCCTCACAGCTAGGATATTATGCCAACGGCTTATATACAAATATTCTCCCTTCACATTCAGGGTACTCACTTACTTTTGTTGCAGATCAATATACTGATAACCAGGCCTATATTACTCCTCACGCAAAGTATATAAAAGATTCCTGGACAGTCCCTGCGAACGGTTCGTGGTATTTCAAGAATATATATGACTGCAATTATTTTCTTGAACGCGTTCTCCCTAAATATGAGAATGGGGAAGTGTCCGGAAGCACAACAGATATATGTCAATATATAGCGGAGGTATTGTTCCTGCGCGCTTACGAATACTTTGTCCTTTATCAGACATATGGTGACCTGCCGATTGTGACCAATACTCTTCCGGACGACCAGACCGTCCTTACTGAGGCCAGCAAGCGCTTACCAAGAAACGAGGTTGCCAGATTCATTCTTTCAGATCTGGATAAAGCCTTGGAACTTATGCCGGAACACTTTGAGTCCCGCCACACCAGAATCAATCGTAACTGTGTATTACTCCTTAAATCCAGGGTCGCTCTTTATGAGGGTACTTTCCTGAAGTATTTCAAAGGAACACCTTTTGTCCCTCAGGGTGAAGGATGGCCGGGAGCTCAGAAAGAATATAGTTCTTCATATCAGTATCCGCTTGGCGGTATTGATGAAGAGATCGACTGGTTCCTGGATCAGGCGATATCTTCATCCGAAATGCTTGCTGATAACATCATTCTGACAGCAAATACAGGAACCGTTCAGCAGAGCGCGGACGATCCGGTAAACCCATATATGGATATGTTCTCCGATACCGACCTTTCAAAGTATCCGGAAGTACTTCTTTGGAGACAGTATGACAGAGGCCTTGGTTTTTCCAATGCTTGTGGTGAATGGGGTAACAGAGGAAATCTTGGAGCTGGTCTTACCAGAGGAATGGTAGATTGCTTCCTGATGGCAAATGGTCTTCCTATTTATGCATCAGGAAGCGGATATGTCGGTGACGACTATATCTCGGATGTGAAGGTCGGCAGAGATGGAAGGCTTGTTG
Source organism: Bacteroidia bacterium (assembly GCA_021153285.1). GTDB lineage: Bacteria > Bacteroidota > Bacteroidia > Bacteroidales > UBA932 > Cryptobacteroides. The sequence continues at coordinate 7,737 of JAGKTT010000057.1, forward strand.
TTTTCCTTAAGGAACCAGGCCAGACAAACAGTATTGATGAATACGAAGGAGCTTCACAGGCGGTTCCGGTAGAACCATACCCTAATCTGTTCGGCTCTGATTTTTCAAGAGTATACTCGACCGGTTACAGCATCAGAAAAGGAAATCCTCTCAATCAGATTCACCTTGTCGGAATCGCCGGATCATACGTTGGATCGATAACATTCAGAGGTGTTGAAGCATTGCTGAATTATATCGAATCGTACTACGAGCGTCACGGCTCTCTTGATGCCAAAGCACTTTCATATTGGGCGTCAATACGAGAACGTGCCAAGGTCGATACTGATGTCAACAAGACAATTGAGGCAACGGATATGACAATAGAAGCTCTGAATGACTGGGGTGCATATTCAGCAGGTAACCTGATCGATGCGACCTTATATAATATCCGTCGTGAGCGTCGCTGTGAACTTATGGCTGAGGGACTTCGTAATATGGACTTGCAGAGATGGCGTTCAATGGATCAGCTGATTTCTGAGCCATATCATATCGAGGGCTTCAAGATCTGGGGACCGATGAAAGGATGGTACGGAAAACAGCTCAAGCACGGCACTTCAGATGCAAATGTCTCATCACCGTCAAGAAGCCAATATCTGCGACCATATGAGAAGACAGAATCAAGCGAGGCATATAACGGTCTGACCTTTTCGATGGCACATTATCTCTCCCCTTTGGCAGTTCAGGAGATGATCCTGACATCGCAGGACGGTTCTGCAGCCAATTCTGTCATCTATCAGAACCCTTACTGGCCGATAGAGGCAGGTGAGTCCTCAATACGATAATTAACTTAAATATAGTGTTGTTATCTTGAATCAAGTCATAGACATAAAAGCAATCGCTTCCGGAGACGTTAAAGCATTCGAGGTGCTTTACCTGACATATTATAACAAGGTGCTGACATATACGACGTCTCTTCTGCATAACAGTGTCAAAGCCGAAGATGCCACTCAGGACGTGTTTCTGAAGATCTGGCGCAACCGACATAATCTTGTGGAAGGGGAAAATGTCAATTCATACATATATATGACAGCGCGACGGGTCGTCCTTGATATTTACCGCGATGAGAAATATGCTCAAAGGCATAAGGAATGGGCTGAGTCGAACAGGTCTGAGGAATCGGTCGAGGTCTCTTGCGTAAATGAGATTGAGGATATAGCTGCCAGGATGATCGAGTGTATGCCTCCCAAAAGGAAGGAAGTATTTATGTTGAGCCGTAGAAATGGCTTGACAGCGAAGGAGATTGCAGATAAAATGGATCTGAGCGTAAATACGGTCAACAAACATATTGCATTAGCCCTTTCTTCATTGAAGAAGAAACTGAACGATTACCTGTCAATACTCGTGTTATTGCTCTTTATAGATTAAGATGGAAGAATATAATAAGATACTTTGGGATAGAATTGAGAATGTCAATTCCCCAGCAGAAAGGAAGAAGGCTAAGGCTGCTTTTCAGAGTTTTCTTCAGATGGTTGGAATCCGCGACGAGCAGTCAGGAGATTATAGAAGGATATATCGTGCGGGATTCATATGGGCAGCCTTGGCTATGCCTCTTGGCTTTATGATTGCTTGGCTGATCATAGGCAGAACTGAAGCCCAGGTTTGGCAGGAAGTCAGTACAAGGCCAGGGGAGAGTACACAGATAGTCCTGGCTGACAACACACAAGTCACATTAAATGGAGGTAGCACCATTGTATATCCGTCTTCTTTCAGTGATGAATGCCGTCAGATTTATTTCTCCGGTGAGGGCTATTTCGATGTACAGGCAGATGCAAAACATCCGTTTGACATAATTACCAATGATGCCCGGATCAAAGTTCACGGAACAAAATTCAACCTTAAATCCTATTCTGATGACAATATCCTTTCACTAGGATTGGATGAGGGCTCTGTCCAGTTTTCCGGAAACTCAGGAG
>JAGKTT010000058.1 GCA_021153285.1 Bacteroidia bacterium
CGGTCGTTCACTAGATTGACCTTCATTACATTGTGTCCGCACACCTCGAGAAGCTTCGCCACTGACCATCCGAGAAGATTGTTACGGATATGGCCAAGGTGAAGAGGCTTGTTGGTATTAGGAGATGAGTACTCGACCATAATTGTCCTTCCTGTAGGCTCGAGCTGGCCGAAATCCTCAGCCGCTGCAATCTCAGCGAATACATTGTTCCAATATACCTCAGAGAACGAAATGTTGAGGAAGCCCTTCACGGTGTTATAACCGGCTACCTCAGCGACATTGGCCTTAAGCCATTCTCCGATGGCATTTCCTGTATTTTCAGGAGTGGTCTTCGATATTTTCAAAAGAGGGAAAACGACCAATGTATAGTCGCCCTCGAATTCCTTGCGTGTAACCTGCACCTGGAGCTGAGCTTCAGGCACTTCAACGCTGTAAAGCGCCTGAATTGCTTCAGACGCTTTAGCTATGATGAATTTTTCTGGAGTCATAAATTAAATATTAGATTCTCACGTCACTACGTTCCTCAGAATGACAATGGGATTATCCCAGATAACTCTTGAGGAGTTTGCTTCTTGAATTGTTCTTGAGCTTGCGTATCGCCTTTTCCTTGATCTGGCGTACGCGCTCTCTTGTGAGCCCGAAACGTTCTCCGATCTCCTCGAGAGTCATCTCCTGGCATCCGATTCCGAAGAAAGACTTGATGATTTCTCTTTCACGGGTGGCGAGAGTAGAAAGCGCTCTCTCGATTTCCTTGTTAAGCGACTCGTTTACAAGACCGCGGTCTGCACTTGGAGAGTCATTGTTCACGAGAACATCCAGAAGGCTGTTGTCTTCTCCTTCAACGAACGGAGCATCCACTGATACGTGACGGCCTGAAACTCGAAGAGTATCAGCGATCTTATCCTTCGGAACATCGATCATCTCAGACAGTTCTTCGCTTGAAGGCATTCTCTCGTTCTCCTGCTCGAACTTTGACAGAGCCTTGTTGATCTTATTGAGTGAACCTACCTGATTAAGAGGAAGTCGTACGATTCTGGACTGTTCTGCGAGAGCCTGAAGAATTGACTGACGGATCCACCATACTGCATATGAAATGAATTTGAATCCTCGCGTTTCATCGAACTTCTCGGCTGCCTTGATCAGTCCGAGGTTACCCTCGTTGATAAGGTCAGGAAGACTGAGGCCCTGATTCTGATACTGCTTCGCAACAGAAACAACGAATCGGAGATTTGCCCTTGTAAGCTTCTCAAGTGCCTGCTGGTCTCCTTTACGGATCCTCTGGGCGAGCTCCACCTCTTCCTCTACCGTGATAAGTTCTTCCCTACCGATCTCCTGAAGATACTTGTCAAGCGACGCGCTCTCACGGTTTGTAATTGATTTTGTAATCTTTAGCTGTCTCATTAACTATTATTTAAGTTTATCTCTTCCTCTTATACACCGAAGCCGAAATAACCCGTTCTACCTGAAGGAGTGATACCCTCGATGAATACTGTCCTCTTCGACTTCTTCACAACATCTATCACATCCTGAGGAGTCTTGACCGGATGATCGTTCACATACTGGATGATGAATCCTTCCACTGCACCTGCTTCCATCAGTTTGCCCGGTCCCAGTTCCACGATCTCCACACCGCTCTTGATATGATATTTTTCAAGGGTCGCTTCAGAAGCTGCCTTGATGGACGAGCCATAGAATGCTACCGAACCATCATCAGCCACAGTGCCGTTTTCCTGGGCAGTTCCCTTGAAGGTCACGTCAAACGTCTTTTCTTTTCCGTCGCGGATAACTGTCACAACTGCCTTGTCACCCGGAGAATATCTGCTTACCGTCTCCTGAACTGATGCTGTACCTGTAATCTTTGTAGAATCTATGGCAATGAGCACATCACCTGCCTTGATTCCGGCCTTATCCGCGGCACCGCTTGGCGAAACCTCGTTAATATATACGCCGTTTCTTGAAGAAAGTTTCAAATCCTCAGCAATTTTATCATCAATCGGTCCCATTGTGATGCCAAGTACCGCTCTCTGAACACTTCCGAAGTCCATCAGATCGTAAGCAATCTTCTTCACGATGTTTACAGGAACTGCAAATGAGTAGCCTGTATATGATCCGGTCTGGGAGTATATGGCAGTGTTGATTCCCACCAGATTTCCAGCTCTGTCAACGAGAGCGCCGCCACTGTTTCCCGGATTTACGGCAGCGTCTGTCTGAATGAATGACTCTATCTTGAATTCACCAGTATAATTAGGCATCGAACGTCCTTTGGCACTGACGATTCCGGCTGTGATAGTAGAACGGAGATCGTATGGAGATCCGATGGCTATCACCCATTCTCCCAGACGAAGCTTGTCGGAATCTCCGAAAGGAATTATCGGCAGACCGGAAGCATCGATCTTCAGAAGAGCGACATCTGTAGCAGGGTCTGTGCCCACCAAGGTAGCCGGATAGGTCTGATTGTTATTAAGTGTAACCTCGATCTTGGTCGCTCCATCTATCACGTGATTGTTAGTAACGATATATCCGTCCTCCCTGATGATTACTCCGGATCCGCTTCCTACTTTTTCTCTCTGCTGGGGAGCACCCTGCGGGATACCTAAGAAATAATCGAAGATCGAGCCAGGGACCTGCGGCTGTGCCTGAGTGGAAGTTACCTTGACATAAACCACTGCGTCTACTGCTGATTCCGCCGCATATGTAAAATCAGGCCAGTTCTCGTGTGACAGATTGACAGTACGGAACTGGGGGCCATCTGACATATGTACTGCAGGCTGCTCAAAAGACATTGACTTTACCACAGCAAAAGCTGTAAGCCCTCCAGCAGCTGCGGAGAGCAAAGCAATAAGAATACCTCTTTTCATATTTTCTACTATAATTAAATTTATTCCTTAAATTCCACAACACTTCTCCTGCTATGCTCAAGTTCTCGATTTTCTTTCTAAAAACAAAGAGCTTAGCCATTTTGCGCGGTTTTTGCTGACAATTGCGATGCATTTGCAAAACCAGTGGCGAAAAAATCAAAAAATATGCCAATGCCTCAGAAAAAATTTACTATATTTGTTGACTATAATGCCGTATTGTATACGGGCAGGATTTGAAAATAAATATTAACACTATAAATTATGAAACTTATAATTTCAAGTTCAGAGCTGCTTAGAGGAGTAATGGCTGTAGCAAAGGCTATTCCGGCAAAGTCACCGCTTCCTATTCTTGAGAATTTCCTTTTTGACCTCAAGGGAAATACATTGGAAATCACCGCCTCTGATGCGGAACTTACCCTCAGGACACAGATCGAGGTGGAAAGCACAGCTGAAGAAGGCAGAATTGCAGTTCCGGCAAAGCACGTGATGGATCTTCTCAAAGAGCTTCCTGACCAGCCGCTTACCATCAGTACTACTACAGACAGTTCTTTCCTTTGCAGCTGGGCAGGTGGAGAATCCACTCTCCCATATTTTCCTGCTGAAGATTATCCTGAAATCATCGGAGCTGATGCCAGCAATGCAGTAACTCTCAAATTCCCTGCACAAAGCCTCATCGAAGGTATTTCCAGCACAATATACGCCACAGCTGACGATGAAATCCGTCCAGCGATGAACGGTATCTTCTTTGACATCGACATTAATTCGACCACTCTCGTAGCTTCGGATTCGCATAAGCTCATCTGCTATACTACAGCAGATGTCAACGCATCAGAAAAGGCATCATTCATCCTCCACAAGAAACCGGCCTCCATCCTTAAATCCACCATCGGAAAAGATATCGAGACTGTGGATATTTCATTTGATGCAAAGACCGCAGAGTTCAAATTCGGCACTACTACAGTAATCTGCCGTCTCGTGGTGGGCAAATATCCGAAATATCGCGACGTAATCCCGCAGAACAATTCCAACATCCTGAGAATCAACCGTGCTCAGCTCCTCAACACTGTCCGTCGTGTATCAGTATGTTCGAACAAGGCATCGAACCACATCAAGTTCGACCTCAAGAGCGGAAGTCTTATGGTATCTGCCCAGGACCTCGGATTCTCGATTGCAGCGCACGAGACTATGCTGTGCCAGTATGACGGCGAAGATCTTACCATCGGATTCAAGGCACCTTTCATCATAGAGATCCTTTCGAATATGACCTGCGGAGAACTTGTGATCAAGTTCCTTGACAGCAAGCGCGCCGCTCTCATCGTTCCGGCAGAGGAAGAAGCAGAGAGCGAGAAGATCTGCGGTATCATTATGCCTATTATGATCAGCTAAGTATGGAACTGAATCTCGAAAGACCATTATTGTTTTTTGACATAGAAAGCACAGGGCTCAATATCGCTTCGGACTCGATCATTGAGCTCTGCTTTGTCAAGATTAATCCGGGCGGCGAGCAATGGGTGAAGACCTGGCGTGTAAGGCCTTGGGACTATGAAAACCAGTGCCAGAGACCGATAAATCCTTCAGCCCAGGCAGTGCACGGAATATCTGCCGAAGACCTTGCGGGCAAACCGACATTCTATCAGATCGCCGACGAAGTGGTGGAATGGCTTACAGGCTGCGACCTTGCCGGTTTCAATTCGGCTAAGTTCGACCTTCCTATGCTCGCAGAGGAAATCGAGCGCGTACGCAGATTTACCGACAAGCAGCCAGCTATCGACCTGCATTCAATGAAGATGGTGGATGTCCAGAACATCTTCCACGCAATGGAGCCTCGCACACTCAAGGCTGCTTACCTGTTCTATTGCGGACTCGAGCTTGAGAACGCTCACGCAGCAGAAGCAGACACCTTAGCGACATACGAAGTTCTGAAAGGGCAGCTCGACAGATACGCAGGCGACCCAAGGATCGAGAATAACATAGACAAACTTGCAAAATTCTCGACCAAGCAGAGAACTGTAGATTATGCAGGAAGACTCATCCTCAATGACAAGGACGAGCCGGTAGTAAGCTTCGGAAAACACAAGGGTAAGACAGCACGTGAGGTCTATTTCAGCGAGCCGTCATACTTCGCTTGGATCGACAATGGTGATTTCACCTTGGACACTAAACGTCAGTTCGCCAAGCTGAAGGCAGAATACGAAGCAGAAAAGAAGGCTGCTGCAGAGAAAAAGAAGAGCACAGGCTTCGTTCCGCGCACCAAAGGCTACACGCCTTTCGAGGAATTGGGCAACCTCTTTGCACAGGAAGAATAACAATCAATATGAACATCATAGTAAAACCATACGGCAGCAGTCTATGCTATTGCCGTCCTGATACGACTTGGGAGAGGGAGAATAAGGATTTCTACTCTCCCGAGTGCGTTAATGAGCTTCATTGGGCTCCGATTGTCTTCGCAAGAATCTGCAAGGCAGGGAAATGCATCGGAGGCAAGTTTGCTCCGAGATATTACGACGCATTCAATTTCGGTGCGCTCCTATATTGTCATACTTCCGAGTCGCCAGACATTGCATTCACATCCTGTGCAGACCATACTTCCCTCCTTCCTGCGCCGCTTTACAATCCTGTTGTGATGGAGAACGAAGACAATATATTTGAGGTAAAAAAGAACGGAGAAAAGATTTTCACCAGTCGGGACATCAGCATCGAAGCTTCATTGAAAGAAGTGATAGAGGATGCCATCTGCAAGGCCTCACAGCTCACCACATTGAGAATCGGTGACTTCATTGCTGTAGAACTCGCGCCAGTTTCATTGATGGCTGCAAGCTGCGACGGAGAGACTTCATTGAAAGCAACTTATTGCGAAAACGAACTGTTCGACATAAAGCTGATTTTCTAGCATTGGCATTTGATTTGACACTTACAGTCACCAAAAACAAGTCTATATGAACAAGATTTACACAACTACATTAGCACTTCTTGCTGCTATGATGTTTTTTGCAGCCTGCGCAAATGCCGGCGCGAAGAACGATAAGAAGACAGACAATGCACCAAAGGCGGTAAAGGAACTTGACGCTGCAAGCTTCAGCGAAAAGGTATTCGATATGGATTCTGAAGATCTGGTATTCCTTGGCGACAAGCCGGCTATCGTGGATTTCACTGCAAGATGGTGCGGACCTTGCCAAAGAATTGCCCCTATTCTTGAAGAACTTGCCAAAGAATATGAGGGACAGATTGTCATCTATAAGGTAGATGTCGACAAGGAGAAGGAACTTGCTCAGGCTTTCAATGTAAGTTCCATCCCTGCCGTACTCTATATTCCTCTTGGTGGTGAACCTGTTATGACTGTAGGTGCAAGGGGTAAGGAACGATTCAAGGAAGAGATCGGCACATTGCTGCTTCAGAAATAGTCAATGATTCAGTGCTATGGGAAAACAATCGGCTGACATTATAATAATAGGTGGAGGAGCAGCTGGCCTGATGGCAGCGGCAGGTGCGGCAGAAAGGTTTGCTGCTGATGGCTCGGATGCCAAGGTTCTGGTATTGGAAAAGATGGCCAGACCTGGGCGAAAGATAATGATCACTGGAAAGGGTAGGTGCAATTTCACCAATGTAAAGCCCTGGAACGAGTTCAGCGCGCATATTCACCCGAAGCCTAATTTCCTGAAGCATTCATTCTACAATCTTACATCGGAGGCAATGCTCGGTTTCCTCGAAAGCAATGGAACAGAAACCGTTGTGGAGCGGGGCGACAGAGCTTTCCCGGCTTCTCATCTTGCTTCCGACATTGTGGATGCATTGGTCAGGGCAGCAGAAAGTGCTGGTGCAGAGATACATTGCAGCAAGGAAGTATCAGAGATTTCCCGTAACGAAGATAATTTCAGGATCATTTGTTCTGACGGAAGTCTGTACCACTGTAATAAACTGATAATCTGCACTGGAGGTCTCTCCTACCCTAAGACCGGTTCTACAGGAGACGGCTATATGTGGGCCCGAGATTTCGGTCATACGGTCAAGACGCTCTTTCCTTCCCTGACAGCCATTGTCCCTAGAGGATATAAGGAAGATGCCCCGGCAGGAGATATGAAGGGACACATAAGCCGCAATACAATATTGACAGAAACAGGTGAAAGCCTATGCGGCAATCAGCTGAAGAATGTAAACCTTTCGCTTTACATTGACGGAAACCTTGCCCAGGAGGAATTCGGGGACCTTGATTTCACGGACGGCGGCATCGAAGGCCCTATCGGTTTCAAGGTGAGCCGCAGATGTGTCAATGCGATCGTCAACGGTTCGAAGGCTTATGTTGTCATCGATCTGAAGCCGGCAGTGGAAATCGAAGACCTTACGGTACGTATCGGATGCCTTTGGAATGAAATCTCCAAGGATAAGAGGAATGCCAATAAACTTTACAAGGACAGATTCAGGATACTTCTGACAAAAGTTCTCCCGATGTCACTGATTCCAGGATTCTCAAAGCTCAATCCCGGTGCAGATCATAAGACCCTAGCCAAGGCACTCAAAAACTGGAAATTCGAGATAGCTGGATTCGTCGGCTATGAAAGATGCGTCATTACCGCCGGAGGTATCAGTCTCGACGAAATTACAGCCAAGACATTGGAATCCAAGCTCATACCGGGTCTCTACTTCGCCGGAGAAGTTCTGGACCTGGACGCTGACACAGGAGGATACAATCTACAGACTGCATTCTCCACAGGATATCTGGCAGGAATTTCTGCCGCTAAATAACTCCTGATCCGATCATCTCATCACCATCATACCAGGCAGCGAACTGACCCGGCGTTATACCGCGCTGTGGAACATCGAAAAGAATGTAAAGGCCGTTGCTGCGCATTACGAGAGTGACATCCTGAAGAGGCTGGCGGTAACGGATGCGGACACGATAGCGTCGGATATCACCTTCATTCATTCTGAGATCCGGACGGATCCAATGAATTTCCGAAGGATCAATGCGGAGACAGCTGCGTGACAGTCCCTTATGGGTATGTCCCTCCCCTACATATATTATATTCTGAGAGATATCGGTATCAATTACAAAAATCGAATCCTTGTGTCCTCCGATATTGAGACCTTTTCTCTGACCGATAGTATAGAACTGGGCTCCATCGTGCCTGCCTACGATTTTTCCATATGGATTTTCCTTGTATCTGGTCTTCTTTATATGCTTGCGACCGCTTCGATAGGTCTCAGTCTCGAACTTGATTTCATATTTGACAGGCTTGGAAAGTCTGAGAAAGGCTTCATCTGAAAGAGCAGCGATCCTTGCAGGATCGAACGGGCATCCGGTCACCTGCTGAGTCGAGGCCTTATCTTCCGACACATAGGAAGTAATCATCTGAACCTCGGTCACCTCATCCTTCAGAAGAGACTCCAGGGTAGATTTGACAAACGCATACTGCTCATTATCTGAATAATACGCATCATACACTTCCACGACATCACCCTCACAAGGTTTCAGTTTCTGCTGAAGAAAGGTAGGCAGATCGACCTTTCCTACGAAACATATTCCCTGAGAATCCTTCTTATCGGCAGACGGCAGATCAGCCTCGTGAGCCAGGCGGCGAACCTCCGGTTTCACAATATCTCCGATAGGAAACATTGCCTGAGAAAGTTGTTCCTGAGTCAGCTGACAAAGGAAGTAGCTCTGATCCTTGTTCGGATCCGTTCCGGCCAGAATCCTGAAGACAGGTCCGTCCGGTCCTTCGATTGTCTCCTTACGGCAATAATGTCCGGTAGCGACGTAATCCGCTCCAAGTTTCTTCGCACACTTAAGGAAAGCATCAAATTTGATCTCACGGTTACACAGCACATCCGGATTCGGAGTCCTTCCCTTTTCATATTCATCGAACATATAGTCGACGACTCTCTGGCGATATTCTGCACTCAAGTCAACAAAATAGAAAGGAATTCCTATCTTGCGGGCCACAAGTTCCGCAACAAACCTGTCTTCTTCCCACTCACAATCTCCGTGCAATGTCGCGGAAGCATCGTGCCAGTTCTGCATAAACAAAGCGAATACATCATAGCCCTGCTGCTTGAGCAAAAGAGCCGCCACACTCGAATCCACACCTCCGGAAAGTCCGATACACACCTTTATATGTCCGTTATCTGCCATAATATGAGACAATTTCAAAAAAAGTACTATATTTGTAGAGTCTGCAAAGATAACTTAATTGTGTTTTTATGACAAGCAAAGAAATAAGAATCGTCTACAATGAATATGAATCACTCGATCAGCTTGATCCGAGAGACAGAGAACTCGCGCAGGCAGCCATAGAAGCGACCAAGAGTTCTTATGCCCCATATTCACATTTCAATGTAGGAGCAGCAGTACGTCTGGATAACGGAGAAATTATAAAGGGCTCGAATCAGGAAAATGCTGCATATCCATCGGGAATATGCGCTGAAAGGACAGCAATGTTCTATGCATCAGCGAATTACCCAGAAAATGCTATGACTGCCATTGCCATCACTGCCTCTCAGAACGGTATATTATGTGAAACTCCAGCCACCCCTTGCGGAGCGTGCAGACAGGTAATGGCAGAGTATCAGTCCAAAGGAAAGCATCCTATGGAAATACTTCTGATCGGAGGGAAAAAGATTTGGAAATTCGGGAAAGTGGATGATATGCTCCCTCTGATTTTCGACAGTATTTAGACATAACAGAAACCGCTGAAGCTCTGCTAACTTCAGCGGTTTCCATTTTATACGAAAAAAGGGAAAGCTTGATACATCGCACCGCTACGACCTCCTACCCTTGCTGCGGTCAAGCCCTGGGGGAATTCAGAGGGAGCTGGTCGTGTATGACTT
>JAGKTT010000059.1 GCA_021153285.1 Bacteroidia bacterium
TCACTTCATATTCGGTAAGGGCGTTTTTACCCTGCTGAGGATCCACTTTCTGTCGTGGCCTTTCGTCGTAGTCTGCACTCAATGGCAGACGGATTTCTCCTTTATCGCCGGTCCTGAGATGTTGTCCCTCAATGGTTTTTGAAAGTTTTGCCTTATATGTCTTTGAAATGCTGTGTTCCTCGAACTGCTTCTGAAGTGCTGATGAAGCGACAGGGTTTCTTGCGAAGAGAATTATTCCGGAGGTGTCCATATCCAGACGGTGTACCGGGTAGATTTTCTGTCCATATAAAGCACAGAGCCATTCTTCCAGGGATTCCCTTCCGTCCAGGCCACTAACGGAAGGCATACCAGACGGCTTTGATATGGCGATCATATGCTCGTCTTCAAATATAATCTCCGGTTGTCCCCAGACCTGATGCTTGCAGGACTCGATCTGCAGACCTTGGAGCATATATTCCAGCAGCGGACCGCATTTACTGGTGCAGGAAGGGTAGAAGTGTCCTTGGGTCCTGACGGCTGTCTCTGGGGAATGTCCATACCAGAATTCTCCCATCGCCAATGGCTTCAAACTGTTCCTATAGGCGTATTCAAGCAGTTTAGGAGCTGCACATTCGCCTGTACCTCCCGGAGGGACGAGTCCCTGGCGGGCGAATATTTCTTCGATGCTGGAATAACCTCCCAGAGCATTATGTACAATATATTGACTGAAGATCCATCTCTGGAGCGCATCCGACATTTCGGCACGGCGTCGTTTCATTGACCTTAAGTCTTCTTCAATTGTCAGGATGTCTTCTTTGATGGAACTTATCTTTTCTTCCCAGCCGAGTTTCAGTCTTCTGAGTTCTGCCTTTTCGAACTGACTCTCGCGAATCAGCTCAGTCAGTCGTGATGAATCGGAAATATGACATCTGATTTCATCTCTTTCTCTTTTTGAAACAGCCATACGGGACTTCAGGAGACCTATTTCTTCATCTCTGGCTCTTTCTGCGTATGCAAGATTCTGTCTCAGAGCTTTCAGATGATGACTGTCTTCCAGAACCGAAATGGAAGTATTGATTGCTGTGATTTCAGCTTCCCTTATCTTGAAATGGCCCTGAGGGTCCAATAAATCATATATCGGAGGTACGAATCCTTCCAACTGGCTGCGGCCGGCGACATTTCCTGAGAATGCTGCTAGGTATCCTGTCTGCCCTGAGACATCCGAGACTACAAGGACTCCCAGCATCTTGCCTTCGGAGAAATATGCAGATAGTTCCTCGGATCCGGAAATCTTCTGCATTAGCATATCTGCGGCAAGGCTTACTGATGGATGTGGTGAGTATCTGAACGGATCGGTGAAACGTTCAGGGATATCAAAGGTGATGTCAGGTGGGAAAAGATGCATCAGAGGATGAGATTGTTCGATATATATTCCTGGCAAAGATCCTGAAGACCGCATTCGTTGCATTTCGGCTTACGGGCTGTGCATACATATCTTCCGTGCAGGATGAGCCAGTGGTGCGCTTTCCCGCGGAGATTCTCGGCAAAACCGGCAGTCAGATCCTTTTCCACAGCATCTACCGTAGTTCCGTCAGACAGACCGATCCTGCGGGAAACTCTGAAAACGTGAGTGTCGACAGCGATAACAGGTTTGTCATAGATTACGGAGGCAATTACGTTTGCAGTCTTGCGTCCTACGCCGGGAAGGGTTTCAAGCTGTGATGTCTCTGATGGAACGATGCTGTCAAAGTCGGAAACCAGTTTCTGAGCCATTCCTATCAGATGCTTTGCCTTGTTGTTCGGGAATGATATTGACTTTATAAGGTCATATACCTCTTCGAAGGTGGCGCTGGCAAGGTCGGACGGGTGAGGGAAGCGGGTGAATATCTGAGGCGTATGCATATTGACCCTTTTGTCCGTACATTGTGCCGAAAGTATTACAGCTATCAGCAAGTGGAAAGGGCTGTCATAGTGCAGTTCGGTCTCGGCTGTGTCCATATTGGCCGAGAACCATTGAGTCACGCGTGCGTATTTTTCTGAAACTTCCATATCAGATGGTGAGTTCAAGGTCAATATTTCCGTCACGGCCCTGTTCTGTGCAGGTCTCATTCTTGCAGACCATCACGCGTCCGGGATATTTTTCGAATATCTGTCTGTTGTGGGTGACCATAACTATGGCTGTACCCTTCTCACGATTGATTCCGGTAAGAAGCTTCATAATGCCGTCCGCGGTCTCATTGTCGAGATTTCCTGTCGGCTCGTCTGCGATGATCACCTGAGGGTCGTTCAGGAGAGAACGGGCAATGGCGATGCGCTGCTGCTCTCCTCCGGAAAGCTGGTGCGGCATCTTATGAGCCTTTCTTTCCATACCTACGGCTTCGAGAACTTCTTTGATCCTTCCGGCTATGTCGGCCTCGTTGTTCCATCCGGTGGCTTTGAGGACAAATGAGAGATTGTCCTCTACTGAACGGTCCATAAGAAGCTGGAAATCCTGGAATACCACTCCCATCTGTCTTCTCAGATATGGAATTTCCTTTTCTTTTATTCCGTTCAGCGTGAATCCGCAGGCTTCTCCTTCTCCGGTTTCGAGCGGATTCTCGGCGATGATGGTCCTGATGATGGAGGTCTTTCCCGTGCCGACCTTTCCGACGATATATACGAAGTCTCCCGGATAGACATCCATATTGAGATCGTTGATGACTACAGCTTCGCCGTTGAGGATGTCGGCTTTCCTGAACGATATGATTGGCTTCTTTTCTTCCATTGCAAATAATGAATCTAAGTGACACAAATATAATGGAAAAATCGTTAAATTTGTAAAATTATATTTATATGATATGATTAATAACAGGAATTATATATTGTCCGCTCTGGCCGCTGCGCTTGTTACATCTTCATCAGTGGCAGTGGCACAGGAATATACTTCAGGTGACAGGTACTCATATGAGTTCAGTGACGCTCTCAGACTTAATGAAAAAGGAATGCGTGGACGTTCGTCTGCAGTATTTGAGGAACTGGGACGTCGTTCCGGTAAATCTGATCCGATGGCTTTGTCTGTTCTCGAGGATGTGATGATGCAGGTACCCGGATATCTTACACGTATGAATGCTTTTACTGCCTCGCATCCTCATTCTGCTTATATTCCGCAAATATATTTTGCTTATGCTTCCAATCTTTTTGATGCACAGGATTATAATACAGCGCTTGCTGTATTGGATCAGGTGAAGCTAAAGCAGCTGCACAAGGACCAAAGGGATGAGTATTTGTTTAAAAGGGCATACTGCTCTCTGGAAATCGGGGATTATGCCCAGGCCTTGAAGGAATTCGCGGAAGTGGAGAAACGTCCGGAGACAGATTATAACGGACCTGCCAGATATGCTCTGGGCAGCATTAATTATCGCAACGGGGATTTTGATGATGCTCAAGAATGGTTTGAGAAAGCCTCGTCGGACCCACGTTTCAAAGATGTTTCGGACTATTTCATTCTGGAGTGCCGCTTTATGCTGAAAGATTATAAGTATGTGACTGCCAATGCTGAGCGTATGTATGATCTGGTTCCTCAGGACCGTAAGCCGCATCTTGCAAGAATCATTTCGGAATCCTCTCTTGTGCTGGGTGATGCTGACAAAGCAAGGAAGTATTACGAACTGGGACTGGGAGATGGCAATGAACCGGATTCAAGGACTGACTGGTTCTACAGTGGCTCCGTGCTTTATGCCGTGGATGACTATGAAGGAGCTATCAGAAGCTTCAGCAATATGGCAGAACGTACGGATTCCATCGGTCAGGTGGCTAATTATCATCTTGGATACAGCTATATCCAGACCAGGAACAAGGTTGCCGCTCTGACAGCTTTCCGCGATGCTGCAATGGTTGACTATGATCCGAAGATTACTGAAGACGCGTATTTCAATTGGGCAAAGCTGGCATTTGACATCAACACCGATACCTCGGTTTTCAATGACTATCTGAAGCGATACCCTGCCAAGGAGCAGGAGGACCGTATCAATAGCTATATTGCTGTAGCGGCGCTTCACGACAGAGACTACGAGAGAGCTGTAGAAGCATATGACCGTATTGATGAGTTGGATGATGATATGGTGCTTAACTATATGAAGGCCAATTATCTGCGAGCAGTCCAGCTGGTCGGGAACGGATCGTATAGACTTGCGATTCCTTGCCTTAAGGCTGCGGCATATTATTCTGACCGAGGCAGCAGGTTCTATCAGCTTTCCCGCTATTGGCTGGCAGAATCTTACTACAGGAACGATCAGTACGACGAGGCGCTGGAAATCTTCGGCGATCTTTATAATACTTCGGCTCTTTTCGGTCGCCTCGAGGCCGATCTGATGCCATATAATATTGCCTATTGTCATTTCAAGAAAGAGAATTATCCTGCTGCGTTGAAATGGTTCGACACATATCTGTCAGATTCGGGACGCAAATATAGGAAGGAAGCGCTTGAAAGAAGGGCTGATTGTCATTTTATTCAGAAAAAATACAAAGAAGCTTGCGCAGCTTATGATCAGGTGCTTGATAAGTATTTCAGTGTCAATGATATATATCCGTATTATCAGGCTGCGGTCTCCTATGGCTTGAACAAGAACCTGAAAAAGAAGATCGAGCTCCTTTCAAATGTTATGGAAGCATCTCCTTCGTCAAGATTCTATCCGGAAGCACTTTTCGAGCTGGGAAGAGCTTATGTTGCGAAAGAAGATGATGAAAAAGCGTTTGAATGCTTCAATAAGCTTGCTTCTGTTGTCAAGGACAGCACCTTTGTTGCAAGGGCTTATATAGAAATGGGATCCCTTTCCCGCAATCAGTCCCAGTACAACGAAGCCCTCGGTTATTATAAGACAGTAGTGGAGGAAATGCCGTTGTCTGGATATATGGAGGATGCTCTCGCGGCTATTGAGTCCATATATCAGACCAGAAACGAGCCGGAGGAGTATCTTGCATATATCGAGGCGATCGGAAAGGGCGAGATCAAGTCTGAGGGTGAAAGAGAGAGTATGATATTCAATTCCGCTGAACAGATCTACCTGTCGGAGAATTATCAGAAGGCTCTTGTCGCTCTCCAGTCTTACCTGGACAAATATCCTGATAGTGCCAATGCTTATAAAGCGGACTTCTATATGGCCGAATCCTACAGGATGCTTGATAAATTCGAGCAGGCTTGCGATAGTTATACGCGGGTCATCGAAAGAGGAGAGGGCTCCTTTGTAGAACTCTCTATGCTTAATTTCTCCAATCTTTCATTCAGGATGGAACGCTGGGAAGATGCATTCGGTGGTTATTCTTCACTTTATGCTTCTGCGCTTCTGGAGAACAATAAATATGTAGCAGTGCTGGGTATGATGCGTTCGGCATACAGGGCTCATAATTACACTGAATCCATCAGAAATGCGGATAAAGCTATACAGGATGCCCGTACTGATGCTTCTGTAAAGGCTGAGGCTCTATACATCAAGGCGAAGTCTTATCTTTCTACCAGCCGTCGTGACGATGCATATGCGATTTTCGAAGATCTTGCCAAGGATGTGACTACTTCCTATGGGGCGGAATCTGCATATCTGCTTATTCTTGACAGTTATGACAAGGGACAGTTCGAAGATGTGGAGACAAAGGTGTATGCTTTCTCTGATGCAGGTTCCGGACAGGTCTACTGGCTGGCAAAGAGCTTCATCATACTTGGAGATTCCTTCGTGGAAAGGGATGAGTTAGAGCAGGCTAAGGCTACATTCGAGAGTGTCCGTGACGGATATACCCCTTCAGGAAATGATGACGACGTTATGGATAATGTCAATATGCGTCTGAAAAAGTTAGAGGAACTTATGAATCAATAATGAAAAACAGTATGAATTACAGAATATTGTCATTGACCTTATTGACCTTGTATTGTGCAGTGGCTTCGGGTCAGAATCTTGATCCTACGGTAGTGGTGAGCAGGGACTATGAGGGCAAACTTATGGAGGTGCATAAGCCTAAGCTGGAGATGGCCGTTCCAGACTCAGTTCTCAGGTTTGATCTTGACTTTGATTATTCGGTTTCTGACAGTCCGTACAAGGGCGCATATGAATTTACTCCATATGTACTGGATATGAAGCCCTCTCCGCTTGTGCGCGAAATTGGAAAACTTTATCTCAATGCCGGTGCCGGTTATCAGCTTCATCCGGAGCTGGATCTGGTATGGTCGCCCGATCTTAAGCTCAACTCACTAAGAATGAATGTGTACGCCCGCCACCGTTCCTTTGTGGGACAATATTGGGATATTGAGCCTTCGGGAAGTGAGCCTGGCCTCGTTTTCGGCCGTGGTGCATCGGATTCAGTATGGAAGGGCTGCGATATGTCCAATACTGCCGGTCTGGATGGAAGATTCGACTGGGAGAGAGGTGCAGTCGGTTTCGGTCTTGCTTATGATGGGATGTTCCAGCAGGAGAAAAGGTTACTGGGAATGTCAAGGTCTTTCAATGCAGTGGATGCTTCACTGTCGCTAAGGTCTAAAGACAAGAGTGATGCAGGATTCGGCTATATCGCCGATGTGGGTTACAGGTATGGAAATGATGCTCTGACATTGCCGTCTGAGGCTCGATTGAATGAGAGCCTGCTTATGGTGGATGCTTCGTTTTTCAGCCGCATTGCAAGGTGGGACCGCATCCGCCTGGATATAGGTTATGATATGGCCGGATATGATGGGCTTTTCCGTACAGCAGCTTCCTGCGTGTCAATAGCTCCTCATTATTCAAGGAAGATGGGAGCCTTCGATGTCGATCTGGGAGTAAAGTTGGCCAAGGTTTTAAGAGCCCGAGATATGTCAGGAATGTATCAGAACAGGATACAGTCGGTCTATCCGGATGTCAAGATCGGATTCAGAGGTATTCCATCGTTGTATCTTTATGTGGAATCCGGTGGCGGGCCGTCTCTGGAGACTTATTCTTCCTTGCTTAAGCACGACAGACATCTGAATATGTTCTATGGCGATCTTATGGGACCTCTTCTTGATGTGGCCGATCAAAGTGTCTATGCATTGGCTGGAGCCGAAGGGCGTGTCACTACCTGCTTCTCTTATGCTTTCAAAGGGGGATATTCAAGATATGCGCTCGCTCCTATGTCGTCAGTCTCTTATGATGCTGAAAATCTGCGATATATTCCAGCCATCTCTTATGTTCCATACAGTAAGGTGTTTGCAGCGTTTGAATGCAGGCTTGATACTGAGAGACTTGATATGGATCTCTCAGCTGAATATGCCCGCCATCTTGGTGAATACAAGGTCGGTGTCCTGCTTCCTGCGTCATTCACTGGCAATGCATCTGCCAGATATAATTGGATGAGACGCATATATGCAGGGGTCAGTTGTGAGGCCGCTACTGCCAGAAGGGGCAGCTTGACTTATCTTCATAGTGAAGGCGCTTTTGACAGGCCTGATTCGTTTCCAGGATATGTAGATCTTGGAGTCGATTTCGAGTATGTTCTCAATCGCAAGATTTCCGTATGGGCAAAAGGACGCAATCTGATGGGAATGACTATACAGCGTAGTATTTTCTATGCAGAAAAAGGACCTTATTTCACTATTGGATTCTGCTTGAATATTTGATTTGTCTGGAAAAATCAGTATATTTGTCCGTTTGTTGTGCCGGATGCTTTGCGGCCTTCAGGAGTTAAAGAAAAGAATAAGAAGAACAATATATAATGAACGAGAACGAAATCAATAATGCTGCGGCGGAACAGTATTCCGCGAATAGTATTCAGGTGCTTGAAGGCCTTGAAGCTGTGAGAAAGAGACCTTCGATGTATATCGGCGATGTAGGGGAAAGAGGTCTTCATCATCTTGTTTATGAGGTGGTTGATAACAGTATTGACGAGGCTCTTGCAGGATATTGCACTGATATCAATGTTGTGATCAATGAAGATAATTCCATTACAGTAAGCGATAACGGACGAGGTATCCCTACCGGTATGCACGAGAAGGAGAACAGATCTGCTCTCGAGGTTGTGCTTACAGTGCTTCACGCCGGCGGAAAGTTCAGTAAGGATAGTTATAAGGTCTCAGGAGGTCTCCACGGTGTGGGTGTATCCTGCGTGAATGCTCTTTCTGACTATCTGAAGGCTGAAATCCACCGCGAAGGCAAGATCTTCGTGCAGGAGTATTCGAAAGGTAAGCCGTTCAAGCCGGTTGAGGTAGTGGGAGATGCTGAAGATACAGGTACGACAGTCACTTTCCATCCGGATCCGGAAATCTTCCAGGTGACAACTGTGTATAAGTATGACACACTCGCTGCACGTCTTCGTGAGCTTGCATACCTTAACAAGGGCATCCATCTTTGTCTTACAGACAAGAGGACTCTTATCAATGATATCGATGAGAACGGTAACGAACTCGAGACTACCCACTACAGAAGCGAAGTCTTCTATTCGAAGGAAGGTCTTAAGGAGTTCGTAGATTACCTTGATGGTGGTGCTGAAAAACTGATAGAAAGCCCTGTATATCTGGAGACTGACAAGATCATTCCTATCGAGATCGCTCTTCAGTACAATACAAGCTATACAGAGAAGATCTACTCATATGTAAATAATATCAATACTATCGAGGGTGGTACGCACCTTCAGGGATTCAAGATGGGTCTTACCAGAACCCTCAAGAACTATGCGGACAAGGCCGGAATGCTTGCAAAACTGAAATTCGATCTTGCGGCCGATGACTTCCGTGAAGGACTTACCGCTGTAGTTTCGGTAAAGGTGGCAGAACCACAGTTTGAGGGTCAGACCAAGACTAAGCTCGGTAACGGTGAAGTAGTATCTGCTGTTTCTCAGGCTACAGCTGCTGCATTGGAGCAGTATCTTGAGGAAAATCCAAAGGAAGCCAAGATGATTGTCGAGAAGGTGATTCTCGCGGCTACTGCCCGTCACGCTGCCCGCAAGGCTCGTGAAATGGTACAGAGAAAGACTGTTATGTCGGGAGCCGGAATGCCTGGAAAGCTGGCTGACTGTTCTTCGAGAAATCCTGAGATATGTGAGCTCTTCCTCGTCGAGGGAGACAGAAGAAGATAGCAAGGCACTGAATCTGAGTAAACTCCGTTATCATAAGGTCATCATTATGACCGATGCCGATGTCGACGGTAGCCATATCGCGACACTTATCCTGACATTCTTCTTCCGTTATATGATCGACCTGATCAAGAACGGATATGTATATCTGGCAACACCACCTCTTTACCTTGTCAAGAAGGGTAAGGAAGAGATCTATTGCTGGACAGAGCAGCAGCGTAAGGAAGCGACTCTTCAGCTCGGAAAGGGATCTGAGAAGGGTGTCTTCGTTCAGCGTTACAAAGGTCTTGGAGAGATGAGTGCCGAGCAGCTCCAGTCGACTACAATGGATCCGGAAAAACGTCTTCTCCGTCAGATCACTATTGAGAATGCAGCGGAAGCTGAGCGTACATTCTCGATGCTGATGGGTGACGATGTACCGCCACGCCGTGACTTCATCGAGCAGAATGCTCACTATGCAAATATTGACGCATAACTTATCATTTGCGTCATACCAAGCAGTACAGGGTATTTGCTTTTAGACAGATCAGTGTCGCCGCTTGATGTGGTGGCACTGACTATGCTTTTATAGGAAATTGTTATGAGGAAAATAAATATACCACGCACACTGAAGGCTTATCTGCCATTGATCGGACTCTTCCTGCTTCTTGTGCTTATTATGCCTAGAAGCCCTAAGTTCAATTATGACTATGAAAAAGGTTCGCCGTGGATGCACGGAACGCTCCTTGCGCAGTTTGATTTCCCTGTTCTCAAGACTGATTCCCAGCTTCTTGAGGAAAGAGACAAGGCTGGTTCTGAGATTGTTCCGTATTATCGTATGGACACAAAGGCTTATTTGCGCAGCCGCACTGCTCTGGCCTCTGTCGAACTTGGTGAAAATTCAGTCCTCAAACCTGTTGCTGAAGAAACACTTGCATATATTTACTCCAAGGGAGTGCTTGCTCCGTCGGCAGGACAGAATGTGGATGAATTTTCCAATGTCATATATGTGCAGAAGGATAGAAGGGCTGTGAAAGTGCCTGTTTCAGAGGTTTTTACACTCGAAGATGCTACATCATATCTATATGACGCCCTTGTCAGGGCGTTTCCGGAAATGAATGTCGATTCCCTGTATGCATCTGCATCATTATCGTCTCTTGTCATTCCGGATCTTATCTTCGATCAGCAGACAACCGATCTGGTACACGAAGAAAAGGTCAATTTCGTTTCTACAACCCAGGGCGTCGTCCGGGCAGGACAGGTCATAGTTTCTGAAGGAGAAATGGTGACTGCAGAGATCGAACAGCTTCTGGATTCATATAAGGCAGAGTTTGACAAGAGTGTGGGTTACGGCTCTTCGGAAGTCTTTATGTGGATCGGAAACATTCTTATTGCATTCTTTATTGTCCTTGTGCTCTTCCTTGCCATCTGCTATTGTAATTTCAGGATATTCGATGAGTACAATAAATATATATATCTTCTGATGGTATTCGCCATTGCAGCTCTGGCGTCTTCGATAGTGGCCAAGACAGATCCTGCTCTGTTCTATATGCTGCCTTTTACACTGATATCTCTGTATCTTCTGGCGTTTTTCTCGAGAAGAATGGTGTTTTCCGTTTATTTCATATCCCTGCTTCCGATGCTGATCTTTGCTCCGGACGGAGTGGAATTGTTTATGATGTATCTCGTGGCCGGATGCGTCTGTATCTTTGTCTTCGGTTTCTTCAATAGGGGATGGCTCCAGTTTGTGACGGCACTTATCGTATTCGGTGTATTGACCGTGGTCTGGGGAGCCTTCAGACTTGTGGATGGTACAGAGGGACTCAAAGATTATCATACTGTTCTGGATCTGGGACTTGGAGCTCTGCTGTCTGTAGCAGGATATCCGTTGATATATCTTTTCGAGAAGATTTTCAAACTGGTGTCGAATACCAAGCTTACGGAACTTTGCGATACGAACAATAAGCTTCTGAGGACTCTTGCAGATAAGGCTCCGGGTACATTCCAGCATTGCCTTCAGGTTATGAATCTCGCCGATGCTGCTGCCAGGTCAATCGATGCCAACGTACTTCTGGTCCGAGCCGGGGCACTTTATCACGATATAGGTAAAATTGCTAATCCTCAATGCTTTACGGAGAATGAAACTTCCGGAATAAGATATCACGCCGGACTGACTCCGAAGGAAAGCGCTCAAGAGATAATAAAGCACGTGTCTGACGGACTTGCTATGGCTGAAAAGAATGGCCTTCCGGGTATCATCAAGGAGTTTATAGTATCTCATCACGGAACTACAAGTACAGGATATTTTCTTACACAGTATCTCAATGATGGAGGTGATCCGGGTGATGTTGCAGAATTCTATTATGATGGAGTGAAACCTTCTACCAAGGAGCAGGTGATACTTATGATATGTGATGCCGTCGAAGCTGCATCCAGAAGCCTTAAGGATTATTCTCCTCAAAGCATTTCATCGCTTGTGGACAGAATTGTGGATGGAAAGGCCAAGGAAGACCAGCTCAGTGATGCGGATATTTCGCTTCGTGAAATCAGCAGACTGAAAGAGGTCATCAAGGCATATCTTTCACAGATGTATCATTCCCGTGTATCTTATCCGAAGAGAAAGGAAAAGGCCGGAAAGTGATATTTTGAAATGTCGCTTAGAATTATTATTTTTGCAGGCTTTTATGCGCAAGACTGCGTGTAATCAGGTGGAAAATAATTAAAATATTGATAATATGAAACTTGAACAGAACAGAATTGACGATCTCAACCTTGAGCTCACTATCACAGTTGCAGCTGAGGATTATGCAGAGAACAGAAAGAAGAGACTTAACGATTACAGAAAGAAGGCAGAATTCAAGGGTTTCCGCAAGGGTATGGTTCCTATGTCTCTCGTAGAGAAGATGTACGGCCCTCAGGCTCTTGGAGATTCAGTGAATGATGCAGTGGCAGCAGAGCTTAACAACTTCATCCAGGAGAACAATCTCCGCGTTCTCGGTGAGCCGCTTCCAAGCGTAGACCAGCCTGAGACTGAGTGGGTTGCAGGTAATGACTTTACTTTCAAGTTCGACATTGCAGAGAATCCGGAGATCTCATTCGAGCTTTCAAAGGATGATGAGGTTACATACTATACAATCACTGTGACAGAGGCTGCGAAGAATGAGATGAAGAATAATCTTCTCCGTCAGTATGGTTCACTTGAAGAGGGTGAGGCTGCTAAGGAAGAGGATTTCATCATCGTTGACTTCGAGCAGGGTGAGACTAAGGTAGAGGGCACTTATGTAGCTCTCCGCAATGTTGCTGAGGCTGCAAGAGCTTCTTTTGTAGGTGTAAAGCCAGGTGATGTCCTTGACGTGAATGTAAACGAGGCATTCGAGAACGAGACTGACCGTGCATCTATGCTTAAGGTAAACAAGGATGAGCTCGCTACTCTTGATCCTATGTTCAAGATGACTGTGAAGAACGTGAAGACTTTCGTCAATGCACCTCTTACAGAAGAGACTTTCGAGAAGATCTTCGGCGTAAAGACTGAGGCTGAGTTCGACGCAAAGGTAGAGGAAAGAATCCGTGCTGAGTATGCTCAGGAGGCAGATTTCCGTTTCTCTAAGGATGCAAAGACATATCTTCTTGAGAAGGCAAATGTCACTGTTGCGGAGAAATTCCTCAAGAGATGGATCTATGTTATCAACGACGGAAAGTTCACAATGGAGGACATCGAGAAGGATTGGCCTCTCTTCATCGTTGACTACAAGTGGCAGATGGTTCGCAGCTACCTTATGCAGAAGTACAATGTACAGATCGAGGAGGCAGACCTTCTTGCAAGCGCAAAGGGCTTCGCTGCATACCAGTTCGCTATGTACGGAATGAACAATGTTCCGGAGGAGCAGCTTGAGGCATTCGCTAAGAACATCCTCTCACAGGAGGAGCAGGGAAGAAGAATTCTCGAGCAGGTAGAGAACGAGAAGACATTCGCTGCTGTGCGTGAGGTCGTTACACTCAAGAAGAAGAAGATCTCAGTAGAGAAATTCCGCGAGTTGAATTAATTTGACTTACAGGCCGGCTCGCAAAGCCGGCCTTTTTTGATACTATGAATAAGGAATTCAATAAATATGCAGTTCTTGAGCACGGAATCAGCTCAATGACAATGCACAGATATCAGTCTGTTCTCGACAGCTATATCAATCCTACAATCATTGAAGAAAGGAAACTCAATGTGGCGTCTATGGATGTCTTCAGCCGTCTTATGATGGACAGGATCATCTTCCTTGGCGTTCCGATCGACGACGATGTTGCTAACATTATCACAGCCCAGCTTCTTTTCCTTGCTTCAAGCGACAATTCAAGCGATATCTCATTGTATATCAATACACCTGGCGGTCAGGTCCATTCAGGTCTAAGTATCTATGATACAATGCAGATCATTGACCCTGATGTAGCTACCATCTGTACTGGAATGGCAGCTTCTATGGGATCGGTACTGCTTTGTGCGGGAGCTCAGGGCAAAAGATCGGCTCTCAAGCATTCACGTGTGATGATACATCAGCCTTTGGGAGGTGCCCGTGGCCAGGCATCAGACATTCTCATTGCCGCTCAGGAAATCGAGAAGACCAGAAAAGAACTTTATTCCATCATTTCCGAACATTCAGGACAGCCCCTTGAAAAGATCTTTGCGGACGGAGACCGTGACTTCTGGATGACATCTCAGGAGGCTCTTGAATATGGTATGATCGATGAGATTCTGACAAAGAAGAGATAACATATGGCAAAATCCAATAAGAATACCAGATATTGTATGTTCTGCGGAAGAAGGGAGAATGAGGTCCCGCTTCTTCTTCAGGGCCTTGATGCCTGCATATGTGCCGATTGCGTAAAGATGGCCGGCGACTATCTTAAAGATTTTGATAAGTCTGCCAAGTCATCAAAGCCTCTGGACAAGGTGGATTCCCTTCATAAGCCGAAGGATATCCACGAGTTTCTGGACCAGTATGTCATCGGACAGGACAGGGCAAAGAAACTTCTTTCTGTCGCAGTATACAATCATTATAAGAGAATAAACAATAATCTCGCTGCTGACAATGAGTTCGAGCTCGAGAAGTCCAATATCCTTATGGTAGGTCCTACCGGAACTGGTAAGACTTTGATGGCTAAGACAATAGCTAAACTTCTCAATGTGCCGTTCACTATCGTAGATGCTACAGTACTTACTGAGGCCGGTTATGTGGGTGAAGATGTGGAGAGTATTCTTTCACGTCTTCTTCAGGAGTCTGACTATGATGTGGCAAGAGCAGAAAGAGGTATTGTTTTCATTGATGAGATCGACAAGATTGCACGTAAGAGCGACAATCCTTCCATCACGCGTGATGTATCCGGAGAAGGTGTGCAGCAGGCAATGTTGAAACTTCTTGAAGGAAGCGTGGTGAATGTTCCGCCGCAAGGTGGCCGCAAGCATCCGGAGCAGGAATTCCTTCACGTGAACACTCAGAATATTCTTTTCATCTGCGGTGGTGCCTTCGAAGGAATAGAGCGCAGGATCGCTCAAAGACTTAACACTCAGGTTATCGGTTTCGGAGCAGCAAACAAGCAGCAGATCGATAAGGACAATCTTTTGAAATATGTTGAGGCTCAGGATCTTCGCTCGTATGGACTGATTCCGGAAATCATCGGACGACTTCCTGTGATAACATACCTTGACCATCTTGACAGAGAAGCATTGAAGAGAATTCTTACAGAACCGAAGAATGCCCTGATGAAGCAGTATGAAAAGATGTTCGAACTGGACGGTATCAAGCTAGTGGTAGAGCCAGAGGTTCTGGATCTCATAGTAGATACATCCATCGAGAACAAACTTGGAGCGCGTGGACTCCGTTCTATCTGCGAACAGATTATGACTGACGCGATGTACGAGGCTCCGTCATCTTCAAAGAAGACATTCAATCTTACCCTCGCTTATGCAAAGGAAAAACTAGCAAAATAACACCACATTATGAAACAATACATTGAAACCAATAAGGAAAGATTCTTCGAAGAACTTTTCTCTCTTCTGAGAATCCCTTCGGTCAGCTCACTTGAGCAGCATAAGCCTGATATGCAGCGCTGTGCTGAAAGACTTGTCGAACTGCTTATGGAAGCCGGAGCTGACGAAGCAGCCGTTTATCCTACCACAGGACATCCTGTGGTATTCGGTCAGAAGATGATTGATCCGTCACTTCCTACAGTGCTCGTATATGGCCATTATGACGTACAGCCTGTGGATCCGATTGCACTCTGGCATTCAGATCCTTTCGAACCGGAAATCCGTAACGGGGCCATATATGCGCGTGGAGCGAATGATGATAAAGGCCAGCTCTTTATGCACATCAAGGCATTCGAGTTTATGGTACGTGAAGGTGGTCTCAAGCACAATGTGAAATTCATCCTTGAAGGAGAGGAGGAAATCGGAAGTCCTTCACTCGCTGCCTGGGCATCGGAAAACAAGGAGCGTCTTGCTGCAGACATCATACTCGTTTCCGATACAACTATGATTTCGGAGTCAGTTCCTTCGATCAATTGCGGAATGCGTGGACTTTCATATGTGGAAGTAAAGGTTACCGGTCCGAACAAGGATCTTCATTCAGGACATTACGGTGGAGCAGTCGCTAATCCTATCAATGTTCTCTGCGATATGATTTCCTCACTCATCGATAAAGATGGTCACATTACTGTCAAGGGATTCTATGATGATGTCGTAGAACTTTCCGATGAGGATCGTGCCAAGCTTTCACGTGCTCCGTTCGATCTCCAGGAGTATAAGGAATTTCTTGATATAAAGGAGGTTAAGGGTGAAACGGGATACAGCACTCTCGAACGTACAGGTATTCGTCCTTGTCTGGATGTAAACGGTATCTGGGGCGGATATATCGGTGAAGGAGCCAAGACAGTCCTTCCTTCTGTAGCTCACGCCAAGATCTCTATGAGACTTGTGCCAAATCAAGACAGTGCTACCATTACAAAACTCTTTACTGAGCATTTCCTTTCAATTGCACCGGATTATGTGAAGGTGGAAGTCATTCCTCATCACGGTGGTGACGGCTTCCTTATTCCGATCTCATCTCCAGCTTATAAGGCAGCTGAGAAAGCTATGACTGAAGTGTATGGTATCGAGCCTGTCCCTTCACGCGGTGGCGGTTCGATTCCGATCCTTGCCGATCTCCAGCGTATTCTCGGTATTGATCCTCTTCTTATGGGATTCGGCCTTGAAAGAGATACTATCCATTCTCCAAACGAGAGTTACCTATTGAAGCAGCTCTTCGCAGGAATGGAAGCAATTGCATTATTCTATAGATATTATTGATTATGAATAGAGAACAGTTATACCAGCAGATCCAGGCGAAGAAGAGTATGCTCTGCGTAGGTCTGGATGTGGATTTCAATAAGATGCCTGAGCATATCAAGGCATTGGCAACCAAGGGTAAGAACGAAATATCCTGAAATCTTCCTTATCGCTGATGCAAAGAGGGGAGACATTGGAAATACTGCGAAGATGTATGCAAAGGCTTTCTTTGAAGAGATGGATTTCGATGCAGTGACAATAGCACCTTATATGGGTGCCGACAGCGTCACTCCGTTCCTTGAGTACAAGGACAAATGGGCTATCGTACTTGCCTTGACATCAAATGCTTCTGCATACCAGTTCCAGAATGCTCAAAAGGATGGCAAGCCGCTTTATCAGGCTGTTATGGAAGAGATGATGGAAATCTCCACACCGGACAATATGATGTTCGTGGTGGGTGCTACCAAGGCTGACAAGCTCGAGGAACTCCGCAGCTTCTGTCCTGACAATTTCTTCCTCGTTCCTGGCGTCGGAGCCCAGGGAGGCTCTGCAGAAGAAGTCATAGCTCACGGATCCAATGACCACGGAGGTCTTCTGATCAATTCCTCACGCGGTATCCTATTCGCAGACAGCACTGAAGATTTCGCTGCAGTTGCAGCCAAGGTCGCTGCGCAGACTGCGAATCTTTAGTCTGATAACGCTTGCATAAAGAACAGGGTGCGCATTCCACGGCTGATTTCGTGGGATGCGCATTTTGTCGTTTGGTGTCGCGGATCTACGTCACTGAGGTCGCAGACATAGAGACGGTCAATGAGGGAGAGGTACATCTTCGAGTATTTGAGGTCCAGATGACGCTGAAGGTCACTGGTGTATTCCATTGTAAGGATGACTTCTTCTGGTGTGAGATTGTCCTTACAGAAGATGTATAGTCCGTATTCTTCGAAATCGCCGTAGAATCCCGATCCCACCTTGCTTACCTTGCTTTCGATAATACGGCGAAGAGGCTGTGCCAGACGCCAGTATTCGTATTCTATATGTCCGATGTAACGTCCCTCCTGAAGACCATAACCGTAACCGCTCTTTATGATACGGTCAATATCTTCTTGTGCATCAGACGGGACTTCGAATCCTGCCATTTCGCTCAAGAGGTCTTGTGCGACATCTTTTCTCGGTTCCATAGCTCGAGTGACCTCGATACCGAGACTGTGGTCAGGTTTCTGGAGGTCGGGCCTATCCTCGTTGATGAGGTCTGCGTAGCTGTTGCCAAGAATGGTTTCAAGGCAGATCTGCGCATAGCGCTCGAAGAAGCAGGTGTCGAATTTTCTTTTTCCCATAGTTTATCTTATATGCAAAGTGCTGTCTCTGAATTTTTTAGGCGTCATTCCAGTCTGACTCTTGAAGAATTTTCCGAAATGTGATGGTGTCGAGAAATTAAGGTCATAGCTGATTTCCTGAACGCTAAGATCTGTATTTCGCAGAAGCCTTTTAGATTCCAGCAGTACATAATTTTCCAGCCATTCAGATGGATATTTGCCAGTAGTCTTCTTGATGACATAAGCCAGATGTTTGGCAGATATTCCAATTTCTTCGGCATAAGACTCCACCTTTCGGTTTTCTTTATAATGGTTCTCAATCAGATGGAAAAAATGTGCTGTAATATTCCTTTCTTTGCTTTTCGGTGTACCTTCACTTTGAGTGTCATCCAGAATATGGCAAGCTTCATAAAGGAATATCTTGATATATTCGAAAACAATCATATCCCGGTAGAAGTCATTACGCTCCTTTATCATTACCTTCAGATAAGAATGGATGATGTGGAACATCATCAGCTTCTTGTTGCTTATTATGTTTGTCGGTTTCTGGATGATCAGTTTTTCCAATCTCTGCTTCAGGACATCATCATATGATAAATCGAATATAGAGTCTCCGGCGCGCACGACGTCGATGCGGAAATCGTCACTTTTCTCGGCAATAAAGAATGGGTCGTTGGCGCCGATAAGGAGATAACTTCCCCTTCTTATTTCGTAGTCACGGAGCCTGATGCGGAATCTTGCCTTGCCTCTCAGACATATGATGGCAAGTAATGAATCACACATTTTGTACTCGCCGTCAATATGAAAAAAGTTGAAGTCGCGGTCAGCTCCGCTATAATTGTCGTATATTGAAATGTCCATAGAATGCAAATATATGGCAATATTACTAAAAATCCGACAAATGTGATAGAAATGGCTCCTGAAATGATATGTTGAAGGGGGTAAATGTTAGTATCTTTGCATTGTTCCTGTGAAGGAATATTCTTTAACACACACAATTCAAATTTTCTTTTTTGGCGGGATCCTCATCAGAGATCCCGCTTTCGTTTAGAATTGTGTGTGACAGAATTATTCAAGAGCTTTGGCAAGGCCGCCCTCGCTGGTCTCTCTGTAGATCGGTGGAAGATCCTTTCCTGTTTCTTTCATAACTCTTACAACCTGGTCGAAGCTGACTCTGTGAAGACCGTCAGTATACAGGGCATAGATACCGGCATCCATTGCTCTGGCAGCAGCATATGCATTTCTTTCGATACAAGGAATCTGGACAAGTCCTCCGATCGGGTCGCAAGTGAGACCGAGATGATGTTCAAGTCCCATTTCGGCAGCGTATTCGATCTGTGACGGACTTCCTCCCATCAGCTGGGCTACTGCCGCTGCAGCCATTGCACAGGCCACTCCTACTTCTCCCTGGCATCCGACTTCTGCTCCTGATACGGAGGCGTTGTGCTTCACGACACTGCCGATAAGACCGGCTGTTGCAAGGGCCTTTATGATTCTGCTGTCGCTGAAATTATATCTTTTCTTCATATGGTACAGAACGCTTGGCATAATACCGCACGAACCGCAGGTAGGAGCAGTTACGATGGTACCACCGCAAGCATTCTCCTCACTTACTGCAAGCGCGAATGAGAATACAAGTCCTCTGGTCTTGAATGTATCTCCCTGTCCGAAAGCTCTGACGTGGTAGCTCATTGCCTTTCTTCTGATATGCAGATGGCCCGGAAGCGCACCTTCGGCTTCTATTCCTCGCTCTACAGCTTCCTGCATCACCTTCCATACAAGTTCGAGATGCTCCCATACACCGCTGTCCTTGCCTTCTGTCTCATCTACGTATTCCCAGAAATTCTTTCCTGTGGAGTTGCACCAGTTAAGTATTTCCGTAAGAGTGGTCTTTTCGTAAATGTCGTCATTGGCTTCGCCTTCGAGCGGATTGTCCATACAGATGATGTCTCCTCCGCCTATGCTGTAGTATGTCCATCTGTCATAGAGGTCACCGTCTGAATTGACCGATGCTATCTTCATTCCGTTTGGATGGACCTGAAGGAATTCCTTCGGCTTCCAGTCGATTGTGACATTTCCGCAACGTCTGTTCTTGCACTCGAGGGTTTCCTTATCTGTCTGACACCAGGTTTCAAACGCTTCCTGGATTGCAGTGTCTGTAAGATGGCCTTTGCCTGTCGCTGCAAGAGATCCATACAGTGTAACGTGCAGATGGTCAGTATCTTCGTGACTATCTAAATAATGTCTTACAGCTTTGAACGGTCCCATTGTATGACTGCTTGAAGGACCTTTACCTATTTTATATACGTCTTTTATAGATTTCATATTTTCTACCTTATACCTTTATTCAACATTCATAAACTTATCACAATTTTCAGGGGTGTGCATAATATGAAAATATGTCAACGTTACCTCACCCCTAAATCCCCTCTCTCTCGGAGAGGGGACTTGCTATCGCTTCGCTCAAAGTTTTCTACCTTATACCTTTATTCAATATTCATAAACTTATCACAATTTTCAGGGGTGTGCATAATACCCACCCCTAAATCTTAGCAAATTTAGAATAAATATGGGAACTATATATCTGCTTGGCGTCCAAACCCGCAAGAAAATAGTAAAAACTCGCTCTAAACGATCCGATTTCGATAAAATGCACGAGGTTTTACCATTTCCCTGCTCTTGTATGAAGTTCTGCAATCGCTTCAGTGAAGGGAATGATATACCTGTTTACACAAAGAAAATACTTCGACAGGCTTTCTTTTTCAGTGAAATGCAGCATTCGGGCCTGAATCGGGCAAAACTTGCTTATTACAGGGTAGTCGCAGAAGTCTGTGTCCAAGCTAAGCGATACCGTCGGTCCCTATATAAGGCAAAGCGTGGTTCTACGCTCACAAAAACAGTTCAAAATGATACCAAAACAGGAGCGTCGGTGCCTGAAATTCAAATAAGAGGCACCGACGCTTTAATTACATAGCACCGCTGTCGGCAGATACGGCCGCCGACCGCTCAATCACGCCGTGCGCGAGCTCAGCCCAAGGGCTCTTGCACGGCGTATTGTGCTTCTAATGCAAATATCATATGGCAAACGTACTTGACCACAAGCACAAAACAGACATTGCAGCCCTTGATCTGAGCAGCGGAGACTGCTTGAGCTGCCTGGTTCAGTATATTTCAATATGGCTTACTCTGATAGCACTGGAACATCAATGATGACCATTATGCTGTAAACAAGTATATCATTCCCTCATTGAAACCGGACTGCATCATATGTCTTGAGACAGATAAGCATAATTACAGTCGTGAAAATATTCTCACTGAATATTGTGATCTGGGATCGGGGCATATTAATTGTCATTTGGGAGGATTGGTGGTGCAAAAGATGATAAAGTGAAATGGATATGTTAATGACAGGTATGAAACGATATATTTTGATGATTTTGCTGCTGACGGGGCTCGCTCTTAGTGTTGCTGGACAGGTAAAGGAGAAGGTGGATTCATTTCCACAGCCAATTCCTAATCTGCTCTCGCCTCAGCTTTTCGTTCCGGCTGAGTATTTGAACGGACTCTTGCCTTGGAATGCCGCGCCACTGCTCAAGCCTGTTTTCCACGTACTGCCTGTATATGGTTTTGACGGCAGCATCGGATTCGGTGAATTCAATATGGACCATCCGGAAAAGTTTTTCTCTAACCTTCTGGTATCCAATTATATAAATGTACCGCAACTGTATGTTTCCGAACAGAAGATGATAGGAAATACGTTGAAATTGGGCCGTAATTTCTATTTTCTTTCAGGAATTATGTATGGAGCTCAGCTCGGTGTCAGAGGAAACAATTGGGGTATGGGTACGCGTGAAGGTATACTTTACCGACCATCAGAGAATCTTTCAATAGCATTCTGGAGCCAGTATTTTCAGTCTATTGCAGTATATTCTCCTGTTTTGTTCCCTCGTCCTGATGCTGATATGGCAGCAATAAGAATGCCTGCGACGCCGGAAGTATATTCCTTTGGCGTGCAGGCATCATTTGTCGTAGGAGAGTTTATTGTCGGAGTCGGAATGTCTGTAGCTCCTGTTCCGTTCCAGGACAGGCAGCATTCCGAGTTCCGCTACAGGTAATCCTCGAAGTACATTGAAATCTTATCGTGCAGATGGACTCTGTCCTTGCCCATAACATTATGCTCTGCACAAGGGTAAGGGAAGTAATCCACCTGAACATTGTTCTTTATGCATTCCCTGATGAAACTGAGACTGTGTTCCCAAACTACCACAGGGTCGACTGCTCCCTGACAGATCAATAGCTTGCCCTTAAGGTCTTTAGCCTTGTTTATGAGGCTGGTCTTGGCATAGCCTTCGGGATTTGTGTCTGGATTGTCCATATAACGCTCACCGTACATTACTTCGTACCACTTCCAGTCGATAACAGGGCCACCGGCTACAGCTACCTTGAAGATTTCAGGGTAATTGGTTATGAGTGATATTGTCATAAATCCGCCATAGCTCCATCCGTGAACGCCTATGCGTTCCTTATCGACATAAGGAAGCTCCATCAGCATTTTCACACCCTCGATCTGGTCGGCCATTTCTGCCTGTCCGCACTGACCGTGGATAGCCTGTTCGAAAGCGATGCCGCGGTTCTCTGTGCCTCTGTTATCCTGTACATATACGAGGTACCCTCTCTGAGCCATATACATCTCCCATCTGCGGAGCTGTGCAAGATAGGTGTTCTGTACCATCTGCGAATGCGGACCGCCATAGACGTAAACGATTACAGGATACTTCTTTGATGGATCGAAATCCTTAGGCTTGATGAGACGGTAGTAATTGTCATACAGCCCGTCAGCACTCTTTACAGTACCGAGGCTGATTTCCGTATATGCGTAGTCAAGAGTCGGATCATCAGCGGTAAAAAGGTTTTTACGAATCTTACCATCTGTGGTACAGAGGTTTACGATTCTTGGTGTGCAGAGTGAACTGTATGAATCAATGAAATGCTTATAGTCAGGACTGAACTGGACTTCGTGCCATCCCTCGGCGAATGTAAGTCTCTGAGGCTTTCCGAATGATGCTTTAGCAACTCCCTTTTTCAGATTCTTTATCTCGATTCTGAAAAGATGATTCTCGACAGGGGATACTTCAGCTGAAGTGTAATATACATATCTTCCGTCATTGCCCACGTATTTTACATCGGCATCCACAGATGTCAGACGACGTATGTTTCCGTCATTGTCGCAGAGATATAGGTTGCGGTAACCGTCGCGGTTGGCTGTGCGGTAAATGAAGAAATTCTGTCCCTTGATAAAGTACAATGGATCGAAAGGCTCTACATATTTCTCATTGTCTTCAGTAAGTATTGTTTTGATATAAGAACCCGTCTTGGCACAATATGCATTGAGCTTCAGATGCTTCTGGCTTCTGTCCAGAACCTGTATATAAATCGTGCTTGCGTCAGGTGACCAGGTTATATTTGTAAGATATCTATCGTATCCGAAGTCATCCACAGCTGCATAGACGGTCTGTCCTGATGCGAGGTCATAGATTCCCAGCTGTACATTTTCCGATTCCATTCCGGCCATCGGATACTTGATCTCCTTGAGAGAACCGGTGCGGGTGGTGATGTCGAGAAGAGGGAAGGATGTGACCTTGCTCTCATCCTTGCGGTAGAATGCCACCTTGGTGCTGTCCGGTGCCCAGAAGATTCCTCCGTCGATGCCGAACTCGTTACGGCTTACGAAATCTCCATATGTTATCTGATCGTTTTCACTTTCTGCGATGAGCTTTTCAGTACCGTCTGCATATACCAGATAAAGACTTCTGTCCTTGACTTTTGCCAGCATACGGCGGGCGTAGGCTCTTCCGGACATATTGCCGATTTCTCCTGTAGCGACATTATATGACTGCCATTTGCCATCCTTGTGCATAAAGATATTGCCTTCATCCTCCCAGCTTGCATATATGTTTGCAGGAGAAAGCTCTCTTGAAAGAATCGTCTCTTCCATTGTGAGGATCTTTCCGTCTTGAGCGTTAGCCTCTCTTGTGCTGATTATACCTGGCTGTGCCGATAATGTCCATCCTAAGCATAAAACGCTTAGGATTAATGTCAATTTCTTCATATGTTGCTGATTTTTATTCTCTTACAGATACGATTCCGTCTACTATGTATTTCTGCTTTCCTCTCCAAGGGAGAGTTCCGAGGTATTCCTTGTATCGAAGTTCCACGGTCTTTCCTCCACATCTCATCAGGGAATCTGCGATAGCTTGGTCGGTGATGGAAAAATCGAATTCATAAGACTGGATGACGCCTGGATTAGTGCCTTTGCCTTTGCCGAATCCGGCCTGGATCACACGTCCTTCATAGGTCTTGAATACATAACCTTTATAGACCACAAAATTCAATTCACCGGCTTTTACGCCCTCTCCGAATACAAAGTAGAATTTGAAGTATATGAATCCGGCGAGCGTGAGCGCCGCAATCAGTGAAACAATGGTGATGATCTTTTTCTTCATAGTATGATTGCTTTCTTGCAAAGTTAATCAATATATTCAGTATATTAGCATTCAAATCAGGTTCCTATGAAGAAATGTACTATGCTTTTGCTGTCGATTGTCTGCTGCTTATTCGCTGCAATCGCTCAAAACAATGACTGGCAGTCAGATAAATATTCAATGTTCATTCATTTCGGACTCTATTCCCATTTCGGGGGAGTATATGACGGAGAGCCGGTCAGACAAGGGTACAGTGAACAGATACAGTCATTTGCCGGAATATTCTCAGACTGGTATGCTGAAGAAGCCCGTAACTTCGATCCGTCCGGATTCGATGCGGACAAAATCGCAGAACTGGCCAAGGCAGGCGGTATGCGTTCGATTGTCTTTACATCGAAACATCACGACGGATTCTGTATGTTTGATACAAAGACTACTTCTTACAGCAGCGTTGCGATGATGCCTTCACATAGGGATTTCGTAAGGGAACTCTCCGACGCCTGCAGGAAGCACGGCCTTCGGTTCGGACTCTATTTTTCTCTGATCGACTGGCACTATCCTTATGCATATCCGATCTCCAGTCACAATGCCGATTTTGTCACTCCGCAGCATCACGAATTCAGCAAGGCTCAGATAAGGGAACTTCTTGAGAATTACGGCCCGATATCGGAATTATGGTTCGATATGGGCTCGCTGCTTCCTCAGCAGAGCCGGGAACTATATGATCTGGTAAAGGAACTTCAGCCTGATTGTATGGTAAGCGGCAGACTTGGAAATGATGTATATGACTTTGCTGTAATGGCAGATAACAAGTTGCCGGAGAGCGCATTGCAGTCTCCCTGGCAGAGTGCGGCCTCAATGTTTCCGGAGACCTGGAGCTACCGCAGCTGGCAGGAAAGGGGGAGTGTCGATGCCAAGTATGCCGAGAAGCTGCGTACATTGATCAATGTGGTCGCACACGGTGGAAATTATCTTCTCAATATCGGTCCTGCCTCGGATGGAAGCATCGTACCTTTCGAGGATGAGGTGATACGTCGCATAGGAGGATGGCTCAAGGACAATGGCGAGGCAATATACGGAACATCTGTGCTACCTCAGGGACGGTTTGCTCAGGAATATGAATGGGGAGTGGCGACAGTCAAGGATAATGTGATTTATCTGCTCCTGACAGGCCGGTACCCAGACCTTGATATCGAACTCCTGGCAGATGAAGGACCAGTAAGTGTCGAGGGTGCAGAATGGAAGGATTGTAGAGGCAATACTGTTGTCTATACTACTCCTGATATGTACGCCAGACCGGATGTAAAGGTTATCAAGGTGACCTACGACAAGCCGGTGACCGAAATCTTTTCTCCATTTAATTTATCGGGAAATGCCAGTCTGTCCTGGAAGAATGCTGTTCCGCAGTACAGTTATTCCTGCTTCGATTATTACAGCAACTATAGAAGTACAGTCGGATATACCTGGAATGTCGGTTTGGACCGTCCTGTTTCAGCTGTGGAACTGACGTATACGGAAGAGGAGATAGGTCGTCAGGTACGTCTGTGTGTCGGAGATATGACGATGGACCTCACTTTGGACGATGGAGATGAAATACGTGTGTCTCAGGCTATCAGCATTGACAGTCTATGTCTCGGCAGGATGCGTGGAGGTACATTTGACAATCCTATATCGCTGGAGCGTGTAAGTGAGTGGACAGAAATTCCTTATGGATCACTGGTCTCTGATGCTTCCCCTTTTTCCAATTATCTGATGACAGGCAACATTTGGCTTGAACGACCTTCCAAGGTCATCCTCGATGTCCGTTCCGGAAATGGAATGGAACTGATGGTGGATGGCAGGAGTATGGCCAAGCATCTGAATCCATATAGGACGACTGACAGAACGGAGAAGATTATGCTTTACCTGATGAAAGGAAAACATAAGATTGTCCTGAGGTCATATAACAGATTCGAGGACTCGGTCTGCATCGGTATGTCGGTTTCCGATACTTCGAAGGTGTTTAAGATGAAGGTGAATCTTCCTCAGAGACTGGACTCTGAAGATGTAACAGTGAAACTTACTCCTCTTGATAAATCTTCGCCTCACACCGACAGCGGTCTTCATAATGTGATTTTGAGACTTATGAGACGGTAGTTTTGGCAGTTTGGCATATAATTGCTATATTTACAAAATCGGTTTAAGTCCCTGTTTATGGAACATAGCAAGCTTAAGATTGAAGTCCAGTCTGAAATCGGAAGATTGAATGCAGTCCTTCTGCATCGCCCTGGTGCTGAGGTTGAGAATATGACGCCGAGGAATGTCCAGAGGGCATTGTACAGCGATATTCTCAATCTTTCTATCGCTCAGAACGAATATGAGCAGCTTTCAGGCGTGCTTTCAAAACTGGCTTCGGTATATGAAGTCCGTGAACTGCTTGTCAGGGTTCTCGAGCAGTGGAAGCCTCGTGCGGATCTGATCCACAGGATATGTGTCGCAGAGGATGTCGTTCCATATATTGACACTCTTATGGCAATGGAATCAGTCGAACTCGCTCGTGTTCTGATCGAAGGACTTCCTGCCAGAGTGGATACATTGACCTCATATCTGCGTAATGAATATTACGCCCTTTATCCTCTTTATAATTTTTATTTCACCCGCGATGCTGCTGTGACAATCGGAAACCAAGCTCTTATCTGCCGTATGGCAAATAAGGTCCGTATGCGTGAGTCCTTGATTATGGATGCAATCTACCGCTACAGCGGAGCTTTTGAGTGCGGTGTGGTGGATGCAAATGAAAATCAGTCGGAAAAATCCGAGATCATTATGGAGGGAGGAGATATATTGATCGCCCGTGAGGATATACTTATTGTCGGAAACGGAGTCAGGACCACTCCTCAGGGAATCGATTTCATTGTCGACCGTTTCTGCAAGGCTCATCCTTCAGGAATACTGCACGTGCTGGTCCAGCAGCTGCCTTCGCAGCCGGAATCGTTCATTCATCTGGATATGGTATTCACTCTTCTTGATAAGGATAAGTGTATGATCTTCAAGCCTCTGATAATGCAGGCCAATCAATATCAGACTGTCCATATCACGATCGATCAGGGCAAGGTGGCTTCAATCAGACCGGTAGCCGGCCTTCTCCCGGCCTTAAAGGAGTTGGGAATGGATCTGAAACCTCTTGTATGCGGAGGTGAAGATGATTGGGATCAAGAAAGAGAACAATGGCATAGCGGAGCCAATTTCTTCGCATTTGCTCCAGGCAAGGTGCTGACATATGCAAGAAACATCCATACATTGGAAGAACTGGACAAGGTTGGTTTCAATATTGTAAGGGCATCGGATTTTATTGCTGGTAAGCAGGAAGATGTGGTTTTGAGTGAGAAGTCTTGCGCTATAACAATCGACGGCTCTGAACTTCCACGAGGAGGTGGTGGTGCAAGATGTATGACAATGCCGCTGTCAAGACAGAAAGTGAATTGGTAAAATAATATTATTGATAAACATTATGGAAAGAACACTTGTAATTCTTAAGCCGGGATGCCTCCAGAGAGGTCTTATCGGCGAAGTCATCTCAAGATTTGAGAAAAGAGGCCTCAAGCTCGTTGCTATGAAGATGGTTCAGCTAGACGAGGAGATCCTGAAGGTGCATTATGCCCATCTTCTCGACAGACCTTTCTTCCCTTGGCTGCGTGACGGTATGATGGCAGCTCCTGTAATCCTCTGCTGCTGGGAAGGTTACAGTGCGGTTCAGGTGGTGCGCGATATGGCTGGTGCAACAAAGGCCAGCAAGGCTGTTCCTGGAACAATCCGTGGTGACTACAGCCTCAGCGCTCAGGAGAACATCGTTCACACATCTGACTCTCTTGAAAATGCAGAGATCGAGCTCAAGAGATTCTTCGTGGAGTCAGACTACTGCGAATATCAGTCTCCGCTTGATCCTTTCAAATACGCTCCGGACGAGTATTGATTTTATTTATAATTGATTCAGCTCTCATAACGGCAGTTTTGTGATACCGTTATGAGAGCTGAACTGTTTTATTTTCTGAGGACTGCGCGGATCGGGAGCCCTGTTTCTCGAATATAAGTGCTACTCCACAAGCCATTGGTATAATCAAATCTTATCATATCTGCATAATAATCAAAACTGAGTTCATTACACCAATAGTATCCGATAGAATTTTTCGTGATATTTGGCTTTTTACTAGTGTATGTACCAGTTAAAGGAATTAGAATGTATTTATCTTCGTAGCCCTTCTTTTTACTTTGAGCCTTCCAATATCTTGAATCATCAGTAGTAACCCAATACCAAGTACAATTATTGTATAATTCACGCCATTCTAATGTGGTTGGTACTCGCCAGTTTCCTCCTAATGTTTGATACGCAGCATCATCATCCAAGGAAAGTGTCCTATAGTAATCGAATTTTCCGTATTTTGAATCTGTGCAATATTTTGTTATTTTTTTATATCCTACCCCTATGGTTCCATCGTAATATTTATAGTTATCTGCAGTATATTCTTCCTTAGGCTCAATCTCAGCCCAAGCATAATAATTACCCACATCTTCTGGTCTTGTTGCTCCCAGGTTGCAGCTTGCCCATTTTACCGAAAGACCTAAATCTACAGCAGTAATATATTCGTCGCCGTAGTCGGGGGACAGGGTAAACGTTCCGATTTTTCCGTATCTCCAGCAGTCGCTATGCCACTTATCATCATTTTCCAAAGGCGCTAGAACTGCACTATAGTAGTACCTTTTATTCGGTTTCAATCCCGAAAATGTAAATGAATATACATTTTCATCACCTACATTTTCTAATTTCTTGTAATCATTCAGCCCCCTTGTAAGCAAATCAGTTGACCCTACTATGATACCTATTCGGTAGTTGTCGTTCATTCCGCGATTTCCGATCGAACAATATAGAGTCGCTGAGAAATCTTTGTCTTGCTCCCATTCCAGAGTTATTGGCACAGCATCAAGATATATCTGTTCTGCTTTCAATTCGTTTAGATGTTCGAGGTGTATATACGCAAGGTCAATGGCTGTTTTAATAACTGCCGCTGCTATCCACCAAGGAGCACCTGCTACGATTGCCAGTCCTACTCCGATACTTCCGGTAGCGAGTGTCAATAGCATTTTTTGTTCATATTCCTTAACTGATGTGACCCCCAAAAGTTGGACGGTTTAACATTATTAAGAGGCGCTCTTAGATTGGAATAAAGCTCGGTATTGCACCGGGCTTTTTCCATTTAGCCT